>CAVESC010000113.1:0-9163 GCA_963618275.1 Bacteroidaceae bacterium
CTTATTACCAGATGGTGGAGATCGTTATTTATCAACACCTTTAATTCAAGATTAGATAGGGGAATTTAAATGATTGAAGAATTAAGACATAATTTCCGTAACGGACGAATGTGTAAATAGTTTCATTTATTCATAAAACAATATATAATATTTATACAAAAGAAAGAAGAGGAAATTAAAATGGCAGTAACTAAAAGAGAAGATAGAAAATTTAAATTTGAAACATTACAATTACATGTAGGACAAGAACAACCAGATCCAGCAACAGATGCAAGAGCAGTACCTATTTACCAAACAACATCTTATGTATTTAAAAATAGTGCACATGCTGCAGCTCGTTTTGGATTAGCAGATGCAGGGAACATCTATGGACGTTTAACAAATTCTACACAAGGTGTATTTGAAGATCGTATTGCCGCTCTAGAAGGTGGGGTAGCAGGTTTAGCTGTTGCTTCTGGAGCAGCTGCAATTGCTTATACAATTCAAGCATTAGCAGGACAAGGTGAACATATCGTTGCTCAAAAAACAATTTATGGGGGAACTTCTAACTTATTAGCACATACATTCACTCAATATGGAATTACAACTACTTTCGTAGATGCTCATAATTTACAAGAAGTTGAAGATGCAATTCAAGAAAATACAAAAGCAATTTACTTAGAAACATTAGGGAATCCTAATAGTGATATTCCTGATATCGATGCCATTAGTGCTATTGCTAAAAAACATGGATTACCAGTTGTAGTTGATAACACATTTGGTACACCATATCTATTTAGACCAATTGAACATGGTGCTGATATCGTTGTTCATAGTGCTACTAAATTTATTGGTGGTCATGGTACAAGTTTAGGTGGTGTCATTGTTGATGGTGGTACTTATGATTGGGCTAAGAGTGGACGTTATCCATGGATCAGTGAACCTAACCCAAGTTATCATGGTGTAAAATTTACAGAAGCTGCAGGACCAGCTGCTTTCGTTACTTATATTAGAGCAATCTTATTAAGAGATACAGGAGCTACAATTTCTCCATTTAATGCTTTCTTATTATTACAAGGTACAGAAACATTATCTTTAAGAATTGATCGTCATAATGAAAATACTAAAAAAGTTGTTGAATTCTTACAACAACATCCAGCGGTAGAAAAAGTAAATCATCCTTCATTACCAGATCATCCAGATCATGCTTTATATGAAAAATATTTCCCAAATGGTGGAGGATCAATCTTTACTTTCAATATTAAAGGTGGCGTAGAAGAAGCTCATAAATTTATTGATAATTTACAAGTCTTCTCATTACTTGCTAACGTTGCTGATGTTAAATCATTAGTTATTCATCCAGCAACAACTACACACTCACAATTAACAGAAGAAGAATTAGCTGATGTTGGAATTCAACCAAATACAATTCGTTTATCAATTGGTACAGAACATATTGATGATATCTTATTTGATTTAAAAGAAGCTTTAGATCAAATTTAAAAACTTGGCAAAACGCCAAGTTTTTTTATTCTGTTTCAGTTGTTGAATCTGTATTTGTATTTTCATTTGATGAAGAATCATCTGTTGTATTTTGTGATGAATCATTTTCATCTGTGTTCGTTGTTTTATCATTGGATGTATTATTTTCTTCATTTTTAGATGAAGAAGATTCTTCTTGTTTATTTTCCTTTTTAGTAGATGTAGATTCATCTTTTTTTGTTTGGTTTTGTTGATCTACTTGTTTTTCTAATTGATCAATTTGATTTTGTTGATCTTGATAATGTTCATAGGCAAAATAGCCACCAACTCCTGCAGCTACAATTAAAAGTAAAATAAGTAGAGTTATAAAAAATGTTGAAGCTTTAGAACGTCCATTTTTCTTTTTTACTTTTGTTTTTGTCTTCTTTCTTGTTACCTTTTTAGTTTTAGGTCTTTTTTTATTTTTACTTTTTGTATAGGAATAATCTGTATTATCATAATATTCTTTCTCTAAATCATTTTGTTGATCATCATTTTCATCTATATTTTCTTCTTCATCATTGAATTTGAATCTTTCAGCCATATTTATCACCTCGCTATCATTTTATATATCAATATGAATTGAATTTGAACTTTTTATGTGAATTATTCGAAAATATTTGACTTTAGATATGAATTTTGTTTTTATAAATAGAGGAAGTGAGGGAATATAATGGATAATTTGGAGTATTTAAAAGAAGTAGAAAAAAGTATTCAAAAAAAATATAAGAAAAAATTATGGAGACCTTTTTGCAAGGCTATTAACCAATATGAATTAGTAAAACCTGGAGATAAGATTGCTATATGTATTTCTGGTGGTAAAGATTCTATGTTGATGGCTAAACTTTTTCAAGAATTAAAAAGACATAACAAATTTGAATTTGAACTTGTTTTTATGGTGATGGATCCTGGTTATAATCAAATAAATAGACAAATGATTATTGATAATTCAAAAAAATTAAATATTCCAATTCAAATATTTGATTCGCAAATATTTGATTCTGTTTTTAATATAGAAAAATCTCCATGTTATTTATGTGCGAGAATGAGAAGAGGACATTTATATGCAAAGGCAAAAGAGTTAGGATGTAATAAGATTGCTTTAGGACACCACTATGATGATGTTATTGAAACGATTTTAATGGGAATGCTCTATGGTGCACAAATTCAAACAATGATGCCAAAGCTTCATAGTTTAAATTTTGAAGGAATGGAACTTATTAGACCAATGTATTTAATTAGAGAAGATGATATTAAAGCATGGAGAGATGAACATGAATTGACATTTTTACAATGTGCTTGTAAATTTACAGAAGAAAATCAAGATGCACATGATGAAGAAAATGCATCTAAACGTTTAGAAATTAAACAGTTAATTAAAGATTTAAAGAAAGTAAATCCTTTTGTTGAAGGAAATATTTTTAAAAGTGTAGAAAACGTAAATTTAAAAACAATTGTTGCTTATAAAGATGATGAAGGAAAGCATATGTTTTTAGAACATTATGATGATTAATCGTGTAGAAATACACGATTTTTAGTATAAAAAAACATATCAGTGATATGTTTATTAGATAATATATTCAATTTGATATCCATGTAAATTAGCAAGATCTTCTAAAGTATAAGATTCCAAATAATCAGTAATGACTTTATTTAGTCCTTTATAAAAAGGAAGTGTTAAACATTCACTATAACGAGGACATTGGTTTGGTTCTGTTTCTAAACAGGCGACACATGCAATTGGTCCTTCAACAGCTACTAAAATATCTTTAGCTGTATATTTATCCATATCTCTTGTAAGAGAATATCCACCTTGTGCTCCTCTAACACTTTTAATAAGTCCTGCACGAATTAAAGGAGTGGCTATTTGTTCAAGATATTTAATAGAAATTTCTTGTCTTTTAGCAACATCTTTAAGTGATATATTTCCTTGTTCTTTATTTTGGGCTAAATCAATCATTAATCTTAGAGCATAACGCCCTCTTGTTGATATTTTCATATGACCACCTCTTGTCTATTATAGCATCTTTTTTAGATAATTCCTAGAGAAATTATATGAATTAAACAAAAAGAAAAAAGACCGAAGTCTTTTATTCTTGTTCAATAAATGTATTGTAGATTGCACGAATAGCTTCATTAAAGTGGATATTTTTAACACCAACAATGATATTTAATTCTGAAGAACCTTGGTCAATCATTTTAACATTGATTTTCTTGTTAGCTAAAGCAGTAAATACTTTTGCAGCTACCCCACGACCATCTTTCATACCACGACCAACAATTGCAATTAAAGCTAAATCAGATTCAAGTTCGATTGAATCAGGTTGAACGGCACGATGTAAGTTAGCTAGAATTTCTTGTTCATGTTCAATAAATGAATTTAATTCAACAATAACGTTCATTGTATCAATACCAGAAGGTGTATGTTCATAAGATAGACCAGCTTCTTCAATAACTTGTAAAACTTTTCTACCAAAACCAATTTCATCATTCATCATGTCTTTTTCAATCATGATTGTTGCAAAACCTTGTTTACCAGAAATACCAGTAATGATATGGTTTGGTTTATGCACAGTACTTTCAACAATTAAAGTTCCAGCGTCTTCAGGTTTATTAGTATTTTTAATTACAATAGGAATTCCTTGTGAACGAATAGGGAAAACAGCATTTTCATGTAAAACACTTGCTCCCATATAAGAAAGCTCACGCAATTCTTTATAAGTAATTGTTCCAATAACTTCAGGATTTTTAACGATACGTGGATCAGCAACTAAGAATCCTGAAACATCTGTCCAGTTTTCATAAAGTTTTACTTGACCACATTTAGCAACGATAGAACCTGTTACATCACTTCCTCCACGAGAGAAAGTTCTAATTTTTGAAGGATCTTCACTACAAGAACCATAAAATCCTGGAATAACACAATTTTCTACTTCACTTAATTTTTTAGATAAAACAGGATCTGTTTTTTTATCATCGTAATTTCCATGTTCATCAATAAAGATACATGTTGCAGGATCAACAAATTCAAATCCTAAATAATTCGCAAGTAAGATACCATTTAAATATTCCCCACGACTTGCTGCATATTCTTCACTGATTTGATCTTGGAAATTTTTCTTGATTACTTCAAACTCTTCAGTAAGATCAACTGTTAAATTAAGTTCATCGATAATACTTTGATAACGATCTTTGATTGTATCAAAAGTACATTCAAATTCTTGTTCGCTTTCAGCGTTATATGCTTTATATAATAAGTCAGTAACTTTAATATCATCTTTAAAACGTTTACCAGGCGCTGAAGGTACAACAAAACGACGATCTGGATCACTTTTGATAATGTTTCCAACTTTTTTAAATTGATGAGCATCTGCAAGAGATGAACCACCAAATTTGACGATTTTCACCATAATAATTCTCCCCTCATATTAATGATAATAAAATATCACTTTTTTCAAGTATATTCAATATTTTTTCAATATTGAAAAAATAAAACAATAAAAATATAATAATATTATATAGAAAAGAGGTCGACATTATGAGAGAAAATATGACATTTCTTACAAATTACTATCAAATAAGAGAAATGACAATTGATAGAATGAAAGAAATTATTGATCAAAATAAAAATTCTAAAGCAGGAGGTACTGTTTTTTTTGGAGATTCTATTACTCAATTTATGGATATAGAAAAATATTTTCCGGAAATAGAAAATAAATATAATTGTGGTATTGGAGGAATCACTTCAACAATGTTACTTCATTTCATCGATGAAGGAGTTTTAAAATTTAAACCTAAACAACTTGTTTATATGATAGGAACGAATGATTTAGGAAAAACAGTGATGCAATCGCCTAAAGATATTGCCATTAATGTTAAAGAACTTGTAGAAACAGTACACTATAATTTACCTGAATGTGAAATTTATGTGGTATCACCATTACCATGTTTACCAATGCATGATTATAAACATACACCTGGTGTATTGAGAAGTAATGATTTATTAAAAATGATTTATAAGGAATATAAAAAGACAATTCCTTATGAATATGTAACTTTTATTAATGCATATCCAACATTATGTAATAAAAAAGGTGAACCTGTTGAAGCTTACTATGAAGATGGACTTCATATCAATCATGAAGGATATTTACGTTATACAAATTGTTTAAAAGAATATATTTTATAATAAGAAGGTAATACGATGAATACATTTGGAAACATAATGACAAGAAGAAGTACGAGAAAATATTTAGATAAAGAAGTTAATCAAGAATTGTTAGAGAAAATTATTGAAACTGGAAGATATGCACCAAGTGGTGGGAATAATCAAAGTAATCATTTTATAGTTATTCAAAACAAACAAATAATCGACCATTTAATTAAAATGGTTGAAAAGACTTTTTCTAAAATGGAGATTACAGAAAACATGTATGGAAGTTTGAAAAATTCAATCAATCTTTCTAAAAAAGGAGACTATGCATTTTGTTATAACGCACCAGTTTTGATTGTTGTTGCTAATAAAAAAGATTATGGAAATAATTTAGCAGATTGTGCAATCGCTCTTGAAAATATGATGCTTGAAGCTAATGAATTAGATTTAGGAAGTTGTTATATTAATCAATTAAGATGGCTTAATGAAGATGAAGATATTATAGCTTACTTACAAAGTTTAGGTATGAAAGAGGATGAAAGAGTTTATGGTTCTTTAATTGTTGGTTATCCTGATACTAAAGATGGAAAACCTTTAAGAAAAGCGTTACCTAGAAAAGGTAATGAAGTGACATGGCTTTAATATATAAAAAACAAGGAATTATTTTTGTAACTCCTTGTTTTTTTCTCTTTCCAACATATCTTGATAAGAATACACACAACCACAATAATTTTGTCGATATAGATTATATAATGCTGCAAACTTAACTGATTTTAAATACCCATTATTCTTTTTAAAATCACTAAAAAGAAATTGTGTTTTTTCTTGAGGAAAGCTTGCACCTATTTCATTGATCCATTGACTATTTTTATGTGGAGAAACACTTAAAACGGTTGTCCAATAATCAAAATGATGAGTTGAAGCATAATTATAGGCATCTTTCATTCTTTTTGAATAACAAAGATAGCAGCGTTTTCCACCTTCAGGTTCATCTTTATATTGAGAA
Organism: Bacteroidaceae bacterium; assembly: GCA_963618275.1. Lineage (GTDB taxonomy): Bacteria > Bacillota_I > Bacilli_A > Erysipelotrichales > Coprobacillaceae > Faecalibacillus. Next base: position 6,660 of record CAVESC010000113.1, read on the forward strand.
ATATCTTGTAGATATTCTTTTGGTTGGTATTCTTTTTCGATAACTTGAATATTTTGATTGAAATCTTGATTAAAACGTTGAATAAAATCTTCTAATTCATGAAATCGACGAAAATACTCGGTATCTGGATAAATGTTTGAATTAGAGTAATAAATAGTTATATCAAAAAATTCAGATATTTCTTTTAAAACATTTCCACTACATGGTCCACAACAAACGTGGAGAAGTAGGGAAGGTTTTGTACCTTTTATTTTTTCTAATTCTTCTTTGAATTTTAAATCATAATTAATTTTCATTATAAAATCATCATACTATCTCCAAAGCTAAAGAAACGATATTTTTCTTTGACAGCTTCTTTATAAGCTTTGAAAATAAGTTCTTTTGAAGCAAAGGCACTAATTAACATTAATAATGTTGATTTAGGTAAATGGAAGTTTGTGATTAAACAATCAATTGCTTCGAATTTATATCCAGGATAAATAAAGATATCAGTATTTTCACTTGTTGCGGTAAACTTACCATACTTTTTCATGTTTGCTTCTAATGTACGTGTTGAAGTTGTTCCTACAGCAATAATTCTTTGACCGTTGGCTTTAGCTTTATTTAATTTATCAGCGACTTCTTCACTAATCATATAGAATTCACTATGCATATGGTGATCTAAAACATTTTCTTCTTTAACAGGTCTAAATGTTCCAAGTCCAACATGTAAACATACATCAAGAATTTCAATACCTTTATCTTTTATTTTTTGATTGATTTCTTCTGTGAAATGTAAACCAGCTGTAGGAGCTGCAGCACTTCCTTCAATTTTAGCGTAAACTGTTTGATATCTATTTTTATCTTCAAGTTTTTCTTTAATATAAGGAGGTAAAGGCATTGTTCCTAATTGATCTAAAATTTCATAGAAAATACCATCATACATCATTTCAAAAACACGAATACCTTCATCTTTGATTTCAATACATTTTGCTTTTAATAAACCTTCACCAAAAGTAATGACCGTATTCATTTTAACAATACGAGCATTTCCACATAAACATTCCCAAGTATCTTTCTTTAATTCTTTTAATAAAAGAACTTCGACATGTCCATTTGTTTCTTCTTTAATTCCAAATAAACGAGCAGGAATAACTTTTGTATTATTTCTTACTAAAACATCACCTGGTTTTAAATAATCAAGAATATCATAAAAATGTCTGTGTTCAATATTTCCGTTTTTTCTATTTACTACCATTAATCTAGAAGTATCTCTTTTTTCAACAGGATGTTGAGCAATCAATTCTTCAGGTAGTTCAAAATCAAATTCACTTAATTTCATTTAAAAAGCCCTCTTATAAACATCTCTACCATATTTATCTAAAAATTCTTCTTTAAAATCTAATAAACGATCTTCTTGGATTGCTTTACGAATATCTTCTGAAAGTTGTAATAAGAATCTTACATTGTGAATAGATAACAATGTTTTTCCAAATAATTCATCTGATTTATGAAGATGTCTTAAATAAGCTCTTGTATAATTTCTACAAGTATAGCAATCACATTCAGGATCAATTGGGGTAAAATCTTCTTTAAACTTTTCATTATTAATATTCATACGGCCATGATGTGTCATTAAGGCACCATGTCTAGCTACACGTGTTGGTAAAACACAATCATACATATCAATACCACGAATAGCTGCTTCAATTAAATCAATTGGATTACCCACACCCATTAAATAACGTGGCTTATCTTCTGGTAACCATTGCACAGCATCTTCAACCATTTTATACATCACATCTTTTGGTTCACCGACACTTGTTCCTCCAATTGAATAACCAGGGAAATCCATTTCTACAAGTGCTTTAGCACATTTTTCTCTTAAATCAGGATATTCTCCCCCTTGAACAATTCCAAATAATGCTTGTTTTTCATTATGATGCGCTTCTTTACCTCTTTTAGCCCAACGAATAGTTCTTTCAACACTATGTTTCATATAATCATAAGCTGCTGGATAAGGAGCACATTCATCTAAAGACATAATCATATCAGCACCTAATTTATTTTGAATATCAATAGCTTTTTCAGGAGATAAGAATAAAGATTTACCATCAATAATACTTTTAAAATAAACGCCTTCTTCTTTGATTTTTCTTGTTTTTCCTAAAGAAAAAACTTGAAAACCACCACTATCTGTAAGCATTGGACCATCATAGTTCATAAACTTATGAAGACCACCAGCTTTAGCAACAATATCTTCTCCTGGTCTTAACCATAAGTGATATGTATTAGAAAGGATAACTTGTGAACCCATTTCTTTTAACATTTCAGGAGCAATTCCTTTTACAGTTGCCAGTGTTCCTACAGGCATAAACATCGGTGTTTCGACATCACCATGAGGAGTATGTAAAATTCCATATCGAGCACCACTTTGTTTACAAACATGTTTTAATTCATACCAAAAATCTTTCATTTTTTCCTCCATTTCTGCGTTTGAGCTGCACTCAACGCAGACACAAACA
>CAVESC010000114.1:0-8890 GCA_963618275.1 Bacteroidaceae bacterium
ACATAGTATATAGCTACTGACATATTCTATGACCCCTTCATTATCACTATTTTCATTATCATACCACATATACGTACTCCGTCCAATTTTGTATAAATCAAAAACTTGAAGTTCTTTCCTTATTTTAGATATTACTCAAACTCGAAAATAAATTTTATACAGTAACTCTTTTTGCTTATTTCATATTTATTACACTTTCCTAGTGATAGCAAATTGGTCGCTGCCGTGGTATCGCTATCCTCTTTGTTTTAAATAATAGACACCAGACTTATTAAATCCTCTATGCTCAACATAATCTGTTAAAATACGTTTCAATTCATTTTTAATCATATTTCTTGTTATTTTTGAATCGTCAAGAGTTTTTTCTATTTCAAATTCTATTGTTTCAAGAGAGCATATATACTCTACTTTATTTATGGTAAAAGCTTAATTTCTTTACTTTCCTTTATGAACGTTCTTAAATCTTTCTTAAAAGCCTCCACACCCTCTGTTCTACTCATCCTAGGAAATCTTGATTCTATTTCATAACACGTTCGTACCGGCATAGAAATCGAAAGAGTATGCACACTGAAATTGCATCTTTTTTTCATTTCCTCTATAACACTTGCTGGTACAATCGCCCATTTATTTTCTTGATTTAAAAAGTTACCAATCATTTGACTTGAACCAACATGTAATCGAAATTGATGATTTGGCCAAATTTGATCATGCCAAAATTCATAATTGGATGACCACTTCAAATAAATTTCTTCCTTCGGATCCAGCTGACTTGGATCCACTACTTGCGTTAAATTACTTTTCTCATTGCATACCAATAACATTTCCTCCTCAAATAAAGGACGCACAATCAATTCTTTATGTGTTTGTCTATTGTATACATATCCTAAATCCACATAATGATCAGCTACCAAATGATAAATTTCAGAAGAATGATGTGTATGAATATTCATATAAAGTTCTGGATGTTTTTTTAATAAATCATTATACAAATCTGTAAATGTAAAAGAATTAATTAATTCTATCGCTCCAATTGAAAGATGAAGTTGACTATTTTTTTGGCTTAAGGAATCTGCTTCCTTTTTCAAATTTTGCCACTTCCTACATAACACTAAAAACTGTTCTCCTGAAGGTGTTAATTCAACATTTCTTTGTCCTCTTCCTCTGAAAAACAACTGAATATTAAATTCTGTCTCTAACGCATGTATCTTCTTTGAAATTGAAGATTGCGTTGTATACAATCGGTCTGCCGCTTTTGTGATATTTCCTTGTTCTACCACCGTAAGAAATGCTTTGATTTGTTCAATTTCCATAATAGTCCTCCAGAGAATATTTAATAGACTAAATATTCTCTTTTTCAATTTGCTCACATTATATATATTGTTCTTGGAAAAGAAAAGAGGGATATATTAATGACAGATGAATTTCCAAAAGACTTTTTATGGGGCGGTGCTGTAGCTGCTAACCAATGTGAAGGCGCCTGGATGGAAGATGGTAAATTACCAAATATCACTGATGTTGTGGTTGGTATTAATTCTCACGATCCAGGACTTATTTGGGATGAAGAAAATAATAAATGGAAAATGAAACTTGATCCTAACAAAGTATATTTAAGTCACGATGCTATTGATTTTTATCACCGCTACAAAGAAGATTTACACCTCATGAAAGAAATGGGCTTTAAAGCATTTAGAACATCCATTTCATGGGCAAGAATCTTTCCGAATGGTGATGATGAAACACCTAACGAAAAAGGGCTTCAGTTTTATGATGATTTAATTGATGAAATTATTCAATGTGGTATGGAACCAATCATTACTTTAAGTCACTATGAAACTCCATTAAATCTATTAATCAATCATGGTGGATGGATTAGTGAAAAGACTATTGAATATTGGAAAAGATATGTAACTGTCGTAACCAACCGTTATAAAGGAAAAGTAAAATACTATCTAACATTCAACGAAGTCAATAATATGTATAGAAGACCTGTTATCTCTGGTGGAATTCTATCTACAAAACCGTATGACAAATCTGATCCATTAGCGGTTAGTGAATTTGAATTATGGGATGCCTACTGTCATCTTTTAGTAGGTAGTGCATGGACAGTAAAATTAGTTCATGAAATCGACAAAGATGCAAAAGTTGGATGCATGTTAACATGTTCAAGCATCGCAACCTACCCATATACGTGTAACCCAAAAGATGTAATGGGCGCATATAACTTAAAAAGAATTTCAAACTATTACTTTGCTGATCCATTTTGTCTTGGGATTATTCCAGGATATGTAAAAAGAATATGGAAAGAAATAGGCTACACATGCAATTTAAACGATGATACTTTAAAGTTAATTGAAAATTATACTGTTGATTTCTTCGCATTTAGCTATTATCGTTCAGGCACGTACAGTCACGAAGTTAAAAATTCTTATGATACAGGTGGCATTAAAGGAAAAGATAATCCATATCTAAGTGGCAAAACACCAAAGCCATGGCAATGGCCTATTGATCCAGAAGGATTAAGATATGTTTTAAATGTTTTAACTGACAAATATCATTTACCTTTGTTCATTGTCGAAAATGGAATTGGTTTAGATGAAAACCCAGGGTTGGATGGAAAGATAAATGATGAATTTCGTATCAAATATATCAAAGAACACTTAATACAGGTAAAAGAAGCCATTAAAGATGGATGTGATGTGATGGGATACCTATATTGGGGACCTATCGATATTGTTTCAGCTGGAACAGGTGAAATGAAAAAAAGATATGGCTTTATTTATGTCGATAAAAACAACGATGGAAGCGGATCTTTAAAACGAAGTATCAAAGATAGTTTTTATTGGTATAAAGAAGTGATTTCTAATAATGGAAGCAACATTTAATAATAGAAGGGAGAAAATATGGATTATTATAAAATTGCGCAAGAGTTAATAAGATATAGTGGCGGACAAGAAAATATTTCTAGCGTAACCCATTGTATGACTCGTTTACGTTTTATCATTAAAGACAAGGAGAAAGTAGATTTAGAAAAAATCAATGCCACAAAGCCAGTGATGGGCAATGTATTCAAAACAGATGAACTACAAATCATCTTGGGACAAAATCTAATGCCAATTTTCACAGAAGCCAGCAAACTACTTTCAGATAAAATCAATACAGTAGAAGATGTAAATCCAAAGAAAAAAATGACTTTTAAAGAAGCAGGCATGGCTGTCATCAATTTTATTTCAGCTGCAGTAACACCACTTGTTCCTGGATTGATTGCAGGTGGTATGTTGAAAGTGTTCTTATTACTTATTTCGATGGCCTATCCAGAATTTAAAAATGCACAAACTTACACATTATTAAGTTTAGTAGCCGATATGCCATTCTATTTTATGCCCGTATTTATATCTATGGGTGTGGCAAAAAAACTAGGAGCCACTCCTATTTATGCGATGGCCGTAACTGCTGCGTTGGTTGCACCAGGCTTTGTTGAAATGGTAGCTCAAGGACAAAGCATTAAATTATTAGGACTACCAGTCATGTTAGTCAATTACAAAAATACAATGATGCCTGCCATTTTAATTGGTATTTGTGCATGCTACATTGAAAAATTGATGAATAAAATCATTCCTGGTATCTTCAAGTCTGTTTTTGTAGGAGCTGGAACATTGTTCATTTCATATGTACTTGGTGTTACAGCTTTAGGACCTCTGGGTGATTGGATTGGAGCTATTATCGTTAAAGTATTTGTTTATTCATCTGGACACTTTGGATTTGTTGCACTTGGAATTTTAACAGCCGTTCTTCCTTGGATGATCATGACAGGTATGCATCATGCCATCTCTCCATTTATGACTCAATTTATCGCAAGTCCTGGATATGATGGAGTATTCAGACCCGCCTTTGTTCTTCATAATATGGCTGAAGGTGGAGCTTGCTTAGGAGTTTCACTGAAAACAAAAGATAAAGAATTTAAAGCTGAATGTCTATCTCTTGCAGTAGGTTGTATTTTAGCCGGTGTTTCTGAACCAGCCATCTATGGTATTGGCATCAAATATAAGAAACCTATGATTGGTGTAATGATTGGTGGCGCTGCAGGTGGTGTTGTTGCTGGTTTATTAGGAGCCAAAGCGTATGTGATGGGATATTCTACTATTCTTGCCTTACCAATCTTCATGGATACAGCAGGCGCAATGATTGCCGGCATTGTCGTAACCATTATCACTTCAGCAGTTGCAACTTACTTATTAGGTTTTGAAGATGATCATTCCATAACCAAAGATGAATTTACTATCGAATCAATTATGGATGGAGAACTAATAGATGTTACGACCGTAAACGATTCAATGTTCGCAAACAAAGTGTTAGGTGAAAGTGTAGCATTTAAATCAAGTAGCGATATATTTACTGTAACTGCACCCATATCTGGCACATTATCAGCCATGTATCCTACAGGGCATGCTTTTGGAATTACCAATTCAGATGGTGTAGAAATTCTTGTTCACATTGGTATCGATACAGTGAAATCAAATGGCGAAGGATTTACATTGGCAGGTTTTAAACAAGGAGATACTGTTAAAGCTGGAGATGTCATTGTCACTGTGAACCAAAAGAAATTAAAAGAAAATTATGATATGCCTGTTATGCTTATTGTTGTTAATGACCAAGGTAAGAACATTCAGTTTAAAGATGCTTGTAAAGTAAAACAAAAACAAAATATTCTAAAATAGAAGCGAAAAAATTCGCTTCTATTTTTATATTTCTTGTTCCATCCACGATTCATATCTACAAATATATTTGTTGTTATCTATAAAATAATTAAGCTCTTTTTCAAATGCTTCAATAATCTTTTTTTGATAAGAATTTGGATTACGATGAGTTATTTCATAACAAATTCTAGGTGGAGGACTATCTTTTAAACGATAATACACAATATTCGAGTTTGGATTTCTTAGACGAATTGCTTCAATGACAGACATAGGTGCAATTCCCCAACTATCTTTTTCTTGTAAATACAATTGAATCATTGCTCCTACATTTACATGAATAAAACTATGTTCATTCGGATTAATGTAACGATTGTGCCACTGTTGAAAGTCATGACCCCAATAAAGATATACTTCTTTATGTGGATCTAGTAAAGATGGATCATAGTTTTCATAGTATTTACTATCCTTATTACACACCAAATACATCAACTCTCTATAAATCGGCTTAGAAACAATATACGAATAATTGATTCTCGAGAAAACAAACCCTATATCTGCAGCATTGCTTTCAACAAGCGAATGTATTTCATTAGAGTGATGGGTAAGAATAGACAACTTAATATTCGAACACTCTTTCAAATGCTTCTGAAATAAAGGTACTAACGTATAATTATTTACTGCATCCACACTCGCAATACGAAGAGTTTTTACATCTTCCATATTTTTTAAATTATTTCCAATCTGTAAGAGCGATAACATTTCTCTTGCGACAGGCACATAATTAACGCCATATTCTGTTAATTCAACAGTGCGATACCCTTTCTTTCTCAATACAAGTTTAACATCTAATTCTTCTTCTAAGCTTTCCAATCTTTTACTTACATTGGATTGTGTAATAAACAATCTTTCTGCTGCCAAGGAAAAGTTTCCATAATCTACAATCGCTAAAAACGTTTTAATTTGATCTATGTTCATCTTATCTCCTTTTGGAATATTATAAATCAAAATAATTCGTTATACAGATATTTTTAACAGTGTTATATTTCTGATGTACAAATAGTTAGGCTAATTATTTATTAAAGTGAGGATTAGAAAATGAATATTGGATATAGCATTACAAGAGATTTCAAAAGAGTAAATAAAGAATGTATTGATTGTTTCAATAATATTCCTGTTCCTAATATTGGAGACGCTATGAATAGAACAGCTGCCATATCAAGCAGCATTCGCCCTTTCAACAACAAACGTCTTCAAGGAACTGCCTATACCGTAAGAGTGCAAGCTGGTGACAATTTATTAATTTATTATGCAATTGATAACGCTAAACCTGGTGACGTCATTGTAGTGGATGGAAATGGCTTTATTGATCGAGCTTTACTTGGCGGAATCATGTCGACTTATGCAGCAAAAAGAGGAATTGCCGGCATTGTAGTAGATGGAGCCATAAGAGATCCTAAAGATCTTGCTGAATTAGATATTAACGTATTCGCAAAAGCAATTTCACCAAATGGCCCTTATAAAAATGGTCCTGGAGAAATTAATGTTCCCGTGAATATTGGAGGTCATATCATCAACCCTGGTGACATTTTAATTGGAGATCATGATGGACTTGTTGTTATTGATCCAACTCAAGCACTAGAGGTCGCAAAAAAAGCACAACAAGTGATTGAAAAAGAAGAAAAAATGATGAATCTGATTAACACACAATGCAAGATGGATTTAGCTTGGATGTATAAAAAATTAGAAAACGATGGTTGTGAATTTAAATAAGGAGATAGAATATGACAGTTTCATTTGATTTACTACAAAGTGTCGGTATTGCGATACTTGTATTGTTATTAGGACGATTTATTAAAAGTAAAATCAAAATACTACAAACTTACTTTATTCCAGCTCCTGTTATTGGTGGATTATTATGTAGTATCTTTATTTTCATTGGCATGAAAACGGGTGCATATACTATCGAGTTTGACATTACCCTACAAGATTTCTTTATGAATGTCTTCTTCGCTGGTACAGGATTCACATGCAGTCTTGCCGTATTTAAGAAAAGCGGAAAAATCGGTTTAGCCCTTGGTATTGGTGCTGTTCTATTCTTAGCAGTTCAAAACTTAGTAGGAATTGGATTATGCCAAGTGTTTGGCATTAATAAATTATTAGGTATTGCGATGGGCTCTATTTCCATGAGTGGAGGAGTTGGATCTGGTGCTTCTTTTGGGCCAACACTTGAAGCTTTAGGTGCTGAAGGTGGAACAACGATTGGTGTTGCTGCTGCTACATTCGGATTACTTTTAGGCTCTTTAGCTGGCGGACCAGTCGCAAAAAGATTAATCACAAAATACAATTTAAAGAGTAGTACAGAAGAGAATACAGCTTTTAAAAGCGAGAAAAAAGATGCTTTACAATTAAATGAAAAGAACTTATTCAACAGTTTAGTATTACTTCTAGTTGGTGCTTTTATTGGAACTTACATTGGTAAATTATTAAATCTTACAGGTTTAGGATTTCCATACTATGTTGGTTGTTTATTTGGTGGAGCTTTAGTAAGAAATATTGCTGATTTCAAACAATATGATATTCGTATGGAAGAAATCAATATCATTTCAAATTCAGCATTGAATATTTTCTTAGCAATGGCTTTAATGTCACTCAACATTTCAAAATTAGTTTCATTAGCCGGACCAATGATTGCGATTCTACTCGTACAAACAATCGTAATGATGCTATGGGCATACTTTGTCACATTCAACACAACAGGTAGAAATTATGATTCAGCTGTTATGGCTGCAGGACACTGTGGTGTAGGACTAGGGCAAGCACCAAACGCAATTGCGAATATGAGTGCAGTCATTGAAGAACATGGACCGGCTCCAACAGCTTGGTTTGTGTTGCCTGTAGTAACAGTTGTATTAATTAATATCTTTAATCCAATTATTATTACTTTCTTTATCCATTTAGTGGCTTAAGCAAAACGATTCCTCTGACTAATCGCTTAAGTCTTTAAATGACACTCACGATATTTTCGTGGGTGTTTTTTTCATAAATAAAAGAACAGCACCATATAGATGATGTGCACAAAAGTCATTATTCTTTTTTACTCAAACTCAAAAATAAGTTTTATACAGTAACTCTTTTTGTTTATGCTTTATACTGTTTGTTTGTTACACTACCTTGGTGGTAGCAAATTGGTAGCAGTAATTGGTATCAATAACAATAAATTTTTTGTTCATTTAAGTGTTAAAAATTCAGATTTTTTTGAATTATTAACACTTATGATAACATAACATCTACTTTTCCTAGCAGCCACTCTTCGATATTAAAATGAATTATTCCATCTTTAGACATGTCATATTCATCTAGGCTAAGTACATATTTAGGTGAAGGGTCTCTTACGGAATCGTATGCACCAAATTCTCTTTCAATAACATCGTCGCTAGATAATAAATAAGCTACTTGAATAAAACACTTTTTACCATCTTTCATAGCTACAAAATCAATTTCACCTTTGTATGTTTTTCCAATCTTTATTTCATAGCCTCTATATAATAACTCGTTATAAATCAAATTTTCTAAAGCATGTGCGATAAAAATCTTATTAGAGTCACTGCATGCTAGCATAAAACCATTATCAACAACAAATTGTTTTTCAACCTGTTTTAGAGTTCTTTTAGTAGCAACATCATATCTTTTAACTCTAGATATTAAACATGCTTTTTCTAATTTTTCTAAATATCTATACACATTTTCACAGTAAATTTTATCTACATTATTTTGATTGTAGTAATCAACTATGCTTGGAACTGAAAATTCTTTTGTTACATTACTAATTATATATTTAGATAACGTAATAAAAGTTTCTTTATTAATTTTAGCTTTTGTGTTACAGATATCTTTATCAATGATTCCGTAATATATAGATTTCAAATATTCTTTAATATCCTCTTCTGACTCATAATCCATTCGTTGAGGCATCCCACCAAATCTAATATAGTTTTGTAATGGTTTTTCTGGAAGCTTTAATTCATTTTCTTTATAGTAATTTAAAAATTCATTATAGGTAAAAGGCATGATTTTAAATTCCTTGCAGCGTCCTACAAGTAAACTAGCAAGCCTGCCTGACAACAATTTAGAATTACTCCCAGTAACAAATATAGATACATTTTGTGTTGCTTTTAATGAAGCTAATGTTTTTTCGA
>CAVESC010000115.1:0-8835 GCA_963618275.1 Bacteroidaceae bacterium
CAATCACTACTTTCATATTTGTCTTTGATATCATGATCTTTATTTAAGTATATCACAATCTGTTCGCTTTTGTCGTAGCTTTCTAATCTTTCAATTGTACTTCCATCGATGTTTTCTAATTTAGAACTTATTCGATTAACATGCCCATCTCTTCTTTTAGCTGCTTGTGGTAATAACCATACCACATAGGCTTTTTTCATCCCATCATAGTTATGATAATCATATTCCTTGCCATTTTGACTGGTAATCATTCTTGAAAGATAGTCTTGTCCTCTTGTTAGCAGGGCATATCCGGGATTCTCTACATTTTGTATTTCTACATCTAAATAAATTCTTTTCATTGTTCCATCATCTTGTGGAAGATTGATACAGCAGAAATAATCAAATTCCACTCTTCCATGATGAGCAATATCGATGACATTATTTAGCTGTTGGAAATAAGAATTCCCTTCCTGATCCTTCTTTCCTTTAATAAGTTCAATGATTTCTTCTAAAGATACATCCTCAGCTTCTTTAATAAATCCTTTAATGATCCTTCCTAAGATTTCAGGATGTCCTAATATTCTTTTACAGAGTTTATCGATCATGATAATATGGTCATTTGATGTGATTTCTAATACTTTTTCCATTTAATTTTTCCTCCTACTATTATATAGACAATTTTTTGATTTTTTTCTTTTTATTTTTTAAAAAAAAGTAAAAAAAAATTACGAAACGAACACGTTTCGTAATTTAAGTTGTTTAAATATTTAAAGCTGTTGTATAGGCTCCCCAAATAGCTGTCATTAAATTACCTGGTTGAATAGCATCACCTAATAAATAAACATTATCTCCTTTAATAGATTCATAAAGTGATTGATCAGATTTGTAACCAACAGAAACAACAACTGTATCTGCATCGATTAATTTAGGTGTATGATGTACTCCAAATAATGACATCATTCGTGCTCTATTATTGATATTAGGTTGATTTGTTGTCATAACATCAATTGCTAATTTACCATCCTTATATTCTTTAACTGTTGCATTTTTATAAATATCAACATGATAATATTCCATTAATTCAACAAGCATATTATAGTTTGGTGCAGCTAAACCTTCTACATTCATAATAGTAGGAAGTGCTTCTACGACAGAAACTTTTTTATTCTTTCTCGCAAGATCATAAGCTAATTCACAACCTGTAAGACCACCACCAATAATAACAACATTTTGATCTTTAATATCTTGTTTATCTAAAACATCAACAGCATATCTTACATTTGGTTGATCAAATCCAGGAATCATGTCTAAACGTTTTTCACTTGCACCTGTTGCGACAAAGACAACATCATAATTTTCTTTATCTTCAGCTTTAAACTCAGTATTAAATTTAACATTAACACCTGTATCTTTAATTTGTTTTTTATACCAAGCAAGTAAACGACGATCATCATCTTTAAAGTCAAAAGCACTTGCTTCATTAAAGACTCCACCTAAACGATTTGTTTTTTCATAAAGATCTACTTGGTGTCCACGTAAAGCGGCTACACGTGCGGCTTCCATACCAGCAATACCTCCACCAATAACGGCAACTTTCTTTAAAACATCTGCTTTTGTAATATTATAATGATTTTCCATACCACAACGTGGATTTAAAGCACATGAAATATCTTTCGATGACATTGTTTTCATATCTACTTGGAAAATACGTGCTAAGCATCCAAAGTGACAAGAAATACATGGTCGAATATCATCTTCACGACCTTCTTTGAATTTATTAGCCAAATTAGGATCTGCAAGTAATGGACGACCCATACCCATCATATCGATTTTACCAGCAGCAATTTCTTTTTCAGCAAGTTCAGGATCATCAAAACGTCCACCACAAATGACTGGAATGTTGACCCATTGTTTTACCTTTTCAACATCTTCTAAGTTACATGCTTTTGGCATATATACTGGTGGATGTGGCCAATACCAAGCATCATATGACCCGTTGTCACAATCTAACATATCATATCCTGCTTCTTCTAGCATCTTGGCAACTTTTTCGCTTTCTTCGTAATCTCTACCAAATTCTTGATATTCTTCACCTGGTAAAGCCCCTCTATTAAAGTCTTTTGTTTTACTTACAACAGAGTATCTTACAGAAACTGGAAAATCTTCTCCACAAGCTTTTTTAATTGCTTTAACGATTTCACATGAGAATCTCAAACGATTTTCTAAACTTCCTCCATATTCATCATTACGTTTATTCCATGCAGCAATTGTAAATTGGTCTAACAAATAACCTTCATGTACTGCATGAATTTCGACACCATCAATCCCTGCATCTTTAGCAGCTTTTGCTCCTTGAGCAAACCATTCAATATATTGATGAATATCTTCAATGCTCATTTCTGGATTGTTTTTAGAAGGATCCCACACATTAGGCATCGAACTTGGTGCTGGATCTGTAGCGTGAATAGAAGCTCTACCAGACATAGCTGTTAACATGACAAATACTTTTGAGCCATATTTATGAACACCATCAGCTAAGTATTTCATATTTTCTGTGTAACTTTTAACATCATTGACAATACTTGGAAGTCCTGCTCCTTTTGGTACAGGAACTAATCCAGTAATAATTAAGCCTGTTCCTCCTTTAGCTCTTTCAATGTAATAATCTGCTCCATCTTTTGTATAACTTCCATCGCTATTCATCATACGTGGTGAAAAGACACCCATTGGAAGTAATGCAATACGATTTGGAACTTCTACTGTACCGATTTTAATCGGTGAAAACAAATGTTGATATTTATTCATACCAAATTCCTCCTTGAATTAGTTCACTGAACTTATTCAGTTAACTTATATATACATCGTAAGCCTTTACAATTTAATTGTCAATAACTTAATAATTTTTTCACATAGAAATAAAAAAATAGAAAGACTTTCGTCTTTCTACAAACCAATATAATCTAATACAATAGAAATCTCTTCATGTACTGCTTCTATTAAATCATAACTTCCATTATGACAACACCAATCATAAATACTTCCTCGACTAATTCTTAACATCATTTTAGCAGCATGTTCTTTATTCATATGTTGTATATTATTTAAATTTTCTAAAAGTTTTTGATAAAGATATCTTTCATCACTATGAAGATATGCATTTTCAGCATTTATTTGATTTTTAAAACAAATAGTTGTCATCTTTAAACCAATATCTAAAAAAACATCTTTTATTTGAAAATCAATTAAAAAAAGGATTGCTTCTCTTTCACTATCAAAAGTTTGTTTTTCATAGGCTTCTTTTAACATCTGATCAAATTCATAATATCCATAATCAATGATGGCTTCTTTATTTTTATAATGATAATAGACAGATCCTACAGAAACATTTGCTGCCTTAGCAATATCACTTACTTTTACCTTATCATATCCAAATTCATCAAATAACTTAAAAGCAACATCATATATTCTCTTTTTCGTTTCTTCTCTTTGTATATCTCTAGTAGTCATCCTATTCCTCATTTCTAAACTGAGTAGATTTTATCAAAACTAATAGAAAAATACAAATAAGTTACATATTTCCAGATTCTAATGCTTTAAAAAAGTCATGAGCTTCATCATGAACATTCACTTTCTTTGTTGCCTCAAGAACATACCATGTAAATTCTAAATCTTGAATAATAATAGGAATTCTTTTTCCACATCTTTGAAGAAAATAATCTTCTTCAATTAATCTTCTAGCAACATCACTAATCACTTCTAATAATTCATAATACCCTACTGGACCTTTACCTATATATCTACAATTTTCATCATAACAATCAGGATCTTCATAACCAATATTTTCTATTCCTTCTTGTTTATACCACATAAATAAAGTTTCCATTCCGTTTTCATCAAGCATATCTTTATCATCTTGTTCTAAATATGCATAATTCCATCTTTCTTCACTATAAAGCCCTTCATCATCTCCAGCATATTCACTTTTAAAGAAAGTTTCATTGTTTAAAGAAATACTAAATTCACAAACATTAGAATATTCTTTATATGTATATGCTTCATTACTGTATAGAAAAAAGGTAACTGAATAAGCATCTGACATATCCCAATGATCCATTTCATTTTTTATCTTATTATAAAAATATTCTCTTAAATCAATCATCACTCTAATCCTCTCTTTGTTTATTTATTTAATTATACTTGATTAATGAAATGTTTGGAATATAAAAAAAGAAATGACAGCTAGTATCATTTCTTTTGAATTATTAGATATATTTTATCTATCTCTCTTACTGATTATGTATTCTTTAATTGTGTTTCTATTTCTAAATCACATAATTGAACATAAAGCTCTTCATACATATCATTCAAATATAAATCATTATAAAATTTTTCTTCTACTTTTTTTATCAAATCTTTATATTGAACAATATCAACAATTCCATTTTCACTATCTTTAATAAACAATCGAATAGTAGAAATCAAAACATTTTCATCTTCCACAATACACCACATTACAGTTAAAGAAACAATGTCTATAATATTAAAGTGTTTCCCAACTTGTGCCTTAAAATTTATTAGTTCTGTTTCATCTTCTGATATTTCTTCCATTATTTTTATTTCTACATCCATTAATATTTTTGCATCTGAAAACATTTTTTTCACATTTTCTAGTATACTTTCTACTTTAGAATCTGTTTTTTCAATTAAGTATCTTGCTAAAAATTCATCTATTATCGGTAAGCAACAATTAAGTAAGTACTCATTATCATTTAAAAAACGATCTATGTCACTTATAGATAATCCTCTTTTATAAGAAGCATTTTCATTTTCTATATCCTTTATAACATCTATAAAACGTGTGACTTTATAATATTTTTCATTTTCATCTAATCTATCCAAACATATTTTTTTGAGATCATATGCATATTTTTTTAACACTTCTTTCATTACTTCATCTATAGGTAAATTAGTTTCATCTTCCTTAAATACGTTTTCTATATACTCATCAATTGTCACATTTTCATTGTCTTCTAATGTACTTTCATTATCTACATCCACAACAAATATCTCCTTTATATATTTAAAATCTTATCAAATAATTCTTTCAATTTTCTAATATTTACATACTTATTTTCGTAATTCGTAAACCAGCTAAAGTTAAAATATTCTTCTCCATAATCTCCTAAACATTCTGCATATTTATATGATTTTGTATCTTTATATTTATTTTTGATCAACAGTATTGCTTCTTTATCCGTTAAAAGCAAATCTTTATTCTCTGTTGTTCTATCATCTATTACAGCAAGAATGCTATCAAGAATATTCCCTGATACTTTTATATCTTTTAAATATTCATTAAACTCTTCTTCACCTTTAAGTAATATCTTAATATTATCAGAATCTTTATTTTTTAGTATTTCATCTTTTGAATTTGCTATTAATTCTAAAATTTGTTCATCTTTTTCTTTACGTTTAAATTCAACTTCTATATTTTTACCTAATAACTCAACATTAAAAAATTGCATAGAATCTCTATTACTAATATCAGAAGAAATATTTTCTTTATTAATATCTATTTTTTCATTTTGACAAAATTGTTGTAATTGATCATCTGCTAATTCTAATTCATTATAATCACTTATATCCATTACATAATTTTTGATTAATACTAAGAACAACTCATAAAACTTAGATGTAAATGTATCAAATGATAATTCATTTTCCATAAATTCATAGTCATCTAAATTAAATTCATTATCTTCCATACTTCTTTGTATTGAATATAAAAATCCTTTATTTACCTTTATTCTTGTTCTAATTGTATTTATAAGCGCATCTTTATATTCAAAATCATTAAATATAGATAGTACTTGTAAATTATTTATCATTTCATCAAAAAGTAATAAATACTTATTCCTAAAACCTAAATTTTTTAATACACCTTTATAATATATTTTTTGAGAAGATTCTAAAATTTGTTTAAAAATATTCATTCTCTTTTCTACTGCGTAATCATCATCAAGAAATAATGTATCATCAATATCATCTCCTAAAGGAATGATTTGATTAAATAGAATGTTATATTTTTCTTTATATAATTTAATAGCATTTTCATAGCAATTAAGTAGTTCTTCCTTTTGTGAAGTAATATATTTATCAAGTAATTGGGGATTTGTAGTATCACCTATAGGCATTGGAAATAATTTAATATCGTTTATTCTTGATTCTAATAAATTATAGTTAAATAAAACATTTTCATCTGCATTATCAATATATTCACTAACATATAATTTACTTAATAATCTTGCGTTTGTTTTTGTATTAAAATTTTCATTAACTAATATCTTAAGAATATTTTGCGCCTTTTTTACTTCACCTATTTTTAAATACGAAATCGAACACATTTGTAGAATATCATTTGCATTTTTTGACATTTCATAGGCTAGGTCTATTAATCTATTTATCTTATTAATATCTTTACTATGTTCTTCCAATAAAAAATCTGCATATTCTAATGCATAAGCCGAAGTAATTTTATCTTCTCTTAAAATATTATAATCTAGAAATTTCTCATAATATTCAAAACACTCTTTTGCCTTATCATTAAAATACATTTTTACACTTTCATTCATTTTTATTGATATATCATATCCATTTGCTAATCTATGAGCTGTATGTCCTAGAAAATACCAAAATGGAGGATATGCTTTAAATTGGTTTTGAATAACTTCTAATCTTTCAAATTTTCTTAATTCATCATTATCCATTAGTATCTCATTATATTTATGTATTTGCTTTTCCGTTAATCTATACTCATCAGAAAAATTATATCTATCAGATAATCTCCATGCTGTCGTGAATAATTCACGTTTTATTGCATTCAATTGCTCAATAGCTGTAATTTGTAATTCAATCGCACTATCTTCTTTCTTTTCAAGAGCATTTGCCTTTGTTCTTCTATAATTCATATAGCTGCTACCAATTTGTGTAGCTAAAGAACATGCCATTACAATTGGATTACCACTTGCTACAATCACACCTAAATTAGGAATAGCAGACCATATTGCATTTTTCATTTGATTTTGATATTTTTCTTCTATTTGTTTTTCTTTTATATCATATATTTTAAAAAAGCTCACTGTATTTAATAATTCCACTAATATATTTAATAAAGCTTCATCTTTGGGCATTCTTTCTAAATTTATATTATTCAATATTGCATCATATTCTTGTTCTAATATGTGAATATCATTATAGTCGACAATTTGTGATACAGATACCGTACACATATTTAATGCGTATGCTGCTCTAAATTGTTTATTATCTACTTCTTTTTTTTCATTTTCCATATTACTTCTCCTAAAATTGTAATTCTATAACAATTGGTACATGATCAGATACTTCATTTTTATAATCATCAAATATTTTTTCTACGTTATTTTTTTGTGTTTGGCGTACAGCGTCTATTCTATATACATTTTGCACAAGTTCATTATACACTCTTTCATCAAATGAAAAATGATCATAGTTATTAGCATAACCTTCATCTTTAAGTTTTAAAGTTGTCAATTCATTTTGAACAGTATATATTTTAAAATTTGAATTATTATCATCTAATAAATTCCCTCGATTATCAAAACAACATACATCTGGAATACTTGGACCTATAGCAGCACTTGATTTTAAATTTAAATTATAGTCTCCTAAAATAATCGTATATGGAACAACACTTTCTATAGTTTTATAATATTCATTTACTCTAGGATATATTTTCCCTGCTAAAATATTAAATTCATTTTTTCTCATAGCAATAGCCCCAGCATCAATTTCTAATCCTGATGGTTTACCATAAAGAATATGCGTTGTTAGTAATCGAAGTTCTACTCTCGTTCCTTTTACTTTAAAACGTCCATAAAATGGATCTCTAATTAATCGCATTTGTCCATTTTCATTATTGACATGGTAATTGCTATAAATTTGAGGAACAATATCATTTCCATTTATATCTTTTGGAAATGTAAATTTATCAGTTTTCCATAAAAAAGCATATCCCTCACCACGTTTATCATTTCCTAAATACGATGAATTACTTGCCCTATCAATAGGTGCACCCCACGACATTTCCCATTTTCCTTTTAATCTTCTTAAAAGAGAAAATTTCATTCCATTTGCTACATTTATTCCAGATATTGCTCTACCTTCTGCTAATACTTCTTGCATTGCAATTAAATCAATATCATTATCATTAATTATCTTAGCTATTCTATCTAAATTTTTATTTGTAGCTAACGAAAGATTATTTATATTAAAAGATGCTATCTTTATTCTCATAATATTTCACCTCTATACAGCCTTCTTCTCTTATTATTTTACACTAAATAAATAATTTATCATTACAGTTTTTAAAATTCTATATAATATAGATAACATGCAATATTTTTTAATAAGAAAAAGATCCGTTATTTAATAATTGTATATTTACAATGATTATTGAATCTTTTTCTTACCTATATATAATATTTTTACAAAATCTAATTATTCAAAAATAATAATATTATTCTTTTCAAATTCATTAAAATAGCTATCTATATCATTATAAACTTCTTGCAATTCTTCATTAATCTTTCCTCGAACATACTCATCTTGTAATTTAGGTTTTTCAAGCAACCCCCATTTTAATTGTTTATAAGAATATTTTGCAAATTCAATCCATTGTGGATAATTGATAGCCATTGGATTTTTTGTGAAGAATACTTTTCCCGCATTAATAGCAGTAGCTGAAGAATGACCGATAAAAAGTGGTACTACGTCAAGAAAAAGTACCAGTTAAACTGAAATATTTTATTTAGTTTA
>CAVESC010000116.1:0-8736 GCA_963618275.1 Bacteroidaceae bacterium
GTATATTTTTATATTTAATATTTCATTATTTGGTATATTTTCCTCTTTAATAAATTTACATAGTTCTTCTATTGTTAAATTAGAAATATGCTTGCTTTTTCTATTAAAGTATAAGTCATATTCTACTTCGTTGGTATTAAATATTTCAATTGCTCCAATAATATCTAATTCAGAAAGAGATAATTTTAAATCATCGATATTTATTTTGCTGATTAATTCATTTTCTAAATTATTTAATAATTCTTCATCTTTTACTTTATTAAATAAAGGTATTTCATTAATTACTTTTTGTTTTTCAATTTCTTCAATTTTTAAAATAAGTATAATAATATTTTTTAGTTTATTTTGATTTAAAGTGCATTTTATTGATGAACCAATTTCAATAGATGGTTTGATTAGTGTAAGTAAGGCTTTGTCTAATATTTTAATTTTTATTTTTGCAAATGACTCACCGCTATTAAAGTCTAAATTATTATAACTATTAAAAGTATTAATGGTTTTATTTCTTTTTGAATTCGGAATAACAAGTGTTGTTGTTTTTATTTCTGCGTATTCAATTCTTTTAGCAAATTCAAATCCAAAACTTTTATCACAATATTTTTCAGCAGTAAAGAAAGCATGACCGAAAGATAATAAGTAAATTTTATTTTCTAGCTTAATTTTTAATAATCCGCATGGTTGGGATTTAACAGCATCTAAACTCTCACCTAACTCTTTAACAATCCAATTCCATGAAACATCCTTTTCTTCATCCGGATTATGGACGTATAATTCGTAATCGTAAACTAAATCATTTGGTTGTGTTCCTGATGCATAGCAATTATATTTTTTTAAAGCCGCGTCTAATGAGTTTTCTTTTTCATTATCAATCCTAAAAATATTAATATTTGACATAATAAACCTCCTAATATTTTACTGATTTATTTCTATAATTTGATTGTCCAAATAATTTTTAAACATATATTTTGCAGAGATTAAACATATTTTAATATTTTCTAATCCAATGTTTTTTAAAATAGGAAAAGTAACAAATCCACTATAATTTATAGTATCTGTTTCAGTTGGAATAATAAAATAATTTTCTATATTTGATATTTTATTATCTTCGATAAATTTTTTATAAGCAAGTTGATATAAATATTGTTTTGTAATACTTTCAATCCCTGGTTGACCTTTAAGAGTTTGTCTAGTGTGTTCAAAACAATAGTATTTAGCATCATAAATAATCATTTTGTTATTAGAAATGACAATTGTATCTGGAATTAATGTAGCAGTTTCATGGATAAATTGACCATTTTCATCTTTATTAACCCATTTAGGTTTTTCAATGACATCTATTAGTTTTCCATCATTTTTTTTATAAGGATTATTATTTAATGGAAGATTACATAAATAAATATCTAAGTGATTATTTAATACTTTAGCACATACTTTTTCCCATACAAGATTAAAACTTTTTGTTCCATACATACTTAAATGTTCTAACTCATTGAGAGTACCTTTATTTGCAATATAAGCATACATCATCTTTAATAAATTATTTTTTCTTGTATTAAATTGAATATTCATTTCATTTTCTAGACGATATAAAATATAATCAGTATCACCAAATTCTTCTAATTCAGTTTCACTTAAATATGTTTGAGTTATATCAAATAAATCTAAAAGATCAGCTTCATCCAATTCGTTGCTACATTTTGTTACTATGGCCTCATGAAGTTTTTTAAAAAAACTATATTCATCATTAATTCTTTTTTTTGTATAAACTGAAGGATAATAAGGACGCCCATCACTTATTAATGTAAATGCTTCATTTATTGTTTTATCCCAATATATTTCACCTGATCCATTTTCTTCTAGAATATCAAGTTCATTATTATATAAACCATTTTCATAGTAATCATTCAAGAAATATAAACAAACAGCAAGATTATTATATGAAGTAGAATAATCATTATCGTTAAATATTTTAATTATTTGTTCTTGCTTATTGAATTTATCAATTACTTTTAGTACTTGTTTCATTTGCTTCTTTGGAGAATTATCTTTTTTTATATATTTTGGATATATTTTTAATACGATTCCGTTGATTGAAATAATTCCTACGTAATCAAATACATAATAATGATTATAATCATTATCCACAATTGAAGCAATTTCAATATCTTCATTATTGAGTTCGGAAAGGTCTTTTTGTTCTTTAGTGTAAGGAACAACCTTTAAAATACCATATTCTTTTAATTTGCTTATAGAAGAATTTAATATTTGATTATTGCATTTGAAAATTTCCTTTAATTCATTGTATGTATATCTTTTTAATTCTCGTATATACTCTGAAATCATGGTTAGTCGACCTCTGAATTTTTATATTCATTTAATATTCGTAATAATTCATCTTCAAATATGTCAAATTTTTTTTCATCATATTCTTTACAAATTAAAGAATAAATGTTTGATTTGTTTTTAAATAATCTATTTCTTCTTTGTTTTCCAGCATCTTCAAATAAGTACATCAGCACTTTATTTTTGAATACTTCATCAAATCTATCATCAGTAATATCTTCAGGTTTGATAAAGAAAGGACCTATTAGTTTATCTTCATTTATGTTCATCAAAGATAAATAATTATTAATAGATTTTCTTACATCATTCCATTTGCATGGTTTTCCATTAAAGGTAATTTCTTTATCATTAATTATATTTTCATTATTATTAATACCCAAATAAGTAAAGTTCCATCTACGTTTAAAGGCTGTATCCATTGGATATACACCTTGATCAGCACTGTTCATTGTTGCCCAAATATACATATTATCAGGTACTTTAATAGTTTCAAAATCATTAGGATTTCCATTGAATTCGTCAGCTAAATATTGTCTCATATCTTCAGATGTTTGAATAAAGTATTCACTAACATTATTTTTTCTATCTAATAATTGAAAAACATCACCAAATACAGCAGCAACATTTGCACGGTTTATTTCTTCAATGATTAATAAATGTATTTCAGGATGAGAAGATATTCCACTTTTTAATGCTTTAACAAGTGTTCGCATAAAAGGACCAGGAACATATCTATATTCAATTTCTTTTTTTTGAGTAGTACAGTTATATACTGAAACAGGTTTATATGCTCCGACAAAATTAGCGTACGAGTAATCGGGATGAAATGTGACACGTTCATAATTGTTTTTATTTGTTAATAAATCATTTTTTTCTTCGTTTAATGTATGACTTTTTCCAGTTCCTGGAGCACCAAAAAAAATACGATTGGCTTCATATTTTGTATGTAAGCCAGTATTGAAATTTAGTTCTATATGTCTAGTTTTTTCAGGCTTTGGAGAATCTACAAGGTAATTTCTTTCATCTATTAATTTGCGTAAATTAATACCATTATTAATTTCTATCTCATACGATTCGTCTATTCCTGAAATATCTATAATATCTTTAATAGATATATTATTCTTTTTTATTACATAACAATAATCAAAGCCAAATAAATGAATTCCATCCTTTTTATTTTGATTATAATATTCTTTTAATATTGTGCCTAATTGATTTGCATTATTAACATCTACTCTTTTACATAATTTATCTTGATAATTTTCTAATAACTCTAATTTTACAATATATTTAGAAGAATGTTTCTCTATAATCAGTTTTGTTATATCCCCCAAAATTAAAGATCTTAGAGCGTTAACTGTTATATCATCATTTACAAAAGATAAATATCGTCCATTTCTACCAGTGTAACACATTTTTGGTATAATTCCATTCTTATCTTTTATCATTTGTAGATTAGAATTAAGATTAGATAATTCACCTTTAAATAATATTTTTGAAGAATATACTTTTTTCTTAATATTTGATACATATTTTTCAACTGATGGAATATCTATTTCAAAATCTAATTTGAAATCATTAAAAAAATTTAAAATATCTTGTTTTTTTTCTGAATCATCTTGAATATAATATCCACCAACTGTGCTATCTTTTATTCCTTTTATTTGTGCACCTCTATATGCTTCTGAATTTGGAACAATTATTTCTATGGATTCATTTCTTAAAGTCATTGCCATTTTATTTATCTCCTGATTTAATTCTATTTAGTAGATTCAATGTATTTCTATGATATCGTAAATTCTTTTTTCTATCTTCTGTCATGTATATTTTATTTAGTTTAAAATCTTTTGTTAATCCAAATGTATTAAGTTCTTCTTCGGAAATATTACCTAAAATTATTTTATTATCTTCATCAAATGAAATAAATATTTTATCAAATAATTTATCATGATTTGGACATAATAGTAGACCGTTATTACTATTGAATATGTCATTTCCAGGTATATTACCATTTTTTTCTTTTAATACACTGACAGGTATGATGTGACTTGCTATTAAAAATTGTTCACTGAATTTCTTTTCACAAATTGCACAAACACAGTTACCATTGTTTAATTTTTTTGATTCTTCAATTAGTGATTTTCTAAATTGTTTTTGTTTGTTAGAATTTCTAACATAGTAATTAATTTTTAGAAAATCTTCAGCGTCCAAATCTTTTGAGTTTAATGATATTTCTTTTCTTGATTTTTTTTGAGGATTCTTTTTTAAAGGCATATATTTTTTTAAAATTTCAATATCTTTATCATTAAGCCATGTGTTTAATTCATTAAAATATTCTAAATGTATTGCGTTCGAAAATTCTTTTTTATCTTTGATTTCAATCAAATTATTATTGAAATCAAAGAATAGAATATAGTCGCGAATTTTTTTATATAAATCTTTTGAACTTAGTTCACCAAATCTTTGTTTAGCAATTTCATTTAATGGATAGCCTGTAAAATATCTACCTTTTTTTGTTCTTTTGTTTTGTTCAGAAAGACTGATTTGTGTTTGATTGTTTGATTTATTAATATGTAAATTTACAGAATAATTTTTATCCATATGGCTCATAAGAATTTTAGAACCTTTATCTATATTTGAAGATGTAATATATCCAAATACTAACTTTAATAAATCATCAAAATGTGTTGGTGTTGAGATATAAAGACTGTTATCTGAACTATGCCTACTTAAATTTGTTTTTGTAGGTGTTCTACCAACAATCTTTTTTTCTATGTTAAAATAAACTTCTTCACCATTTTTTAATGTCATTTTAAAATTATTATTATTCATATTATAATACTCCTGTTTCTAGTACATTTTTCATTATTTCCATTAAAACATCTACAACTATACTATTTCCAGCTTGTTTGTAACCTTGAGCTCTTGAAACAACTATTTTGTAATCGTCAGTAAATCCCATTAATCTATGAGCTTCTCTTTCTGTTAACATTCTAATATATTCTTTTCTATTTGTTCCATACAATTCTATTGTTTGTTCATCTTTTAAACCTGTATCGGTAGAAATATAGTTATCAACGCCTGCTCTATGTCGGTTTCCCATTGTAGAAAGAATTGTACGAGCAACAGGTAAATCAATAGCAACTTTTTGTACAAATGTTTTAGTTCCTGTTTTCATGACATATCTTTCTAATTTGGGAGATAATATATATTTTTTATCATATGTACCTGGAACTTTAGATAAAGTAATATTTCCGTCATTATCATAGGAGAATCCTCCTTCTTCACATGAAGATAGAAGAAAATCTTGCATAGTATAATTTAGTTGTTTTTGATCAGGCGGAAAATGCAATAAATCATGTCCATTTATGTCTTCTCTAATACCAACAACATAGACTCTTCTTCTTGTTTGGGGAATCCCATATTCTTTTGCATCTAAAACATCTTCGTATATTTGATATCCTAATTCATCAAATACATTTTTCATAATAGCCCAAGTTTTACCTTTGTCATGTGTTGTTAGTCCACGTACATTTTCATATATAAATACTTTTGGATTTACATCTTTTATAAGATTTGCATAATCGTAAAATAATGTACCTCGTGTATCTTCTAAACCACCTTGAAATCCAACTGTAGAGAAAGATTGACAAGGAGAACCACCTACTAAAATATCAACTTTATCTTTAAAATCTCTACCATCTAAAAGTCTAATATCTTGAAAAAAATTATTATCTTTTAATAAATGACCATAATTTGCCATGTATGAAATTTTTACAAAGTTGGTTTTTCTAACTTTACTTGCATATAAATTATCTACGTATTTTCTTTTTTCTTCTGGACCATTTAATGAACAAACTATTTGTCTTTCTTTTTCAGCATCATAATCTATAACTATTTCGCCATTATCACATGCAAAAACAATTTCATGATCAATATGCAATCTTTTAAATGCTTGTTCTATTGCACCAATTCCACTAAAAACAGTTGCTAATCTAATTTTTTTCATTCTACACCCCTCATTGCATTAAATGCTGATTCTAGAATTGCTTCTAGAACATTTACTACTATACTATTTCCAATTTGTCTATATGCTGGAACATTGGGTACCACTATCTTAAAAGAGTCTGAAAATCCCATTAATCTTAGACACTCTCTATAGGATAATTGTCTAATAACTCCAATTTGACCATTCCAATTACCAACATATGCACGATTCATTATTTCCTCGTTATTTTTTACTTTATCTAAAGGTTCAAATACAAAATCACCATTCCAGTTAAATTGTTGATTTGCTTTTTGGGTTTGAATTATATCATGATTTACTCTTGCTCTATTCTTGTATTTTGGATTAGTAACAAATTCAAATCCTTTTTTTCCTAGATAGTGTTTTGTTTCAACTTTATCTTCTAAATAATTTTTCATAGTAGTTGTTAATTCTATTTTATCAGGCTCATGATAATTAATATTTCTATTTTTAAAACCAACAACAAATAATCTACTTCTATTTTGTGGAATTCCATAATCCTTGGAATTTAATATATTAACATTTATCTCATAATTTAAACTTTCAAATATTTCTTGGATATGTTTCCACGTATTACCGTTATCATGTGTAAGCATTCCTAAAACATTTTCATATATAAAGAATTTAGGCTGTATTTCATTTATTAATCTAGCAAATTCATAAAACAATGTTCCTCTTGCATCGTCTAATCCCGCTCTTTTACCGATGATTGAGAAGGATTGACATGGCGATCCACCAACAAGAAGATCAACCTGATCTTTATATTTTTTACCATCAATAAATCGAATATCTTCATACCATTTTTCTTCAGTGATATCATAGTTTGCCATATAACTTTTTTTTACATAATTTATTTTTTTTAAATTATTGTACAATTCTTTTACATAGTCATTTATATCTTTTTCTTTTTTATTTGCTTCTTCAATAATTTCTTCTTTGGTCAGTTGTAACTCACGTTCACCATTATCGCAAGCAAATACTATATCATAGGGTATATTCATTTTGTTTAAAGCTTGTTCAGGAGCACCAATACCCGAGAAGACAGTTGCTAAGCGTAATTTTTTCATTTTTTTAATTCTCCGATTTTTTAATTTTTTATCTTTTTTCTTTTATCTCTTCTAATAGTGATTCCATTCTATATTGAAAACATTCTTTAATTTCACATTCCCAAATAGTGATCACCTTTATATCCATTTGTTCTAGTTCTTTTTTATTTTTTATATCGTTATCTATATTTTTATTAAATTTAGAAATCCAATATTTTTCTCTTGTTTTAGGAATATAGGCTAATTTACAGTTGTAATGGTGATGCCAAAAACAGCCATTAATAAAAATTGCAACATTATATTTAGAAATATAAATATCAGGAGTTCCAGGTAAATCTTTAACATTTACTCTATAACGGAAACCATGATGAAATAAATAATGTCTTACTTTTAATTCAATGGAAGTATTTTTTCCTTTTATTTTTGACATATTATATGATCTTGTTTCTTTAGTTACTCTATCAGCCATATTTATCCTCGATTCACAAAGTCTATCTTAATTTAAATTGTATTCCTCAATTAACCTACAAGTATTTGAATCGAATAGAGAAATAATTATTTTTATTTTCAAGTTATAAATTTTTTGGGATTTTAATAAATAATACGTATCTGCATTTTGTTTGTTATTTGAATCAAATACTATATAGTGTTTTTTTGTTTCCTTATTTATTTGCAGGGTTGGTTTAATAAAATTGAATATGATATCTGTATCATTTTTTAAATTTGATGAAATATATTTAGATGCATCACTAACCAATGCATTGTAAATAGGCGCATTTCTTTGACAAATTTCAGCAATAAATGAGTGATTGTTATATGTAGGATTGAGATTAATAATATTCCAACCTTTGCTGAACATATATGCAATAAATCTATTACAAAATATAGTCTCCTTATTATCTTTTTCAGTGTCATTAAATATTAAATTTGTTAAAACTTCGATCTCAGTTTTATTTTCAAATTTTGCAATATTTGATAATAACTTTTTTCCAGGATGTTTGGTTTGACCGCATTCAATTTTTTTTATTGTAGAGAGGGAAACACCTAATTCTTTAGCAAAATCAGATTGAGATAAACCGTTAGATATCCTCAAATTTTTAATATATGTTTTAAAATGCATTTTATTTCTCCGTTACTTTATAAGTAATGCTTTTTTATTATATTATAGTGTAAAAAAATCTGTATTTTACAGAAAATATTATACTAAATTATTAGTATATTGTAAAGAAATGTAAGGAATACATTTTAATAAAGATCTATTCAAGTGTAAGCGTCAATTTATAAGCATAGAATAAAAACAAACAGGAAGCCTTCATAATG
>CAVESC010000117.1:0-8729 GCA_963618275.1 Bacteroidaceae bacterium
AGGACGTTCAGTTATCGCAGTAGGACCAGACTTAAAAATGTATCAATGTGGTATCCCACGTGAAATGGCTTTAAGCTTATTTAAACCATTTGTTATCCATGGTTTAGTTGATAAAGAAATTGCAACTAATATTAAAGCTGCTGAAAGACTTATTGATAAAATGGATGACAAAATTTGGCCAATCGTTGAAGATGTTATAAAAGAACACCCAGTATTATTAAACCGTGCTCCTACTCTTCATAGATTAGGTATCCAAGCATTCGAACCTAAATTAGTAGAAGGACGTGCTATTCGTCTTCACCCATTAGTAACTCCAGCATTCAATGCCGATTTCGATGGGGACCAAATGGCTGTCCATGTACCATTAGGTGAAGAAGCAATTCAAGAAGCTAGACAATTAATGTTAGGGTCAACTAATATCTTAGGGCCTAAAGATGGTAAACCTATCGTTACTCCATCACAAGACATGGTATTAGGTAACTACTACTTAACTTTAGAAGATGTTGGAGCTATTGGTGAAGGTACTGTCTTTGCTGATAGAAACGAAGTAGATCATGCTTACTTTGCTAAAACTGTAAATCTTCATACAAGAGTTGCTATTAAAGCATCTGCATTACACAATGCAACATTTACAGAAGCTCAAAATAATAGTTATTTAATTACTACTGTAGGTAAGATTTTCTTTAATGATATTTTTGATGGACAATTCCCATTTATCAATGAACCAGGTAAAGAAAACTTATCTGGAACACCTGATAGATATTTTGTTCCAATGGGAACTGATATTAAATCACACATTGCTGCTCAAAAACCAGTTAAACCATTAGGTAAAAAAGCATTAGGAAGTATCATTGACGAAGTGTTCAAACAATCTGCATTAACAGATACAAGTTTAATGCTTGATAAATTAAAAGATCAAGGATTTAAATATTCAACAATTGCTGGTATTACAGTATCTGCTTATGATATCCAAGTACCTCAAGCTAAGTTTGAAATTTTTGATAAAGCAGATCAAAAACTTGAACAAATTAAAACTTTCTATAATAAAGGTAAATTAACTGAAGCAGAAAGATATCAAAGCGTAATCAAATTATGGACTGGTGTTAAGGACGAAGTACAAGAAGTCGTTCGTCAAGAGTTCGAAGCAGATGATCGAAACCCAATCTTTATTATGTCTGATTCAGGTGCCCGTGGATCACTTTCTAACTTCACACAGTTAGTAGGTATGCGTGGATTAATGTCAAATCCAAAAGGGGAAACAATCGAGTTACCAATCAAGTCTGCCTTCCGTGAAGGTTTAACAGCATCAGAATTCTTTATTTCGACACATGGTGCCCGTAAAGGTTCTACAGATACTGCCTTAAAGACTGCCGATTCAGGTTACTTAACAAGACGTTTAGTAGACGTTGCTCAAGAAGTTATTATTTCTGAAGAAGATTGTGGAACAGATAGAGGATTCATTGTTACTGAATTATATAATACAGATGACAATACAGTTATAGTTCCATTATATGACCGTTTAGTTGGTCGTTATTCACAAAAAGATGTTTACCATCCAGAAACTAAAGAATTATTAGTAGCTGCTGGTGAAATCTTTACTGAACAAAACGCTAAAGTTGTTTGTGATGCAGGTATTAAAGAAGTTGAAATTCGTTCAGTTCTTGGCTGCGTTGCTAAAGGCGGAGTTTGTAAAAAATGTTATGGTCGTAACTTAGCAACAGGTAATGTTGTTGAATTAGGTGAAGCTGTTGGAGTTATGGCAGCACAATCAATCGGTGAACCAGGTACACAGTTAACAATGCGTACTTTCCATGATGGTGGGGTTGCCGGTGGTGCCGATATCACTCAAGGGTTACCTCGTATCCAAGAGTTATTTGAAGCACGTAATCCAAAAGCTAAATCAATTATTTCTGAAATTGATGGTGAAGTATCAAATATTATTGATAATGCTGGAAGAATGGAAGTTGTTGTTTCTAATGATTTAGAAACAAGAAGTTATTTAACTCCTTATGGTGCAAAATTAAGAGTTAATGTTGGTGATGAAGTACGTATTGGTGACAAAATCACTAAAGGTTCTATTGATCCAAAAGAATTATTAAATGTAGCTGATACAGAAGCTGTTGAAAATTATATTATTAAAGAAGTTCAAAAAGTATATCGTATTCAAGGTATCGAAATTTCTGATAAACATATCGAAATTATCGTAAGACAAATGTTGAAAAAGATTAGAATTGTTGAAGGTGGAGATACAGGAACACTTCCAGGAACACATGTTAACGTTACTCAGTTTACTGAATTGAATAAAGATGTGTTAAAAGAAGGAAAACACCCTGCTGTTGGTAGACCTATCTTATTAGGTATTACAAAAGCCTCACTTGAAACGGATTCATTCTTATCGGCTGCATCATTCCAAGAAACAACAAAGATCTTAACAGATGCATCAATCAAAGGTAAGAAAGATATGTTAAAAGGATTAAAAGAAAACGTACTTATTGGTAAATTGATACCAGCGGGTACTGGATTTAGAGGCCCTTTAAAATCACCTGAAACTTTAGCAAAAGAAGCTGAAGAAGCAAAAGCTGCTGAACTTGCTAAATATGATTTATTAGATGATAATCATGAAAATCTTGGAAATCAAATATAAAAAAATAGGCATAAGCCTATTTTTTTATATTTTTTAATTTTTTTTGTTGACATTATCATTTTAATACTATAATATATTGTCAGTGCCCGAATTGGGTGCAATATTTATTGATTAAATATGAAACACCCGGTATTGTGTGTTATCAAGAAAGGAGAAAGAAATGCCTACAATTAACCAATTAGTAAGACAAGGTCGTACTGATAAAACAACAAAATCAAATTCACCTGCTTTAAATAGAGGTTATAACTCATTAGCTAAAAAAGCTACATCAACTAAATCACCTCAAAAGCGTGGTGTGTGTACACGTGTTGCTACTATGACACCTAAAAAACCTAACTCGGCTTTACGTAAATATGCCCGTGTTAGATTATCAAATGGTATGGAAGTAACTGCATATATTCCAGGAATTGGACACAACTTACAAGAACATAGTGTTGTTTTAATTCGTGGTGGTCGTGTTAAAGACTTACCAGGGGTTCGTTACCATATTATCCGTGGTACAATGGACTGTGCTGGAGTTAACGATCGTAAACAAGCACGTTCTAAATACGGTGCTAAAAAACCAAAAGCTTAATTAATACTTATAGGAGGAAATATATATGTCAAGAAAAGGACGAGTTGCTAAAAGAGACGTTCTACCTGATCCAGTGTATAACTCTAAAACTATTTCTAAACTTATCAACAACATTATGTTAGATGGTAAAAAAGGTGTTGCTCAAAACATCTTATATGATGCGTTTAAAAAAGTAGAAGAAAAAACTGGAAATCCAGCTATGGAAGTCTTTGATCAAGCAATTAACAATATTATGCCAGTTCTTGAACTTAAAGTAAGACGTATTGGTGGAGCTAACTACCAAGTACCAGTTGAAGTTTCTTCAGAAAGAAGAATGACTTTAGGTTTAAGATGGTTAGTAAACTATTCTCGTTTAAGAAACGAAAAAACTATGGTTGATCGTTTAGCAAACGAAATTATTGATGCTTCAAACGGAACAGGTGCTTCTGTTAAGAAGAAAGAAGATACTCATAAAATGGCTGAAGCTAATAAAGCATTCGCTCATTTCCGTTGGTAATATAACGGTTAAAATTTTGAAGGGAGAAAACAAATGGCTCGTGAATTTTCGTTAGAAAAGACTCGTAATATCGGAATCATGGCTCATATTGATGCTGGTAAAACAACAACAACTGAACGTGTCCTTTATTACACTGGTAAAATCCATAAAATTGGTGAAACTCACGAAGGTGCTTCACAAATGGACTGGATGGAACAAGAACAAGAACGTGGAATCACAATCACTTCAGCAGCTACAACTGCTCAATGGAACGGGTATCGTGTTAACATTATCGATACACCAGGCCATGTAGACTTTACAGTCGAAGTAGAACGTTCTTTACGTGTATTAGATGGTGCTGTAACTGTATTAGATGCAAAAGCTGGTGTAGAACCACAAACTGAAACAGTTTGGCGTCAAGCTACTACTTATGGTGTACCTCGTATTGTATTCGCAAATAAAATGGATGCAACAGGTGCAGATTTCATTATGTCATTAGAATCTTTAGAAAAGAGATTAGGAGTACAAGGTGTTGCAATTCAATTACCTATCGGTGCTGAAGATACTTTCGAAGGAATCATTGACTTAATTAAAATGAAAGCTGTTTATTTTGAAGGAGCAAAAGGTGAAAATGTAGTTTACAAAGATATTCCTGAAGAATATATGGCTCAAGCTGAAGAATACCGTGCTAAAATGATAGATCAAGCTGCAACATATGATGATGATCTATTAATGAAAGTTTTAGAAGGTGAAGAAGTTACTGAAGAAGAAATCAAAGCTGCAATCCGTAAAGGAACATTAGCAGTTGAATTATTCCCAGTATTATGTGGTTCAGCTTACAAAGATAAAGGTGTTCAACCAATGTTAGATGCAGTAATCGACTTTTTACCTGCACCAACTGACATTCCTTCAATCAAAGGTACAGATGAAGATGGTAATGAAGTAGAAAGACATGCTTCTGATGAAGAACCTTTCTCAGCATTAGCATTCAAAATCATGGCTGACCCATTCGTAGGAAAATTAACTTTCTTCCGTGTATATTCAGGTACATGTCAATCAGGAAGTTATGTATTAAACTCTACAAAAGACAAAAAAGAACGTTTAGGTCGTATTCTTCAAATGCATGCGAACAAACGTAATGAAATTGATGAAGTTTACGCTGGAGATATTGCTGCAGCTGTAGGTTTCAAAAATACAACAACTGGGGATACTATCTGTGACGAAAAGAATTTCGTTATCCTTGAAAAAATGGAATTCCCTGAACCAGTTATCCAATTAGCTATCGAACCAAAAACTAAACAAGATCAAGATAAGTTAAGTAATGGTTTAATTAAATTAGCTGAAGAAGATCCAACATTCAAGACATTCACTAACCCAGAAACTGGAGATACAGTTATCGCTGGTATGGGTGAATTACACTTAGACGTTATCGTTGACCGTTTAAAGAGA
Organism: Bacteroidaceae bacterium; assembly: GCA_963618275.1. GTDB lineage: Bacteria > Bacillota_I > Bacilli_A > Erysipelotrichales > Coprobacillaceae > Faecalibacillus. The sequence continues at coordinate 5,143 of CAVESC010000117.1, forward strand.
GAATTCAAAGTAGAAGCTAATGTTGGTGCTCCACAAGTTGCTTATCGTGAAACAATCACTCAAGCAGCTGAATGTGAAGGTAAATATGTAAAACAATCTGGTGGTCGTGGACAATACGGTCACGTATGGATCAAATTTGAACCTAATGAAGGTAAAGGATTTGAATTCGTTGATGCTATCGTTGGTGGGGCTGTCCCAAGAGAATATATCAACTCAGTAAAAGTAGGTCTTGAAGATGCACTTGAAACTGGTATGATTGCTGGATACCCTGTATTAGACGTAAAAGCTACATTATTTGATGGTTCTTACCATGATGTCGATTCATCAGAAATGGCATATAAAGTAGCTGCAAGTTTAGCACTTAAAAATGCTGCTAAAAAATGTGCGCCAGTATTATTAGAACCAATTATGGCTGTAGAAGTAACTGCTCCTTCTGAATATTTAGGTAGCGTTATGGGTGATATTTCATCTAGACGTGGTATGATTGAAGGGCAAGAAGAAAGAGGAAATGCTGTTTCAGTTCAAGCATCTGTACCATTATCAGAAATGTTCGGATATGCAACTGATTTAAGATCATTTACTCAAGGTCGTGGAAACTATACAATGCAATTTGATAGATATGAAGCTGCACCTAAATCAATTAGAGAAGAAATCATCAAGAAAAATGGTGGAAATGTATAAACTACATTAAAATCAAATAAATATTGATTTTTTCGAATAAATAAACTAGAATGTTTATTGTAAAAAATTATAAAAATAGGAGGAACCTTAACAATGGCTAAGGAAAAATTTGACCGCTCTAAAGCGCATGTAAATATCGGAACTATTGGTCACGTTGACCATGGTAAAACAACTTTAACTGCTGCAATTACTACTTGTCTTGCTAAAAAAGGACAAGCTGCTGCAATGGATTATGCTTCAATTGATGCTGCTCCAGAAGAAAAAGAACGTGGAATCACAATCAATACTGCACACGTAGAATATCAAACAGATACTCGTCACTATGCACACGTTGACTGTCCAGGCCATGCTGACTACATCAAAAACATGATCACTGGTGCTGCACAAATGGATGGTGCTATCTTAGTAGTTGCTGCTACTGATGGACCAATGCCACAAACAAGAGAACACATCTTATTATCTCGTCAAGTAGGTGTTCCATATATCATCGTATTCTTAAATAAATGCGATATGGTTGATGACGAAGAATTAATCGACTTAGTAGAAATGGAAGTTCGTGAATTATTAAATGAATATGACTTCCCAGGTGATGATACTCCAGTAATCAGAGGATCAGCATTAAAAGCATTAGAAGGAGATCCAAAATGGACTCCAGCTATCGACGAATTAATGGAAGCTGTAGATACTTATATCCCAACTCCAACTAGAGATGTTGATAAACCATTCTTAATGCCAGTAGAAGACGTTTTCACAATCACTGGACGTGGAACTGTTGCTACAGGTAGAGTAGAACGTGGACAATTAAACTTAAATGACGAATTAGAAATCGTTGGTATCAAAGAAACTCAAAAAACAGTTGCTACTGGTATCGAAATGTTCAGAAAATTATTAGATTATGCTGAATCTGGAGATAACATTGGTGTATTATTACGTGGTATCAACCGTGATCAAATTCAACGTGGACAAGTATTAGCTAAACCTGGTTCAGTACATCCACATACTAAATTCAAAGGTCAAGTATATGTATTAAGCAAAGATGAAGGTGGACGTCATACACCATTCTTCGCTAACTATAGACCACAATTCTATTTCAGAACTACTGATATCACTGGTGTAATCGAATTACCAGAAGGTACTGAAATGGTAATGCCTGGAGATACTGTAGAATTAACAGTTGAATTAATTCACCCAATCGCAATTGAACAAGGAACTAAATTCTCAATTCGTGAAGGTGGTAGAACTGTAGGTTCTGGAAATATCTCTGAAATTATTGAATAATAATTTTGAAATAAAAGATCCATTAATTTGGATCTTTTTTTGTATATTTTAAATTTTTGAGTGGTAAGAAATTACGATGTTTTTTATAGATGACATGAATTTTTTATCTTTAAATAGTGAAAAGCTCAAAATTCATATCATCTTTCATTATCATTACTTTTTTGTATGAAAATACGTAGTTTTTATGTAGCTTATTTGTTATCAATATGCTTAATCAAAGTGTATCTATGATTTTTTTGAAATTAAAATCTATAAAAAAATATTAAACTTTAACTAAAAATTTTAATTATTTATGTAGTCCAAAAATATTTTATATATGACTTTATTAAGCTAATCAATGAACTTTTTAGGTTAAGTGTATTCAATTAATTTATTTAAAATAATACTTTAAATAGCGAAAGCGCTTGAATAATAGATATGACTTTGATAAAATAAAAGTGCAGATGTAAGTAGTCTGAATATTTGTTTATAGAAGGAGATAATAAAAATGGATCAACAAGAACAAATCGTAATTAACTTAATTGTTAATGCTGGTAGCGCACGTAGTTCAGCTATCGAAGCAATTCAATATGCTAAAGCTGGAGATATCGAAAAAGCTGAAGAATCTTTAGGAAATGCTAAAGAAGCAGTAAACGAAGCACATCATTCACAAACTGAAATGATTCAAGCTGAAATCAGAGGAGAAAAAGCTCCATTAAGCTTATTAATGGTTCATGCTCAAGACCATTTAATGACTTCATTATTATGCATTGATTTAGCTCAAGAATTCGTTGATGTTTACAAAAAAATTGGTTAATTAATAAAAAGCATTAATATAATGTCTAAAAAGTCTAACTTTATGTTAGGCTTTTTTATTTACAATTCGAATAAAAAGAGAATTGATGACTTCAGTCAGTTGAGCACATAAAATGTGCGAAATAGAAAACCACCTGCTATGCGGGTGGTGCGATAAGAGAGTTATACAAAAATATCACCTTTCCGATATAATGAAGTTGTTCAAGCTATCATTATAAGAAAAGGAAAGGTGATTAAATAATGGCTAAAAATGCAAATTCTTTAGCACATACGAAGTGGATGTGCAAATATCACATCGTCTTCACTCCAAAGTATAGACGAAAAGTGATATATAATCAACTAAGAAGAGATATAGGAGAAATATTGAGAACGCTCTGTCGATATAAGGGAGTAGAAATAATAGAAGGACATTTGATGAGTGATCATGTACATATGTTAGTAATGATACCACCAAAGACAAGTGTTGCATTATTTATGGGATATTTGAAAGGAAAATCAGCATTGATGATTTTTGATAGACATGCAAACTTGAAATATAAGTATGGGAATAGACGTCTCTGGTTAGAAGGGTATTATGTGAGTACAGTAGGATTAAATGATCAAATGGTCGCAAAATATATAAGAGATAAGAGCAACATGATATTGCAATGAATAAATTAGGTATAAAAGAATATAAGGATTCGTTTAAAAAAACAGCTTTATTCATATCAAAAACACATTATATAGAATGAATCATCAAAAGCCCTCAAAAAAGATTCAAAGAAAAAACATCGATAAAAAGGCTATGTTAGACAAGGTTGCCTTTACTATGAATTCAAAAAGTTTTATCATTA
>CAVESC010000118.1:0-8499 GCA_963618275.1 Bacteroidaceae bacterium
TTCCATAGTTTCTCCCTTCATTATTTATATAGACAACAAAAATCATTTTTTCTTTAAAAAAATAACAAAATAAGTAAAAAAACTTATTTTGTTATTCAATAATCTTTCGTGGACATTTTTCTTTACATTTTCCACAATGAATACATTTTGAATAATCGATATGTGCTAGAAAATCATCCACAGTAATCGCATTTACAGGACAAACTTTTGTACACATCCTGCATCCTAAACAGCCTACTTGACAACCTGCATTGACAATTGGGCCTTTATCATGACTATTACATCTTACATGGTAAGTCGCATCATAAGGAACCATTTCAATAAGATGTTGTGGACAAGCATCCATACATTTTTGACACGATTTACATTTATCTTGATCAACTTGAGCAACACCATCAATAACATGAATAGCATCAAAAGCACATGCTTTAACACAACTACCATAACCAACACATCCAAAGCGGCATTTCTTATCCCCACTTCCAGGTATAATAGCTGCACTTAAACAATCATGAATGCCATCATATTGATATTGCGTCTTTATTTTATCACATGTTCCTTTGCATTTAACATAAGCAACCAAATGAACATGATCTGTCACTTCTAAATGTAAGATTTCTCCTATTTTTTGAGCAACTTCTATTCCTCCAACAGGACATTGATTAATAGGTGCTTCTTTTTTAGCAATCGCACAAGCAAGACCATCACAGCCAGGATAACCACAAGCTCCACAGTTATTTCCCGGTAAAACAGCTCTTATTTTTTCTTCATCTTCATTGACTTCTACTTTAAATTTAACACTAGCAAGTGAAAGGAAAATTCCAATAAACAATCCTATACTTCCAACAACAATAATTGCGATAATAACTGTATTCATAGTATTCCTCCTTAAATCAAACCTGAAAAGCCAATAAAAGCAATGGCCATCAAACCTGCTGTAATTAAAACAATTGGTGATCCTTGAAGAACATGAGGAATATCATTATCAGCAATTCTTTCTCTTATTCCTGCTAAAATTGTAATTGAAATGGTAAATCCTAAAGCTGTTCCAAAGCCTGCAACGACACTTGTTATAAAATCATAATTATTTTGTACATTTGTTAAAGCAACTCCTAAAACTGCACAATTGGTTGTAATAAGAGGTAAATAAACACCTAAAGAATTATATAAAGGTGGTAAATATTTTTTTAAAAAGAGTTCTACAAATTGAACAAGCGCCGCAATAATTAAAATAAAAGCAACTGTTTCCAAATATTCAACATGTAATAAAACAAGTAAACGATATAATAAATTCGTGACAGCTGAAGCAATTGTAATAACAAAGATGACTGCTCCTCCCATAGACATAGCTGTTTTTGTTTGTTTAGAAACCCCTAAAAATGGACATAAACCTAAAAATTGCGATAAAACAACATTATTAACTAAAGAAACACTAATCAGTGTTAAAATGAGTGTTTTCATTTTTCAGGATCCTCCTTTAACAAAGATTTATTTATTTGACATTGACTACCATGACAATGCATACAATCTCCTCCACATTTTAAAGATGATTGAGGAATATTTGTCGCACTAGGAAGTTTTAATTTATTTTGAATAGCTGTTAATAAAGCAAGTATAAAGAATGCACCTGGTGCCATGACAAAAATTGTTATTGGTTCAAATGAAATCGGTAAAGTCATTGAAAAAAATGTTCCTGCTCCTAATATTTCTCTTACTAAACCAATACAAGTTAAAGCTAATGTAAAGCCTAAACCCATTCCAAGTCCATCCATAATTGATAGTAATGGATTATTTTTAGATGCAAAAGCTTCTGCTCTTCCTAAAATAATACAATTAACAACAATCAACGGAATATAAATACCAAGTGTATCATATAAAGATGGAATATATCCTTGCAATAATAATTGTACAACCGTGACAAGTGAAGCTACGATAACAATATAAGCAGGAATACGCATACGGTTAGGAATAATATTTCTAAGTGCTGAAATGACAAAATTCGACATAATTAAAACAGCCATTGTTGTAAGTCCCATTCCCATACCATTAATTGCTGAGGTAGTAACTGCAAGAGTTGGACACATACCAAGCATTAATACAAATGTAGGATTTTCTTTAATGATTCCATTATATAAAGGTTTTAAATATTTCTTCATATTTTCATCTTCCTTTCAATAAATCATAAAAATCTAAGGCTCCATTAATACCATTTGTCATTGCTTTAGAAGTAATTGTTGCACCTGATAAAGAATCCACTTCATCATCATTTTGTTTACCATTTTTAACAACTTGGAAATGATCTACTTTTTTACCTACATATTGATTTCTAAATTCTTCATTTTTCGCATTCATTCCAAGTCCTACAGTTTCATCAATTGATAAAATCTCAACGCCTGTAACTTCCTTTTGTTGATTAATTCCAACAATAATTTCAATATCTCCACCAAAACCATCATGATCAATTACTTGAATAACATAACCAATAGTTTGTTTTTGATGGTAAGCTTTTAAAGCATTTTCTATTTCAAGACCATTTTTACCATAGTCTCCTTTAAGTTTTTTAGACAATTGTTTAAGATCATTTTCTTTATAAGCTTTAAAAGAAGTAGCTTCTTTCATTACTTTTAAGTAAGCATCTTGTTTACTTTGTTGTAATTGATGTTGAATAGGCGCTTTTGTTATTTGATAAACATAACCAAGAAGCCCTCCACAAATAATTGTTATAATACATAAAATTAAAATATCTTTTATTATCTTTTTCATTTGACAACACCACCTTTTAATGTGAGTTTATCAATTAAAGGTACTAATAAATTAGAAATAATAATAGCATAAGAAACCCCTTCTGCACTTGTTCCAAAAAAGCGGAACAATCCTGTCAATATACCTAATAAAATACCATAAATAATTTGTCCTTTTTGATCCATTGGACTTGTTACATAATCAGTTGCCATGAAAAAAGCACCAAAAATTAAACCTCCACCACATAACTGGCAAGCTAAATAATAAATATCAAAAGGACATGGTGATAAAACCAATGTAAAAATAGAAAATGTTAAAAGATAAGTTAAAGGAATGGTTACTTTAATAATCCCTTTAATAATTAAATACATGGCTCCTATAAGAAGTGCAATTGCTGAAGTTTCACCAATTGTTCCTGCTGTATTTCCAATAAACATCCTTATTAATTCAAAACTTTCACCATTTTTTAAAATAGCTAACGGTGTAGATGAAGTCATACCATCAAAAACAAAGTTTGTCATTCTTCCAGTAAATGAAATTAATAAAAAACATCTTGCTGCTAAAGCTGGATTCATAAAATTTTGTCCTAATCCTCCATAAAATTGTTTAACAACAATAATTGCAAAAATCCCCCCAATAACAGGAATCCATAAAGGAACTGTTGCTGGTAAATTTAAAGCAAGAATGAGTCCCGTTACCACTGCTGATAAATCTTTGATGGTAATTGTTTTTTTCATAAAACGTTCATATAAATACTCTGCTAAAACACATGTAGCAATCGTTGTAATAATAATTAATAAAGCATTTATTTTAAATTGAATAATTCCAAATAAAGTTGTCGGTATTAAAGCGATAATGACATCTAACATAATTGAAGATGTTGTCACACGATCTTTAATATGAGGTGAGGAAGAAACATGTAATAATTGATTCATGAATAACACCTACTTTCTTTTATTAACAGAGACTAAATATTTCATCTTCTTAAATGCTTGTGTCATATTTCTTTTTGCTGGACATGTATAACTACAACATCCACATTCTATACATTCCATTCCGCCATTTAAAACAAAGGCCTCTGTATCATTTTTTGTTGCTATTTGATAAAGTTTTTGTGGAACTAACAAACTAGGACACACGTCTTTACATCGACCACAACGAATACATGCAGAAGGTTCGTAAAGTGAAACTTCATCTTGTACAAGTGCAAGTAAAGAACTTGATGTCTTAGTTACAGGTATATCTAAATTAATAAGCGCACTTCCCATCATCGGTCCGCCACAAATAAGCTTTTGAACTTCATCTTTAAAACCACCTAATTGTTCAACGATCCATTTAAAGCTTGTTCCTATAGGGACTTCAATATTATTTGGTGTGATCCCATCACCAGAAATAGTCATTACTTTAGAAATTAATGGTTGGTTATAACGAACCGCTTGATTAATAGCAATCACTGTTGCTACATTATCAACAATACATCCTACATCTAGAGGAAGCATCTTAGAATTTAATGTTTTTCCAGTTAAGACTTTAACAAGCATTCTTTCTCCACCTTGAGGATATTTTGTTTTTAACTGCTTAACTTCTATTCTTTTTTCATCTTTACATTTTTCTTTTAAAAGATGAATTGCTTCTTCTTTATTATCTTCAATAGCAATATAACAAAGAGCTTTAGGAAACATTTCTAATAGAATATGAATTCCAGCTATTAATTCATCTGGTTTTTCAAGCATTAAACGATAATCACTTGTAAGATAGGATTCACATTCAGCCCCATTAACAATATAATATTGAACCTGACTTGGATTTTTAACAGATAGTTTTACATGTGTAGGAAATCCTGCACCACCTAAACCAACAATTCCTGCTGCTTTAATCTTTTCAAGTTTTTCTTTGTAAGTTAATTCATGATTCTCTGCTTGATTTTCAATTTTTTGATATAATCCATCATTATCAATAACAATCGACTCTTGCATTTTCCCACTAGCATCCATTCTTTCTTCAATTTTTTTGACTACGCCTGAAACTGAAGAAATAATCGGACTTGATACAAAAGCATCACTACAAGCAATGACTTGTCCTACTTTTATTTCATCTTTTACTTTAACAATTGGTTGACAAGGTGCACCAATATGTTGTTTTAAAGGAAATACCACTTCATCGCTTGCATTTATTTTAATAATGGGTAAATCTTTTGTATATTGTTTTTGATCTTTTGGATGTATACCTCCAATAAATGATTTTAAACTCATAACTTCCATCCCCTTTACCATTATTTTAGTCCTATTATTTTCAAATTGAAAGCGTTTACAACAAGTTAAAAAATTAACTTGTTTTCTTTGAAATATATGAAAATCATGTGATTTTAATCACATTGAAAAGCAAAAAAAAGATAGCTTTCGCTATCTTAAAAACACTTAATTTTGTTCATAAAATTCTTCATCATCTAGCATTGAATAACTAATAAGATGTTGTCCATCCAAATTTACTTTATGCATATTAACGGCAGTAATTTGTCTTCTATTATAAGTCGTGTAATAATAGATTCCTTTTTGACTATTCCAACATGAAGTATAAATTGTTATTTCATATTTACCATCATCAACTTCACAACATCCTCTTTGTTGTTCTACAGAACCTAAAATATGAAAAAATTGATTAACGCTGTCCCTTTCATTATCTTTTGATTGTGCGTTCATTTTAGTAAAGGCAACTCTTACAAAACGTGACATTGAAGATAAATCTCCAGGTAAACCAAGAGCACCCATCCCTCTAGAATATGATTTTAAATCTAATTGTTTAGAAAAGTCATTTTGAGGTTGTTTTGGTGATAAAGACATATAGTTATTTAAATTAAATAATTGTTTATCAAATGATGGATTATTTGTAAGAACACCTACTGGGTTTTCATAAATTTTTAATCCCTCTTCTACAGATTCAACAGTAATCGCTCCACTTTGATCTGCAATGATCCAATGTAATGAAGCAGCTGGTAAATGTTCATTATAAGGTGTTTTCACTAAATTGATTGTTTGAATAAGTTTTTTTGCTTCGTTAAGCGTTGCACATTGACTTAAAACCCATGGAATAAATTCATATTGAGCAACATTGACTGCACCCTCTTTAACATCATGATAATAGGCATTTCCCACAAAATTTAATCCTGCCATTCCTAAACCTTTTTCGTTAACGGCATCATAATATAGTGGATATTCTTCTAATACATGAGCCATACCAATCATCGCATAATGTTCAATATTTTTTTGTCCATGTCTATATTGTAATGGATAGTTTCTTGGCATAATTGCTACCTTTTCACCATAAGAAAATTCATAGTCTAAAGTTCTACCCATATAAAAATCTTTTGTTTGATAAGTTGCTGCTGTACACATATAAAATCTCTCTTTCTATTTATAATTTTGCTATTATATAGTATAACCTATTTATTTCATCTTTATGAATTATAAAAGAAAAACACTCCTTGGAGTGCCTTTCTAATATTATTTAACTTCTACAAGTTCTAAATAGCTTGTTGCACCTTTAACACCAGGTGTTCCACCAGTAACAATGATTTTTTGACCAGGTTTTACACCATTTTCTCTAGCAATAATACTTGCATAGTCAATCATTGAAATACGTGAATTTAATTGTTTACATGGTACTGCTTTAACACCCCAGTTTAAAGCTAAAGCTTTAACAGTTTTAATAGATGGTGTTGCAGCAATAATACGAGATTTTGTACGATAACGAGCCATTTTACGAGCTGTAAATCCAGATTCTGTAAAGGCAATGATTGCTGCTACATTAAATTTATAAGCAATTTCTGCAACTGACATACAAATAGCTTCGCTTGTATCATCTGGAGCTGTACGAATTGCTTGTCTTTGTAAGCTTTGATAATCTAAGCTAGATTCAATTTTATGAGCGATTTTTGACATCATTAAGACTGCTTCTTGAGGATATAATCCACTTGCAGATTCACCAGATAACATGATTGCATCAGTACCATCATAGATTGCATTAGCAACGTCAGATACTTCAGCACGTGTTGGTCTTGGATTTTGTTGCATACTTTCTAACATTTGTGTAGCAGTAATAACAATTTTACCACGTTGTTTACATTTTTTAATAATTGATTTTTGAATAAGTGGTACATCTTCAGCAGGAACTTCTACACCTAAGTCACCACGAGCAACCATGATACCATCAGCAATATCAAGAATTTCATCAACGTTTTCAACACCTTCTTGATTTTCAATCTTAGCTAAAATTTGAATATCATTTCTACCATTTTCAATTAATAATTTTTTAATATCAATAATATCTTGTGCTCTACGACAGAATGAAGCAGCGACATAATCAAAAGGTTGATTGGCACCAAATGTTAAATCTGAAATATCTTTAGGTGATAAATAATCAAATCCTAATTTAATTCCTGGAACATTGATTCCACGTTTATTTTTTACTTCTCCATCATTTGCAGCTACACAAACAATATCTGTTCCTTCAATATGATCAACTAATAATTCTACTTGACCATCATTTACTAAGATGAAACCACCTGGTTTAACATCTTTATATAAGTCTTTATAAGTGATTGTAAATCTTTCACTTGTTCCTTCAATATCTTCTACACAGATAGTTGAAGTTTGTCCTTTTTTAAATGTTGTTTTTCCTCCAACAAAATCACCTGTTCTAATTTCAGGTCCTTTTGTATCTAATAAAATAGCAACATTTGTTGATAATTCTTTATTAATTTCTAATAAAGTTTTAATTTTTTCTTCATGTTCTTCATGTGTTCCATGAGAGAAATTTAATCTCATGACATTCATTCCAGCTTTAACTAATTTAGTAAGCATTTCTTTACTTTCTGAAGCTGGTCCAATAGTACATACAATTTTTGTTTTTGACATAATCTCGTTCTTGTTCATAATTCTTGCCTTCCTTTACTCTCTTCATCCTTTAGTATAAACCTATTTTTTTAAGATAACAATGCGTAAAATCAATGTAAGCACATCCACTTAAAAAATATTTTTTCTTTCAATTTTTTATGAAAAAAAGTTACAATAAAAATAAAAGTAATCTTATTTTTTGAAAATTATTTTTATTTATTTTCAGGTATATACCAATAAGAATTCATCTGATATAAATAAGTTCTAGCCCCTTTAGGCATTTGTGTAAGTGCATTAAAAACATTATAATAATCACCTGCACCCATCCCTATAGAAATAATTCCCCATAAAGCAAATATCAAATATTTAGGACCTAAAAAAGATAAACAGTAAGGTAGAAAACCAAAAACTAAATTTGGTAAAAGTGACATAAAAATAAATCTTTTTTTACTCATTGTTTCACTTCCTACCACAAAAGCCATTCCTTGTTTAAAATTTGTATAAAGATAAACATCCTCTTTAAAACAAAGAGCGTGCAAAAGCTCATGAGGTAAGATTGTTAAAATTGGAAAAATTGCTCCTAACATCATATCATCAAAATAAAGCAGTAAATCATTTTTATATACTAAAAAAACAGGAATAAATAAAATAACCATTAATACAAGTCCTATTGTATTAGCAATAACTGCAAGTTCTTTTGAAGAATCGACTTCTTTGAATTTTACAGCATTTGGTTGATGCTTCCTTTTAGGTAATGATTCAGGATCTAAATTGTATTTTCCTTGATAATGTAATTTCATATAAGCTCCTTTTTTTAGGCTATGTTAGACGAAATGTGTGTTATTCATTAAATAACATTTGCCTT
>CAVESC010000119.1:0-8456 GCA_963618275.1 Bacteroidaceae bacterium
TAGATCTCTAGTTGAATTTAAAAAAATAAATAAATTATAGAATTATATTAAATAAATGCATACAATAACAGGAGATATTTATGAATGAATTAGAAAATATGTTAAAAGATTTATATTTAATTTCTGGGCTTAATATGTCAATTTTTGATTTAAATCAAAATTTATTAGCTTCATATCCCCATAAAAAATCAAAATTTTGCCATGAAATAGAAAAAAATTCAAATGCCTTACAACATTGTTTAGATTGCGATTATAAAGCAATGGAACATGTTAAAAAAACAGGTAAACTTTATATTTATAAATGTCATTTTGGTTTAAATGAAGCCATTATGCCACTCTATTCTTATGGCAGTTTAACTGGATATTTAATGATGGGACAAGCAGTAATAGGAACTTATCAAAATTATTCAAAAATTATTGAAAAATCAAAAGATTATTTTACAGATGATCATTTTTTAAAACAACTCGTAACAAAAATCACTATTTTAAATGAAGATCAAATCTATGCATTTGCTCAAATTTGTGATATTTGTGCAAAATATATTTCTCTTACAAATCGTCTACAAGCAAAACATGATAATCTTGCTCAAGAAATCAAACAATATATCATTTCAAATTATAATAAACAAATTACAATCGAAGAGTTATGTTCTTATTTTTTCTGTAGTCGTGGAACCTTACTTAATCATTTTAAATCAAAATACAATACAACAATTCATCAATATCTTTTAGATTATCGTTTAAAAAAAGCAGCAGAATTCCTTATAAGTAGTGAATTAAACATTAAAGAAATAGCCTATTCCTGTGGTTTTGAAGATCCTAATTATTTTTCAAAAGCCTTTAGAAAAAAATACAATTTGTCTCCTTTAAAATTTAAAAATCAACAGATAGAAAAAGACTATAGATAAAATAATCTATAATCTTCTACTTTTATTTATTTAAATCTAATAATAAATTTCTAATTCTTACAAAAGCTTCTTCGATGTTTTCTTTAGATGAAGCAAATGAAATTCTAACAAAATTATTTAAACCTTTTCCAAAACCATTTGCAGGAACAACAGCTACACCATACTCTAGCAATTTATCCGCAAATTCTTGACCATTAAGACCTGTTTTAGAAACATCGACCATTATATAAAATGCTCCATGAGGTTTTACATAAGAAAGCATGTTACATTGATCCAATTGTTCCATAATAAACGCTCTTCTTTCATGGAATGTTTGGATCATATGTTGAACTTCTTTTTTTACATCTTCTTGGTCTATTGCTTTAGCCATCCCTATTTGAGCAAACGTCATTTGTGAAGTCGTTGTATATTGATGTACTTTTAAAATATGATCAATATGTTCTTTACTTGCAGCAATATATCCCATTCTCCAACCAGTCATCGCATATGCTTTTGAAAAACCATTAACAATAATTGTATAATCTTTCATGTTTTCAAATGAAGCAATAGAAACATATTGATTTTCATAATCAAGTTGATTATAAATTTCATCAGCTAATATTAAAATATTGTTTTCTCGAGCTATTTGACATAGCTTTTCTAATGTTTCTTTTTGATAAACAGCTCCTGTTGGATTACTAGGATTATTAATAATCATCATTTTTGTTTTATTTGTAATTTTTGATTTCAATTCTTCAATATCAATTTGAAATCCATTACTTGCTTTTAACGGAATTTCTACTGGAATTCCCTCACATAATAAAACCGTATTTTGATAAGAAACAAAAGCTGGAGTAAATATAATAACTTCATCTCCTGGTTCAATAAATGCAAGACATGTATTATTAATAGCTTCACTACAACCACAAGTCATAATGATTTCTTGATCACTATCATAATCAACTGTTGTTTGTTCCTTTAATAATTGAGCTACTTTTTGTCTTAATCCTAAATAGCCTCTATTAGAACTATAATGTGTTTGATTATCATTTAATGCTTCAATTGTTGCTTTTTTGATTCCTTCTGGTGTATTAAAATCAGGTTCCCCTGCGCATAATGATATAACACTTTTCCCTTGTCTTTTTAATTTTTCAACTTTTTCCATAACAATACGAATAGATGACATTTGTACTTGATCTATTCTTTTAGCATATATATTTTCTTTTTCCATTTTGACACTTCCTTTTTGGGATTCATTATATAATAAATTCATATAAAAAAACAATGTTTAGATTCTCCTAAACATTGTTTAAATAATTAATCTAAGCTACTTGCAGCATAGAAACCTTCTCTAACAGCTTCTCCTATTTTTCCTAGCTTATAACAATCACCAATTGCTCTTGTTTTCATTGGATATTTTTCTTTTAAACTATCTGCTAGTGCAGTATTTGGTCGCATACCAAACGCTGAAATGACTGTATCAGCAACTAAATGTTTTTCTTTACCATTTTCTTCAACTGTTAAACCAGTTTCATCAATAGCAATAACTTTAGTATTTGTCATTAGATGAACATTATTTTCAGCTAATTTATTAAATAAAGAAATCTTATTAATAAAGAAAACATCTTTTCCCATTTCTGGAAGCATTTCTACAACAGTAACATCTTTGTGCATTTCTTCAGCCATTTCGATTGCTCCATCTAATCCAGAAGCACCTCCACCACAAATGACAATTTTATTTCCTTTAATAAGCGATTCATCTCTATGTGCAGCTACAATATTTACAACATTATTTCCATTAATACCAGGTATATTAGGAGTAAATGGTGTTGCTCCTGTGGAAACAATAATTTGATCACATGTCTTCAATATATTTTCATCACCTTTAATTGTTGTATTCAAATGAATTTCTACTGGCAATTTTTCTAATTGAACTTTATACCATTCTGTAAGCTTTTTAATATTTGATTTAAAATTAGCCGTACAAATATCTCCCATTGTACCTCCTAAATGATCTTCTTTTTCAAAAAGGGTTACATGATGTCCTTCTAAAGCTGCAACTCTGGCTGCTTCCATTCCTCCTGGACCAGCTCCAATCACAACAACGTTAAGTGGTTCTTCCGCTTTTTCAATTTTAAATCTGACTTCTTCCATTGCTTGAGGATTAACAGCACATCCTAATTTTGTATGATTATTCCAAATACGACCAATACAGTATTCATTACATCTTAAACATGGTCTTACATCTTCACGATGTCCTTTCATTAATTTTTTTGGCATCATTGGATCAGCTATAAGTGCTCTACCAAATGATACAAAGTCAACATTACCACTTTCAATAAGTTCTAATGCGCTATCAGGATTATGTGAACCCGCATTAATAAGTGGTACATCAACAACTTTTCTAGCATCTTTGCATACATAGGACATACATGATTCCCCTAAATATGCTGGTGGGAAAATATAATCTAATGTTTCATAACATCCAGCATCAATATCAAAGGCATCAATACCTTCTTTTTCTAATTCCTTCAAAATCTTCATACTATATTCAAGATTTCTTCCACCATTGAATCGATGATCTAATGAAATTCTAAATAAAATTGGTACATCAGGTCCTACTACTTCACGAATTGCATGATAGATATCTTTAGCAAAGCGTGTATTTTTTTCAGGAGATCCCCCATATTCATCCGTTCTTTTATTCCATACTGGAGATAAGAATTGATCAATTAAATATCCTGCATGCGCATGAATTTCAATTGCATCATAGCCTGCATCCATCGCTACACCAGCAGCAAATTTGAAATCTTCCATAATTTGTGCAATTTCATCTTTAGTTAATGCATGACACATTAAATTCGGATCAAATGCTGATGGAATTTCTGATGCTGACATTGGCGGATTACCCAATGTATCTGGAAAAGCGTTTCTACCTGTACCTGGTGTTAATTGACAAACTATTTTAGCACCGTATCTATGTACACCATCGCATACGCTTGTAAGTGATGGTAAAACAGTAAAACTGTCCATGTATCCTTCCATCGAACCTTGGGCAATTTTTTCATTAAGTGGTTGGCAACCCATAATAATCATACCAACTCCACCTTTTGCTCTTTCAATAAAATAATCAATTTCATTGTCAGTTTTACGTCCATTAGCCAAAGCACTATTTGTCCCCATTGGTGACATCACCAATCTGTTTTTTACTTCCATTTTACCTATTTTAAATGGTGTAAATAACTTTTCATAACTCATAATTATAACCTCTTTCCTTTTTTTGTTACCTCGGTAACATTTTATTATGTAACCCCTTTATTGTCAATGTTTATTTTTTCACAATCTTTTTTATTAGCATCTATGGTATAGTATTAATGGTGATGAAAATGTATAAAGACTTAAAAAATACAATAATTAATACTTCATATCAATTATTTATGAAAAACGGCTATGAGGAAACAACAGTAAACGATATATGCAAAGCCTGTTCTATTACTAAAACAACTTTTTATCGTTATATTAATTCAAAAGAAGAATTACTTTCTTATTTCTTTGATGATATTAATGACCGTATTGATGAATTAAAAAGAAACGCTCAAACTCATCAAAACTATATACAGCAAATTATAGATGCTTTTGATTTGATTATTCAACACATGCTTCAATTTAAACAAGAACTTTATTGTCAACTATATATTTCTAATTTAAAAGAAAACAAAGGTACATTCAATGAAATCGATGATTTAAAAGAAATCGTTATAGAACTAATTTCTAAAAGTCAAGAGTCTCATGAAATTCTTAATCCTGCTTCTCCTCAAATTATTTATAATGTTTTAGAACATCTATGTTTTGGATGTGGTATTCAATGGTGTTTGCATCAAATTGATGATGTTCAAATCGAATTTATAAACTCTTTAAAAGCAGTTCTTATTTTAAATAAATAATTATTTTATAAATATTATCTATAAATATCCTCTCTAATATCTATTAGATTTATCTATTCTTTATTTTTATAATAAAGATAAGGAGGATTATGTTTATGAATAAAGAATTTGAAGGAAAATATGCTGTTGTTACTGGAGGAGCTGGTGGAATCAGTTATGAAGCAGCTAGAACACTTGCTAAAAAAGGATTGGCTGGTGTTGTTTTAGCGGATTTAAATATTGAACAAGCTACAAAGAGTGCTCAAAAATTAGAAGAAGAAACAGGATGTCATTGTTACCCATGTAAAGTTGACGTTTCTATTCCTCAAGATATTGAACATTTATTTGAATTTGCTTTAGAAAAAATGCCTACTGTTCATATTTTAATTAATGGTGCTGGTGTTTGTCCAACAACACCTATTGAAGATTTAGATGCTGATAAATGGGATTGGTGTATGAATATTAATTTAAGAGGTGCACATTTATGTGTAAGAGAAGCTATTAAGATAATGAAAAAACAAAAATATGGAAAAATTATTAATATTTCATCTGTAGCTGCTAGAATTGGTGGTATTGCTTCTTCTGTAAGCTATGCTGCAAGTAAAGGTGGTCTTTTATCTGCTACAAAAAGCTATGCTAAAGTTTTAGGAACTTATAATATTAATGTTAATGCTGTTTGTCCTAGCGTTATTAATACAAATATGACAGCTAACACAGACTATAGTGCAGCTGGTATTCCTCTTGGACGTTTAGGTGAAACAGATGATGTAGCTGATGTCATCGCCTTTTTAGCAAGTGATGCATCTAAATATATCACTGGTCAAGGAATTGATGTAAATGGTGGATCTTATATGAACTAAAATACAAAAAAAAGCTGTTATGAAATGATTGATTCATTTCATTCAGCTTTTTTTATTTAAACTTTATAGCGAAGCCATATAGCATCACTTTTAAATCTTTTTACATCTAATAATTTAAGATGAATAAGAGAATGATTATTTTCCAAACCATCAAAAACTGATGGAAATTCTTTTCTACCATCAATACCTGCACCAATCAATATACTAATTTCGTCAAGTAATCCATCATCCAAAAAAGATGTATTAATAGCTGGACCTCCAACAATTCCCATACGTTCTACATAAAACTGTTCAGCTAAAATTTCACATACTTTTTTCAAATCTATTTTTTCTTTTCCACAAGCAATCCAAGAAATATTTTGTTGATCTAAATAAGTAAGATATTCTTTAGTTACTTTTTCACTTGTAACGATTAAATAAGGTTTATTTGTATTTTCTACATAAGACCATAAAAGTTTTCCCTTTGTATCTAAAATAATTTCATATCCTTTGGCATCACATTTTTTCGAATACCCTGTCTTGCCATATTCTTCAAAATCTTTACCCTCAAAAATTCCTTCTGCCATTTCTAATTCAGCTGTTACACGACCGCTTACTGTAGTAGGAACATTTAGTTTGATAATAATCTTCAACACCTGGAAGTTGTTCTGTCATGGCACAATCAATACGCCCATCTACCGATGTCATCATGTGACAAATAATATATGGTTTCTTCATTTTATAATTTACCTCCATATACTGGAAAGCCACTACTTTTACCATAGCTTTCAATTTGTTTAAAATGTTTTAAAGTTTCCATATCTTCATCACTAATAACAAAATCAACATCGCTATTTGTTTTTAAATGATTAGGATTTGCTGTTTTTGGTAATGAAATTGCTCCTAATTGTAAAGTATAACGAATACATAATTGTGCTACTGAAACATGATATTTATCAGCCATTTCTTTAATTGCAGGTTGATTTAAGATTTCACCATGTCCAATTGGAGAATAAGCTTCTACAACAATATCTTGTTCATTACAATATTTAATTAAATCTAAAGGTGTATTACTAATATGAAGTAAAATTTGATTGACCATTGGTTTGATTTCACAAACTTCTAACAAACTTTCAATATCTTCTTTTTTAAAATTAGAAACACCAATTGCTTTTAACTTACCTTCTTTATAAGCATCTTCTAAAGCTTTCCAAGCAGCTCTATTTCCTTCTACATAGCGATCATCACTTTGATTGACTTTATCCCAAGGTTGCGGACTATGAATAATCATCATATCTAAATAATCAAGTCCCATTGTTTCAAGAGTTTGATCAATGCTTTCTTTAGCTGCTTGATATGTTTTATGTTCTGCAGCAACTTTACTTACCACAAATAAATCTTCTCGAGCAACACCACAAGTACGAATTCCTTCACCTACACCTTTTTCATTACCATAAGCTTGAGCTGTATCAAAATGGCGATATCCTAGATTTACAGCTTCTTTAATTGTTGAAGCAACTTGTTTATCATCAATAAACCAAGTTCCAAGTCCTAATTGTGGTACTTCAATACCATTATTTAATTTTAAATTTTTATTATACATTTTTACATCCCCCTTATTACAGTCAACAGTTTAATACCTAAAGTTAACTTTAGGTCAAGAGTTATAACAAAATTTTATATTTTAATTTTGATGTGAATAAAATGTGCATAATGTGCATAACTTGTGAAAATAAAAATCTCTTAATTAAATAAACTAAGAGATCATCAATATTTTATTCAAATAAATGTTTACTTTTTACTTTCCCTAAACGTATACAAATAGAAGTTAATTTATCTCTTTTGATATTTAAAAGTTGATCCATTTCATTTGCTACATTTATAAAATCACTTTTCATATGATGAGTTAAAATATATTCTGTGCACTTAATATCATCTTTATAACGTATACAAAATTCTCGAATAGGAGCAGTTATTGAAAAGACCCATATCGGTGAAACAATGATAATTTTTGCATATTCTTGTATATTTTTATTAATTGAATTTATAGGCATTGGCCAATGATGCATTCCAAATCTACCACACCACCAAAATCCTGCTGTATTTGCTGTTCTTTCTTTTGTTTTTATTTCAATAATATCAGCTTTTAATTCATTTGCTTTTTGATATGCTATCTTTTTTGTGTAACCCATTCTTGAAAAATAAACAACTAAACAATTTGAATCTTTATCAATATCAGGATAATCATTTTTATTAAACTCAAAATGAATTTGTTGATAAAAAACATATGTGGTATATCCTATTATTAATTGTAATAATCCAAAAATAAAAAAGATTGTTGAAAGAAAATTAAGAGGGAAAATAATAAATTGAATACAAATCCAAAGCATTAATGTAACACCAAAAAACCATTCCTAGTTTTATGCCTAATTCTTCATTTTTAATAAGAAAATAAACTGCTATCAAATTTGTTATCCCATTAACAATCAATAAAGCTATACCAGAAAAAATATAATCTTGAAATAAATATTTACTTAAAGGTAATACTTGAAAATAAGGAAGCATTGAATCCATTTGTAGAAGTTTACCTGTTGGATCAAGTAACATACATATGCCTCCATAAACAGCTCCTATACCAATAAATAAACATAAAAAAGTTAATATATATTTTGATATTTTATATCTCATTTTCTTGATTCCTTTCTACTAGAATTGTTTTATTTTTCATAGAAATTTTTTTAACATAATACCCAATGTAAAGGATAAAATAAAAATGTAGGAAAAAGACCAAATAAATATGTTGGAAA
>CAVESC010000120.1:0-8088 GCA_963618275.1 Bacteroidaceae bacterium
AAACCTACAAAATTATTTAGTCCAAAACCTACATTTTTATATTGACTTTTGCAACATTGAAAGATCACGAAGAGAAAGGAAACTGCGGCAACAGTTTCCTTTCTCTTTGGTAATTATTAAAATTACCTGTTTTTTTGCATAAAAATAATCTATGTAAACCACTATAAGCAAAACATTTTATTTCATTTTCATAATAATATTTTCCTTAAATTCATAGTTGAACCCTTCATTATAGTAAACTACCCTATTATTTGATAAAATAACAAAGTGAAAGGAAAGTAAATAAATGAAAATACTTATATTTGATGATAATAAAAATGATATAAAACATTTAACAAATTGCCTAAAGACATTCTTTGAAAATAAGAATATTTCTTATCAAATAAAAACTTGTCAAAACAAAGAAGAATTATTAAATGATATTGATTGTTATGATTTTCTATTTTTAGATATTGAACTTGATCAAGAAAATGGTATTGACCTTGGTCTAGAGCTTCAAAAAGTAAAACATCATTGTCGTATTATCATTACCACTAATTATTCTAAATATGCTATTGATGGCTATAAAATACAAGCTGAACGTTATTTTATTAAACCTATTCATCAACAAGAATTTGATTTAGAAATGAACACTGTTATTAAAAATTATATTAAAGGCAATAACTATTTCTTTGATAAAAAAGTCTGTGATTCTAAAATTTATATCAAAGATATTCTTTATATTGAATTTATTGATCGTAAATCTATGATTCATAAATTAAATGGTGAAATAATAATGACAAATTGTACTTTAAAATACTGGTATGATCAGTTTAATATTTATAATTTTGCTTATCCCTATAAAGCTTTTTTAGTTAATTTAAAATATGTCAATGCTCTTTATAAAAAAGATATAGAACTAACTAATGGTGAAATGATTCCTTTATCTAGGCATTATAAAAAAGAATTTGAAACAAAATATATTGATTTATTACAGGATACGTTATGATTATTCTTTATAATATCATTTCATTTCTTTTATTAGCTTATCTTGCAAATTCTTTTTTATCATCAAAATACAACAAAATAAAATCCTTGCTTATTTTAGTTTTATTTTTTATACCATTAATTTTTATAACCGTTGAATTTAAATATCTATTTATTTTATTTTTATATTTTACTGTTTGTTTTCTATTATATAAAGGATTACTTATTCAAAAAGCACTCATTATTATTCCTTTTTATATTATTCAAGTTTTATTAGAATTGCTTATTTTTCATATTCAAACATTTTTTATATATGAAATTATTTTTATCATCGTATTCATCTTGCTTTTTATAGGCGTTTATATTTATATTCTAAAACATTTAAAAAGTATAAGTACCTTGAAATATATTAAATTTATTTTTATATTTCCTATTCTAACAATTATTTGGTTTGGGGATATTGATTATAGCTATCTTTTATCTAATCATAGCACAACAGCTTTATTTGATTTACTCAGTATTCCTTTGTTAAATTTACTATTATTTATTATCACATTGCTTGCAACCAACTATCTTTCTTTAAAAAAACAAAAAGAATTATTTAATTCAAAATATGAATTATTGCAACAACATTATGATTATAATTTTAAATTCTTACATGATTTATTACATACATGTAATCAACTTAATATTCAATTTAATGACCAAAATTATGAAGATGCCAAAGAAATATTAAATCAGTTAACACAAACGACCTACAAAGAATTTAATGCAATTTATAGTCAATCTCTTGTTTTAAACTATGTTATCAATAGTCATTTAAATACACTAATTGAAAATAACATTGATATTAAAACAACCGTTGAAACACCTTTAAACCATTTAGATTTACAAATACAATTTCAATTATTTGAATATTTATTAAACTTCTCAATTAAATCATGTTTAAAATCAGATCAAAAAAATAAAATGATTATTATAAAATCAAAAGAACAAGCAAACTATCTATTTTTAAAAATAACTCTACCTTATGTAGTTATCCAAAAAAATATTATTGAATATAGTTTAAATAAAATACTTTTTGATATATCTTATATACTATCTATCAAACAAATTGATACAAATTATATCAGTTTACTTATTACATTCAATATCTAGGATTTGTCTAAAACAAATCCTTTTCATTATAAAAAAATTATTAGAATGTTCATTTAAATAATAAACATTCTAATAAGAATATCTTACTTTATGGTTGTTATTATCTTTTTCTTATCATGTTCAATCATTAATAGTGAGATAATATGTGTTACTACTAATACAATAACAATATTTAACAAAGGAAATTGATTAATGTCTTTGCATATAAAAGAAACAATAAAAATCATCATTGGATGTAATAAATAATAATATTTAGAATACTGATTCCATCTTACTTTTATATTTATATGGTTTGTTATATAAATGACAGAAATAAATAAATAATAAGTAACAGGAATACATGAAAGCAATATATTACTATCCAATCTATGAAAATCATGTAAAATAATTGCTTCAAAGATCAAGAAAAAACAAGATATAATAAGTTTGACAAAACAATTCTTTGAATAAACTTTTTCTTTTAAACCCATCTTATATCCCAAAACAACATAAAATAATCCAAAAAACAAAAAATTACGCGTTGTAAAAAAGATATTGAAATAATATGTAACAAGTTCTTTAATAGAAAGCGGAAGTAGTCCATAATATGTTTCTGTTGCTCCAAAAAGTAATAAAAAAAATGAAATAATGAATAAATAATTTAATTTATATTTTTCTTTCCATTTTTTTAATACGATCAAAGATAACATTAAAGCTGGAAAATACCATAAATGATAATAAACCCCACTGTAGCATATCATGATAATTAATACAATTGGTAATAATAAAATAATCAATAGTATAAGTAATGGTGTAGAAATATTCATTTTTATAATATATTCATTGATTGTTGGTAAATATTGAATAACAGTTATCAAAATAATAGGTAAATAAATCAAGCTCCATGTTAAGTAAAGTGGTATTGTACGTTTGATATAAGTATCTATATAATTACTTTTATCTTTTTCTTTTTTAGCAACAAAATAACCTGTAATGATAAAAAACAAGGGTACACAAATTCTCGATACAATATTATTAAAAGCTAAATCAAGTTCATTGGAATAATGTATGAATGGTCTTAAATGTAAAATAATAACTAAAATAGATAATATGTATTTTAATATATTTAAGTTTTGATAATAAACTTTTTGTTGTTGATAATTATAATCAATATTTTCTTGAATAAAAATAGTAATAGCACTAAAAAAAGCTATCATAATCATCATCGAAAATGGGTATGCAAGTTTATTTTCATATTGCAAGACATTAATGACCCTTAAAAACAAAATCAATAAAGTCATACTGGCTATAATAAATAATTTATTTTTTAATTTCATAATTTAACCTCTTACGTTTATTATATAAGGTATCTTTAACGTGTACAAGATACAAAAAGCGAGAGTTATTCCCATTAAAATCTATAACTCTCGTTACTATTTTAAATTATTTTAAATATTCATTTAATTTTTTTCTATTAATGCCATGAATAGAAAAAATAACCGAGATAGAAGTCATTAAAATAATATACAAATAAATATAGAAAATAACTTTTCCATTAAACATCAATGATAAAAAATTAAATATTGAAACATATTTTAAATAGATCATTCTTATCATCCACAAACCAAAATATCCAACAATAAAAGCAACTGTTGAAATCAATAGATGTTCCAATAAAATAATAACAATAACATCTTCTTTGCTTCTTCCTAAAGCATATAAAACTGCTAGCTCTTTATTTTGCTTTTTTATATACCCTTTATTTAAAAATAAAATAATAATTCCTAATATTAATGCAACTAAAACAATAATTCCTACGTTAATCAAAACGGTTTGAATATAAGAATCTCTAAACTCACCATTTTTAAATTCATATTGAGACATCAATCTTAAATGAGGAAATAATCTATTTAGTTGTTTTGTAACATTTTTTACATCATTTGTTGACTTGCAAACAATAATCATATCATCAAGACCCGTTCCGATAGCTTTTAAATAAGAATCATAGTCTTTAAAAACTGTTTTATGAATATCATGAGTTTTATTTTCTTGATTAAAATCATTTACATGATTTTTATAGCTTTCTTGAGTTTGAAAAAGTTCTAAAAAATCATAATTTTGATAACCAGTGTAAATATATTCTGTTAATCCAATATTATTTTCATAATTTGTTTTATAAATACCGGATACTTTATATTTTTGATTTATTTGATTTCTTTTTTCATCGATAATTGGTAATTCAATTGTTTGTTTAATTAATGTATTTAGATTTTCATTTTTAAGATAATTATAAGCCAGAAAATCAGGAATAAGAATTTCATTTTTTACTGGATAGTTTCCATAAAGAAGTTCTATATGTTTTGGATTATAATGTTTTATATAAGGATACGGCACCGTCAATGTTTTAAATTCCATTTGAACTTTATCTGGAAAATGGACATAACTCTTTGTTTTCTTGACTTTACTTGAAAATGAATTTTTATCTAATACTAGATTTAATTCATTTCCTTCATAATCAACACTTGTTTCAACATTACCATTATATAATTTAGCATCTTTAACTCCTGAAATATTTTTAACATCTTTTAAATCTTTATTTGAAAAACTAATTCGTGTTCCATCATTTGAAATAATGACATAATTATTTTTAGCACATTCATTTAGATATTGTTTTGTATAATGCGTTGTTGATACATAAATTGTTTTATTATCAATTCCTGAATAAAACTCATAAAGATCATTAATGGAAATACTATAAAAGAATAAAAAAATAGTCATAAATAGCATAAATATAATAGATACCGGTATATAATTTATAATTATATCTTTGATATTTCTTTGCATTATCTTTAAAACATATTTAATATTATGACTTTTTATCTTTTCTGATATTGTCTTTTTTGGATAGGAACCAACAATAGTTTTATTTTCTTTTTTTAATTTTAATGTTTTGTTTTCTAAAACATAGATATTATCGCAATAGTCCATTACACGTTGATCATGACTAATAATAAAAATCATCATCTGTTCATTTCTTAATGATTGAATACATTTCATGATCATTTTTGCGTGAAGATCATCAAGATTTCCTGTTGGTTCATCTAATAATAATATCTTTGGATTATTTATAAGTGCTCTTGCAATCGCAAGTCTTTGTTTTTCACCACCACTGATATTTTTTACCTTTGTATTTTTTAAACTTAAAATATCTAGTTTTTCTAAAGCGTCTAAAGCTTCTATTTCTTTACAATTAAGTGTGAGTGTTAAGTTTTCTAAAACTGTAAAATTTTCAATGAGCTTAAAATCTTGAAAAACAATATGTATTTCATTTTTTCTCATTTCATCCCACTTTTTAAAATCAAACGATTTAACATTTTGTCCATCAATTGTATAAACACCCTCATAATTAGTATCTAATCCAAATAAAATATTAAATAGTGTTGTTTTTCCACTCCCACTTTTACCAATAATCCCATTGATTGTATTGGACTTTTTAAAATTAACATTTAAATTTTCAAAGATAATTTTCTCCTGATATCTTTTAGTTATATTCTTTAATTCTAACATCATAAAAACCTCCTTTTTGTAATTTCATTATATAAAGGAGGTTTTATTGAGTAAATTCATCTTGATTAACAGGTTTGTTTTTATGATCAAGAGGTAAAACATTCTCAAATTTAAAGTTTTTTTAATCTAACAATTATGATTTCAGGCATTTCTAATTCATCAAATCTTTCTTCTTCAAAACCATCTATAATAAAATTATTTTCAAAAGCCAAATGAAAAATATCTTGTAATGAACGATGATAATAATTTTGAATAAATGGTTGCCCTGGTATTGCAATCCCACGATGTTTACAAGCTGTTAAATAAATATTATTAGGTCTTTCAAAACATGGATGATGCATTGCAAAAACAAAAATACCATTCTTTGAAAGCATAGAACTCAAAGTTTTAAATAATGGTTGAATGTCTGAAATATCCATTAATCCCATAAGACATACTGCTTTATTATAATTTTGTTTTCTTTTTAATAATTTTAATTCCTCTTCTTTTGTCGCATCTATTATTTGAAATTCAATATCTTGAGGATAGCCATTTCTTCTTTTTTTAGCACATTCAATCATATTTTCACTAAAATCAAAAGCAACTACCCTAGCCCCTAAATCAACCATTCGTTGTGAAAAATTGCCGTTTCCACAAGCAATATCTAAAATATAATCCCCTTCTTTAATATCTAAAAGCTTTTCTGTTTTCGGTCTTACTACTTTGTTATAGAAATAATTAGAATTTTGTCCCATTCTTTCATCCCAATAAAAAGCATTATTATTCCAAATTGTTAAATCATCATTTTCTCTTAACATTTCATCAATTGATATTTGATAAAGAATTGAAATTCTAGCAAGTATTTCAAGTGAAGGCAACGATTGTCCATTTTCCCATTTACTGATTGATTGACAAGAAATATTCAAATATGAAGCTACTTCTTGTTGTGTCATTTTAAACTCTAATCTTTTTGTTTTTAAATATTCACCTATTTTATTATATTCCATTTTTATCTTTCTCCCTTGTATTAGTAATTCTAACAAAAGACATTTAAAGTTCAATGACCTGTTTGAGAGGTATTATCAACCGATAGTTGAAAGAATTTTTAAATATATTAAAAGGAATCATACTTCAATGATTCCCTTATAACGTGATATATTTTAAATAATTCTCTATAAATTTCTTTCTTCTACCTCTACTGTAATAAGATTGATAACCATCTTTCATAATTACACCTTGACTATTTTCTTCTTTAACATATTTAAAATGAGCTATAAAACTTTGTGATACATAGCCAAACTTTTCTAAAGAAAGTTTATCTTCATAATATTTGATTGTATGTTTTACAATATAAAGATGTTGTGTCGTATGAATATGCGTATATTGTCCATTTTTTTCAATATACATAATTTGTGAAGTATCTAGTATTGCTTCTTTTCCTTTATAAAGAATTTGTATTTGTTCTTTAATCAATTCTTTTTTTATTTTTTCAATAATCATAGGCAGTTCTTCATCTAAATATTTCTTTCTTAAAAAATAATATGGAAAAGTTTGTAATGCCTCAAAAATCAAATCATCTCTATATGATACAAAAATAATGATAGCCTCTTCTTTTTCTTTCTTTATCTTTCTAGCAAGATCAATACCATTTATTAAAGGCATATCTATATCTAAAAAATACAAATCACTTTCATAGTCATCGTTAAATGATGTACTACCTTCTATTAAAACATGAGGTAATGCCTCTTTTAAGCAATTTAATAATATTTCAATAAAGTTTTGATCATCATCTACTATTTTTATTCTCATTTTATTTTTCCTTTATATTTTTGATACATATTTAATAACTTGGTAACCATTAATGATTTCATCAATTAAATAATTTTCTTCTATATGATAATTCATTTTTTTCTTAGGTTTAATTTTAAATTCTGTAATTAAATAATTATTCTTTATTTTCATAGTAACTTCGATTTTATTTATTTGATTATTATGACATAATTTTTCAAATAATAAAATCATTTGATTATAGTCTGCCATCGATAATTCTAATAAACCAACATTAATATTATAAAGAACTTCCTGATTATTTTTAATAGCAATTACTTTAAATTTTTCTAATAAACTATTCATTATTTTATTATTAGTATATATTTTAATAGAATTTTCATCAATTTTATGAAGCGTTCTTTTTAAAACTTCAGATATTTCTTGATGATGTTGTTGATTTACTAAATCCATAAAATAATGAAGATCATGTTTAATTTCTTCATTTCTTTGAGCTTGTGTTTTAAGCATAATATACTTTTCTTCTATTTCTTTTAACTGAAAATATTCAATTTCCTGTTTTTGTTTTTTTAGACTTTCTTGATTTATTTTTATAATAATTAATAGCACAATAAGAATAGTAATCATAAACAAAATACCTAAGCTATAAAT
>CAVESC010000121.1:0-8035 GCA_963618275.1 Bacteroidaceae bacterium
TAATGATAAAACTTTTTGAATTCATAGTAAAGGCAACCTTGTCTAACATAGCCATAAAGGAGGTTTTTTTATTGGATATAGATATTATTTGTGGTTTATATTACTATGGTTTGACCATCATAAAATATGATCAAGACTACTATTTAGTTGATATAAATACTCAAGAAGTCTATGAAAAAATGAGCATCTATTATATAAAAAGATTATTAAGAAGTTGGAATAGTCATCGAAAAAATATAGAGAGTGTGGTATAATGAAAAAAAGTTTGAGGTGGTTAAAATGAAGACATTAAAAAATTATGTAGGGATTATTGTATGTGCTTGTATTATTATTTTTATTTATAAAACATTTGATATAGCATTATTTTCTAATATTTTATCAGCATTTATTCCTTTGATAGTAGGAGCAATCCTTGCTTATTTTTTACAACCTTTAGTTTATAAATTTGAAATGTTTTTAGATTCTTTTCATAATAAAAAATTAGAAAAATATAGTCATACAATTTCTTCTATTTTTGTTTTTTTTGTTTTTGTTTTAATCATCGTCGTTCTATTAATTGCGATTATTCCTGCTTTAGTTAATTATGTTGTAAATATTGCAGACAACTTAACCTTATATATTAAAAACTTTGAAAAAACTTTAGAGACTTATTTAGGAAGCAATCTTGCTAGTGGAATTATCATCAAAGTAGATGAAATGGTTGTTAAATATGTTAATTCAGTTGAAGCAATCGATCCTATTGCGACACTTGGAACAATCTTTAAAGCTGGAAGTACCATTATTACAGCTGTTTTAGGATTGATTTTTACACCTTATGTATTAATAGAAGCAAAGAAATTAGTAAGTATCTTTGATCGTCTATGTTCACTTTTTATGTCAAAAGAAAAAATAGAACTTATTCATGATTATGCAGTAAAATCACACCAAATATTTGGACAATTTATTTATGGTAAATTCTTAGATTCCTTAATTATTGGAATGATAGCATTTGTTGGACTTGCTATTTTAAAAGTAAAATTCTTTCCAATTCTTGCAGTCTTTATTTTAATTACAAACATGATTCCTTATTTTGGACCATTTATAGGAGGAGTTCCTGCTGTTTTAGTTGCTTTAATGACAGGAGATTTATTTCATGCACTAGCTGTTTTAGTTTTTGTCTTTGCATTACAACAATTTGATGGTTTATTCTTAGGACCAAAGATTTTAGGAGATGTTGTTGGTATTTCACCATTTTGGGTATTACTTTCAATTACAATATTTGGACATTTCTTTGGATTTATAGGTATGTTTTTGGGAGTACCACTTATTTGTGTGATTCGTATGCTATTCAATGACATTATTAAATTTCATAATAAAATGAAAGAATTGGATACATAGATTGTATTTTAAATCAATATTTGATAGGATAATAGAGGCTTTGTCCTCGTAGCACAGCTGGATAATGCAATCGCCTCCTAAGCGTAGAGCAGTATCTAGCCTAAATGAGCTATAACGGGCAGAAAAAAAGATGTGGTGCTTTAGCTCAGCTGGATAGAGCATACGCCTCCTAAGCGTAAGGTCATGGGTTCAAATCCCATAAGTACCGCCATTTTTATTGGTTTTTCTATTAAAAATAGGATGTTTGATAGGTATTATTGCTTATTAAATATCCTTTTTTGTTTCTAATGAAGTAAAGAACTTTTCTTGATTTTTTTTCTAACAAAAATAGGGTTTTTCTAACAAACTAGATAACATATTAGAAATTAAAAAGGACTAAGTAAACAATTTAATAAGCAAAGGAGATTCAAAATGGATCTCCTTTTTTCATATAAAGGAGGTGATGAATTTATGAATAATGTATTGCTTTATTTTGCTTTGAAGCATGATGGTGACTTTGAAAAAATATATAACGACATAAAAGCAAAAGTTCCTGTAGATGAAAATGAATTTATTAAATTAAAAAGAGGATTGAAAACAAAGTATGTAACGATTATAGATAACAACTATCCTACAGTTTTGAAACAAATTGCCTGTCCACCCTTCGTTTTATTCTATGAGGGTAATATAAGACTTGCTAAAGATTTAGAGGTTGGAGATGCTTTTATATATTCTTCTTTTAATGGTAAAAGGTATTTAAGCACAGTTGAACCATCAGCTGACAGAGGAAAATTCTATTTTGACTATATCATTGCTTCTGAAAGTCATGATAATTTTTTTAAACTTAGAGAGCATGTAATGGATAAGAAAGTTCCATTAAAAGACTACAGTAAAAATACAAAACATAAACAACAAGAAAGATAGCGTATAAAAGTCATCATAGCAGATGGCTTTTTTACATAGCCAATCAATGATTGGCAAAAAAGAAAGGAGGTCAATTTAATGCTATATATAAAGATAGGAGGGATTACAAATGAGCGAAGTAATAGCAATTGCAAATCAAAAGGGTGGTGTAGGTAAAACAATGACATCTGTTAGTTTAAGTGCATGTCTTGCATTAAATAACAAAAAGGTATTGCTGTTAGATTTAGATCCACAAGGACATTCAACAAAAGCATTTGGATTTTATGACAGTACACAATATCCTTTATCTATGAAGGATGTTATCGTATCAGTTATTGAAGATATACCACTTGATAGAGAACAGCTAATACTTCACAGTAATGAAAATGTTGATATTGTTCCATCAAATATTTCTCTTGCAGGAATAAATGCTAAATTAGAAAGTGCTATGTGTAGAGAAACGGTATTGAAAAGATTTATTGATACCGTAAAAGATGATTATGATTATGTCATTATAGATACAAATCCATCACTGGATAATCTACCTATTAATGCTCTTACTGCTTCAGATAAAGTTGTTATAACTGTACAAGCAGAACCTTATGCAGTTGAAGGTATGGCTGACTTATTAAGATCAATTAATATGGTTAGAAGAAATCTTAACCATGATTTAAAAATTGAAGGTGTGCTGATTACGATGACAAATGAAAGAACAAATCTATCAAAGAAAATCACACACGAAGTTAGAGAAAATTTTGGAGGGCATATTAAGGTATTTGATACAACAATTCCAAGATGTACAAAAGCAGCAGAAAGTACAGGAATAGGAGAAAGTATATTTCAATATGATCCAAAAGGTGCAGCAACTAAAGCTTATGAAGCTTTTACAAAGGAGGTCATCTTAAATGTCGAAAAAGAGCATAAACGACATAAGAGTTCCTACGTACGATGATTTATTTACCAACGAAGAACAAAGACAGGAGGCAAAACTAGAGAAGATAATGGAAGTTCCTGTTGAAGATATTCAGGAGTTTAAAAATCATCCATTTAGAGTTAGAAATGATGAACAGATGTCTGAACTTGTAAAAAGTGTTTCAGCAAATGGTATTTTAGTTCCTGTTCTTGTAAGACCGCATCCAAATGGTCACGGATACGAAATGATTTCAGGTCACAGAAGAATGAATGCAGCAATGGTAAATGGTCAAGAAAAGATACAGGCCATTGTAAGAGAACTTACTGATGATCAGGCAACAATTATTATGGTTGATTCAAATATACAAAGGGAAAACATCTTACCAACTGAAAGAGGATTTGCTTACAAATTGAAATTAGATGCAATGAAACATCAAGGGAAACAGATATCATCAACTTCTACGCAAGTTGCACAGAAGTCCCAAAATAAGTGGTCAGTAGATATATTAAGTGAAGAAGTAAAACAATCAAGAGATCAAATTAGAAGATTTATACGTTTAACAGAATTAATTGAGCCATTGCGTGATATGGTCGATGGTATAAGAAGTGATGGGAAAAAGATTGCATTTAATCCTGCTGTGGAACTTTCATATCTTTCAAAAGAAAATCAACAATTTGTTGTAAAAAATATAGAAGGACTTGATTTAACACCTTCACATGCTCAAGCAATAAGAATGAAGGAGTTATCAAGAGAAAATCGTTTAGATGAAAACGTTATTTATTCAATAATGAAGGAAGAAAAAGCAAATCAGAAAGAAAAATTATCGTTTAAAATGGAGGATATTAATGAATATTTTCCAAAAAACTATACGCCTAGAGAAAAAAGCGAAGTTATATTGAAACTTTTAAAAGGATGGGCAAAAAGAAGAAATAAAGAGCAAGAAAGATGACAGTTACATATATAACTGTATTTTTTGTACATTTTATTTCAGCAGACTTATTGAAGGGGGAGTCTGTTTTTTTGTGGGGAAATGTGACTCGGTTTTCCCCTAAGAACCCCTTTCCTGTTATCTTACTGGGAAAAGTAATATTTAGTATAGAATAAAGATAGATTTGAAAAGTAAAAAAAGTGTGGTTTATACTCAAGATAGGAAGTGATTGAAATGAAAGAAATTATTATTTCGATAATATCACTACAAATAGGTGCTTTAATAGGTGTAATTACAATGTGTATATTACAAATTTCAAAAGATAAGTAATGATTGAAGCAACAGGAAAGAGAGGATATGAATGATGAAAAAAAGCAGTATTATAGCTATTGGATTATCTACATTGTTGGTTGTTTGTAATGCACTACCAATGAATAGTCATGTAGAAAATAAAAAAGCAGTAGTTATTTCACAAAAAGAGGTATCAAAAAAGAAAACAAAGAAAAAGGATGTATCCAAAGATGAAACCAATGAAAGTGATGAAATTGTAAATGATACATCCAAACAAGAAATAGAAGAAAAAACGATTCAGGAAGATCAAGAATCAGAAAAAAGTGATGTGCAAACCCAAGAAAAAACGAGTAATCAAAATACTAATGAAAACAAAACACAAAAGAAAGTTGAAACAAAGCAAATACCAGTACATTCCGTTGAAAGTAATCAATCTTCATCTGTAACACCAAGTCAACCAACATCAAATGGAAATACTACTAATGCACAACAACCTCAAAAGGAAGAACAAACAAAAATTTTAAGAGTAACATATTGGGTTAAATGTGATTGTGGGAAAGAACTGACACATTCAATAGATTATAAAGATTATGAGTCTTATTATAGTAGCAATGATTATTCAGTTAAAACTTTGATTAATCAATTATTAGATGAAGGGCATTGTGCTGGAAATGAAGAAGTATGTGGTGCTTCTCATTATCGATATGGTACAAATGAAAATTGGATAAAAAGTTAAGTGAAATTTTACGAAGTATATTACGTTGAATATGACGTAAAATAATAGTATAATGATTTTAATAAAAGGAGGAGAGAATATGCCAAATATAAAACCTATCTCTGATTTAAGAAATTATAGTGCAGTACTTGAAGATGTTACTGTTGGTTCTCCTGTTTATTTAACAAAAAATGGACATGGTTGTTATACTATTATGGATATAAATGAACAAGAAGAAATGTCAAGAAAAGCGAGGAAGTATGACAAGGTGGTAGCAGAACTAGAAGTAATGAAAATGTTAAATGAAGGCTTATCTTTAGCAAATGAAGAAGGTTGGATTGATGAAGATTCAATGAGATCACATTTTAAGGAAAGATTTGAAAATGAATAAGATACACTATTCACCAAAGTCACAACGAGATCTTGATGAAATTTATGATTATATTAAATATAAATTATGTAGTCCAATAGCTGCAAAGAATACAGTGTCAGGAATTTTAGATAAGATAGAAAATTTAAAGAGTCATTCAGATATTGGAAATATATGGTATCTTGAAAATGATGTAAACATTGGGTACAAATATGTTCATTATAAAAACTATGTTGTCTTTTACATGGTAAAGAATGATGATGTCTATATCGTAAGAATACTTCATAGACTTCAAAACTATGTAAGTCAATTATTTTCGTAGAAATTAGATTTATAAGTAAATCATTATCAAATTATGTAGAAACATGATAGAATTAAATGCGGATAAAGAATAAGTAAATAGTTTATCATAGATAATTACTGAAAATTCAAAATATTACCAACAAGTTTTTATAAAAATCTCTCATTCTTTATCCACTATTGGTATAAAAGGCAAACAAAACAAGGTAAGTTTGCTTTTTTTATACTTGCTTTATTCGATAAATTATTATCAAATAAAGTACATTTAAATAAAATGATAAACTTAAATTATATTGATTTTAAGCATGTATTATTAATTGAATAAAGATAATTTCTATGATAAAATATTTTATATAAATTATATTAGGAGGTTGAGTAAAATGGCATTAAATTTAAAAAAGAGTTTTATTGGATGTTTGTTATTTATTTTGTGTGTTTTTTGTAGTATTAGCATGGTTAGTGCAGCTAAAAAAACTTTAAAATCAACCGTAAGTACTTCTGTTGGAAGTGCGACAGTCACTGTTGTTGCTGATGGGCCGGCTAAAAAAGTATATTCTCGATCAGTTACAACTTCACAAAGAGGTGCTAGTGTTGTTAGTGGATCAGAAAGATGTTCAACAACGTCGATGCAAGTTTTTACTACAGTTAAGGTAATCGATTGGAATTATAATAGTGCAACTGGAACATGTTGTATAACTTTTAATTAAAATGAGAAAAAGTACAAAATTAAAAAAAATATTATTAATTTTAATAATTGTTTTATCTACTGGATGTACTTCTCATAAAAAAAATCATACTAAAGTAGTTAAGAAAATTGAAATTTTTTATTTTTATATTGAGGATTGCCAATCGTGTTATATGACAAACAAATATTGCATTAATGTTTTAAAGAAGGATTATTCAGAATGCATAACATTAAAGAAATATAATTTAGATGATGAAAGTATTAAAAATATCTATGATGAAGAAATTTCTCATCTTGATAAAGATGTAAAAAATAATCATTATGGAGAAGCACCTTTAATCATAGTAAAAGATAATTATGCTTTATTAGGTTTAGGATCTGATTATTTTAATGATTTTATAGATGATATATACAATTTGGCACATGATAATAATGAAAAAACTAATTTTGATTCTTTTAAAATAAAGTATATAGAATAAAATTATTTATAAAAATGAGCTGTAAAGAAATATAATCTTTTGGATTGGGTATTCTTTCAGCTTTTTTCATTCTTAATATTAAAATAACTTGAAAATTCAAAATATTACCAGCAATTTTTATAAAAATCTCTCATTCTTTATCCATTTGATATTATAAGCAGGCAGGTCGATATGATCTGTCTTTTTTTGTTGGAGGAATATATGTATTTAAATAAATGGGTATTCAAGCCATAGGACAATCGAAAGATTGTCCTTTTTGCATTTATAAACAAAAGAAGTAGGGCAATGTTTGAAACTTGCATTGCAAACAATAAATAACAGGAGAAAAAGTAAAATGAAAAATAAACTTTCTAAACTATATAAGATTTTTTTAGCAGTAGGAATGGTATTTTCAATGTGTTTCAATACGCTTGGAATGAGTGTCGTAAATGCTTATGATCCATCCGTTCCTAAAGAATTTACAAGAGTGAAAAATATCAAGTATCCAGAGTGGTGGGGCAGAAAGATTCCATCCATTGCTTCATGGTCAACATATTCATGTAAATACGATGGCAAATGGGCTTTCTGTCTGGAAGCAGAAAAGAAGACACCTGCAAGTGGTAAATATCCTGCACAGGTCATTGAAAATAATGAAAACGTAAGAAAGTTACTTTATTATGGCTTTGGAGGTCCAGCAGCCTATGGTGAATTTGCTGCGGATGCAGATCTAAAGACAGCTATCTGTCCAGATGACGCTCTTACAAATGATGATATCAAATATCTTTTGACACATATCTTTTTAAGTGGCGCTTATTCAGGACAATGGAAAGGTTTTGATGAAAACTTGTTCAACCAAACATTCGGAAGTAATTATGGTACAAATATCATGAACATCTATCGTCGAATCATTTCATTACCTGATCCAGGTAATGGTGTTTATTGGGAAGGCAACAAATCAGGAAACAGAGCATTGTTTAAAGCAAGCTATGATAAGACAAGCAATCAACAAGTCACAAATACTGTGAAGTTAAATGGTGCTTCATCTGCTGAAGTGAATATCCTGTTAAACCGCAAATACAACACACCACACAACCGCAAATTATATTAACCATTAAT
>CAVESC010000122.1:0-8000 GCA_963618275.1 Bacteroidaceae bacterium
AGAAGCTTAACAACGAAAGTTAAACTTCTAAAAATTTATTTCGTTACAGCCTCTTTTAAATGTTTATGATAAAGTAAACTACAAAGAAGTGCTCCAATAGGAACTGTTAAAATAATACCTAATGTTCCTGTAATTCCTTGAGCTATTTCAATTGCAATAAAATCAGAATTCATTAATTGAGGATATTGAATTTGATAAGCAAAAAATGCAAGTAAAATTGTTATTGAACTTCCTGTAAAAGCAAGAATGAGTGTATTACACATCGTACCAATCATATCTTTTCCAATATTAATACCAGATTTAAATAATTGAGTTTTAGTGATTTGTGGATTGAGTGTTTTTACTTCATATAGTGATGAAGCAATGGACATTCCTACGTCCATGACTGCCCCTAAACCAGAAATTAAGATTCCTGAAAATAAAACGTCATTAATTTTTAGTCTTGTTTGTTGAGAGATAATGATAAGTGCTTCAGCTTGATCTGTATTAAATCCTGAAATATGTATAAGATGACTTAATACTAAAAAAGAAATCCCACTAATAATTACTCCTAGTGAAGTAGCAATTACCGCTACCCACGTTTTTATTGAAGGACCATTAAGCATAAATAATGAATACCCGGTTGTTAAAATAACAATAAAGATAGTTGAAATAATTGGTGAAAAGCCACTAAAAATCATGGGCAATAATAAACCTATGATGGCATAGAGAGTAAAAGCCAAACTGATAATTGTTCTCATTCCTTTTGATTTACCAATCATTAAAATAATGATTAAAAGCAAACCCACAAAACCATAAATATAAGGGGTACGATAATAATTATACGCTGTAATTAAAGTATTATCAGATTGAGGATTATCAATACAAGCAATAAATGTCTCTCCAGCTTTAAGACGTACATTATGCGTTGTTGAAAGATAATTATCGATATAAACTTTTTTATTTTTATAAGATCCATCTAATATCTCAACATATAAACTTTGTACACCATAATATCTATTTGTTGTTTCATCTTTTTTTGATTGATCATCGATTACACGCAATACTTTAGCTTTACTATAACTTAAAGATGATGAATTTTGAATGGCAACAGGACTATAAACCTGACTATGGAAAAAATAGACACCGAGTGTAAAAATAAAAGTAATGATGAGCAGGATAAGATCACATTTATGAATTCTTTTTAACATGTTATCTCCTTATGAAAGAACCTGTTTATGATAAACAGGTCCTGTTTTAATATATATTTTTTTAAAATGATTAATTTTCTTTTTTCTTTGCTTTGATAACAATGATAGCTCCAGCAACAATAGCCATTGTTGAGGCAATTTCTAAAGCAAGAAGTGGAGTGTCGTCACCTGTTTTTACTTTAGAAGATGATGGAGTATCTTTTTTGTCTGTAGATGTATTATTCTTTTTATCAGTTGTTGAAGAAACAGGTTGATTTGTTTCTTTTTTAACGAGTTGATCTTTAGCTTCTTTTAAAGTGCTATAAGCAGTTTCAACATCTTGGTTTGTAGCATCATTATTGTTAAGCACTGTTTTAGCTGCTACTAAAGCATCTTGTAACTTAGCAAATGATTTTTTTGTATAAGTTGAATCATCGATTTGACTACATTCATTAATTAATTTTTCTAATTCTGTTTTATCAACAGTTTCAGTTGATGTTTTATTGATTGTAAAATCATCAACAACGGATAAATCAGAAGTACGATAAGTTACAATTTTTAATTGATTATCTTTAACATCTAATTTTGTAATATTTGGTGTATGTTCTTGGTTTTTAACAGCAATATAATCACCACTTAAATTAGAAGTAAATTCATAATACTTACTACCACTAGCTGAGTTAGCAGTTATATAAGTAATTCCTTTAGGATCAGTAACTTCATGAATTGGATTACCATTTTGATCAAATGATTCATCTTTTAAAGCAGTAGTTCCATCCATTAACATACTACGCGTATAAACATGGTCATGTCCCATTAAAACTAAATCAATACCATTTTGACTAAACATAGGAGCGAGCGTATCTCTTCTTGCTAAAATATCATTATCACTTGCATGTGATGCTGATGAATAAATTGAGTGATGGAAAACAACGATTTTCCATTTGATATCTTGATTGTCTTTTGTCTTAGCAAGAGTATTTTTAATGAATTCTTCATGTTCAGCAGTACTTCTGTTATTTGAGTTTAAAACAAGCATTAATGCATTGTTATAAATATAATAGTAATCACCTTGAGCATTTCCTTGACCACTGCTTCCTAAATTGCTGACATTTGGTAAGTTAAAGTGATCATTATAAGCAGTACCTGCATAATCATGGTTACCTACGGCATTAGCAAATGGTGTAGAGTAAACGACACTTCCTTGATAGTTTGATAAATAAGCATCATATTGAGATTCATTTTTACCAGCTTCTACATGGTCACCAGCATTTTGAATAAAGTGTACATCTTTAAATAAAGGATTTGTATTAACAAGATCTAATGTCTTTTTCCATCCATCTTTATCAGAAGCTAAATCACCAGAAGAACCTAATTGTGGATCTCCAGCAAATAAGAAACTAAAATCACCTTTAGACTTCGTCGTTGTTGTATAAGTATCAGACCAATGACCATTATTTCCTACACGATAAACATAAGCGGTATTTTCTTCTAAATCACTCATTGTTGCTTTATTAGCGTAATAACCATCAGCTTGTGCCTTATTGATTTTAGCGTTTACTGTTTTGGCTTTCGCTTCAGGAAATTCATTTCCAGTCATATCTGCTTTTTTAGCAAATTGAATTTGTCCATTTGTACTATCTGTTGAAAACCAATTTAAATTAAGTTCAGTTGGTGTACTTCCTACAGATAAAGAAATAGCTTTTAAACTTTCTCTTTCAGGTAATAAACTTTCATCAGGATTAATACCTAATTCATTAAGTTTAAAATACCCTTCACTTGTTTCATTACTTTTATGAATTTCAAAAGCAATAACATTTTGACCATTTGTAAGCATATCTTTAATATCTCTAAAATAGAGATCAGCAGTTTTTACACTTGAAGAAGTTTCTTTACTTCCATAGCCCATGTTATCTTTATGACTACCATTTCCACTATCTTGGCTACGGTAACCTTCATCAGGTACATTTAAGGCAGTTAATTGTTGACCATTGATATAAACAATCACCGCATCTTTATAATTAAAACTTAAATGAATACCATTTACTTGACTGGCTTGATCAACATTGAAATAGCCTCTAAAGAAATAAGCACGAGATTCTTTATTTAAAGTTCCTTTTTCTGTAGAGAATTCTCCATTTTGTTCTTTCCATTCATTGTCATTGTATTGGCCATTTAAAGAAGCATTGTCGCCATCTTTATAAGCACGTGTCCAACCAGTGTATTGTCCCCATTTATCTTTGGCTTGTGTTCCATTAGCTGGATCCGTGTTTGTATCTAAATATTTAATTGTAGTGTCTTGATTCATGACAACAGTCCCTTTGTTGACTGTTTGATCACCTTGAAGAGCTATAACATTTGTAAAACTGTTAATAGCTAATGGTGAAACGGATGTTAATGACATCGCTGATAATACTGATAATGCAATTAATTTGTTTTTTTTGTTCATAAATTTTCTCCTTTTTCTACCGAAATTATAGAGGATATCTAAATGATCAAAAATCAAAATAGAGTAAAAGATAGTTTAAGAAAATGTAAATTAAATTATCATTCAGTCATTTTATATGACTAAACAGCCAAAATAATGTTGACATAACGATTGAACGGTCATATAATAAAAGTGCAAGAGGTGATAGAAATGGATAATCAACGTCATAAGATTATACTGAATGAATTAGATAAAAAAGGAAATGTAACGGTTGCTAGTCTAGTTGAACTTACGGGTGCCAGTGAATCAAGTATTCGTCGAGATTTAGTAGAACTTGATCATCAGGGATTTTTAAAAAGAGTTCATGGAGGAGCAACACTTATTCCTAAAGCAACGCAAACGACAGAAGATCCACTTGCGAAAAGACAATTATTCAATGCAGATGAAAAGAAGAAGATTGCTAAGTATGCAGCTTCATTAATAGAAGATAATGATGTGGTTTATTTAGATGCGGGTTCATCAACATTAGAATTAATTGAGTATTTAGATCAAAAAGATGCCCATTATATTACAAATGGCTTGATGCAAGCCCAACAACTTACTTTAAAAGGTTTTCATGTTGTTTGTCTTGGTGGAGAAGTGAGAAATATTACAGGGGCATGTGTTGGTGCGAATATGATGAAGTCTTTAAATCGTTATCACTTTTCTAAAGGATTCTTTGGAACAAATGGTATTGATATGACAAATGGTTTTACGACACCTGATAGTGAAGAAGCAGCGATTAAAGAACTAGCAATGGAAAGATGTCAAATGAGTTATGTTTTATCTGATCATAGTAAATTTAATAAAGTTTACCATGTAACATTTGGTCAAATTAATGATGCAATGATTATCACAGATCACTGTGAAAAAGAAATAAAGGAACAGGCAACAGTTGTGGAGGTAAAGGACTAATGATTTATACGATTACTTTTAATCCATCTTTGGATTATATTATGCATGTTGATTGTTTTGAAGAAGGAGAAACAAATCGTTCAAAACAAGAAGAAATTTATCCTGGAGGAAAAGGATTTAATGTTTCAACTATTTTAAGCCGTTTAAATCTTGAAACAACAGCTTTAGGGTTTGTAGCTGGATTTACAGGTGATGAAATTGTTAAAGAATTAAAAGAAAGAGGATTTAAATGTGATTTATGTCAGTTAGAAAATGGTCTTTCAAGAATTAATGTTAAGATGAAAGGTGCT
The DNA here is from genome assembly GCA_963618275.1 of Bacteroidaceae bacterium. Taxonomy (GTDB): domain Bacteria; phylum Bacillota_I; class Bacilli_A; order Erysipelotrichales; family Coprobacillaceae; genus Faecalibacillus. Next base: position 4,842 of record CAVESC010000122.1, read on the forward strand.
AAAGAAACTGAAATTAATGGAAGTGGACCAGATATTCCTCAAGAAAAATTAGATGAATTATTTGAAAAACTAGATCATTTACAAGAAAATGATACTTTAGTTCTTGCAGGAAGTATTCCATCATCATTACCTAATGATATCTATGAACAAATTATGAAAAAATTAGATCAACAAGGAATTAAAATTATTGTTGACGCTACAAATGATTTATTAAAGAAAGTATTACCTTATCATCCTTTCTTAATTAAACCAAATCATCGTGAATTAGAAGAATTATTTAATGTAGAAATCAATAGTAAAGAAGATTTAATTTTCTATGCTAGAAAATTACAAGAACAAGGAGCTATTAATGTACTTGTTTCTCTTGGAAAAGATGGAGCTATTTTAGTAAGTGAAGATAACCATGTTTATTATTGTGCCGGTGCTAAAGGAAAATTATTAAATAGTGTTGGTAGTGGTGATAGTATGGTTGCTGGATTTATTGCTGGATATTTAAAAGATAAAAAATATGATGAAGCTTTAAAATTAGGAAGTGCTTGTGGAGGAGCAACTGCTTTTAGTGAAGATTTAGCGGAAGCTTCAATGATTCAAGAAGTGTATAAACAATTACAAGTGGAGGAAATATAAATGAAGATCTTAGATTTATTAAAAGATGTTTCGATTGATGTTAATGCTACATGCTCAAATAAAGATGAAGCAATTGATACATTAGTTTCATTAATGGCAAAACAAGGAAATTTAAATGATCAAGATGTTTATAAACAAGGTATTTATGCGCGTGAAGAATTAAGTACAACTGGAATTGGTGAAGGTATTGCGATTCCTCATGCTCAAAGTGAAGCTGTTAACGCTCCAGGACTTGCTGCAATGGTTGTTAAAGATGGTGTGGATTATCAATCATTAGATAATCAACCAGCAAAACTTTTCTTTATGATTGCTGTCCCTAAAACAGGTGGAAATGAACACTTACAAATTCTTGCCATGTTATCACAAATGTTAATGGATACAGATTTTAAAGATTCATTAATCAATGCTCAAAGTGTTGAAGAATTTATGGATTTAATTAATCAAAAAGAAGCTGCACAAAAAGCTAAAGAAGAAGAAAAAGAAGAAGCTCAAAAAGAATTTACAGGAACTTATCGTTTACTTGCAGTAACTGCTTGTCCTACTGGTATTGCTCATACGTATATGGCTGCTGAAGCTTTAGAAGAAAAAGCAAAACAAATGGGAATTACAATCAAAGTTGAAACTGATGGTAGTGGCGGAACTAAAAATGCTCCAACTGCTAAAGAGATCGAAGAATGTGAAGCTATTATTGTAGCTGCTGATAAAAATGTAGAAATGGCTCGTTTTGATGGAAAACCTGTTATTCAAGTTAAAGTAGCAGATGGTATCAATAAAGCAGAAGAATTAATCAATGAAGCTTTAAGTGGAAATGCGCCAATTTATCATGCGGATCATGCTTCTACAACTGTAGAAACTGAAAGTGATGAAAGTATTGGTCGTCAAATCTATAAACACTTAATGAATGGTGTTAGTCATATGTTACCATTTGTTATTGGTGGAGGTATCTTAATTGCTTTAGCTTTCTTATTTGATGATTATAAGATTGATCCAAGTAACTTTGGTAAAAATACACCATTAGCTGCTTTCTTTAAAACAACAGGAGATACAGCCTTTGGATTTATGTTACCAGTTCTTGCTGGATATATTTCAATGTCAATTTCAGACCGTCCAGGTCTTGCTGTAGGATTTGTTGGTGGTGCACTTGCAAGTCAAGGTAACTCAGGATTTTTAGGAGCTTTAGTTGCTGGGTTTGCTGCTGGATATTTAATGAAAGGTTTACGTAAATTATTTGATCATTTACCAGATGCCTTTGAAGGATTAAAACCAGTTCTTTTATATCCATTCTTTGGATTATTATTAATGGCATTATTAATGACATTCATTATTAATCCACCAGTTGCTGCAATTAATACAGCTCTTACAAATGCTTTAAATTCAATGGGTGGTTCAAGTAAAATTGTTCTTGGAATGTTACTTGGTGGTATGATGGCTATTGATATGGGTGGTCCAATCAATAAAGCAGCCTATGTTTTTGGTACTGCTTCTATTTCATCAGGAAACTATGATATTATGGCAGCTGTTATGATTGGAGGAATGGTTCCACCACTAGCAATTGCTCTAGCAACATTCTTCTTTAAAAATCGTTTTACTAAAAAAGAACAACAAACAACACTTACAAATATCATTATGGGATTATCATTTATTACTGAAGGAGCAATTCCATTTGCAGCTTCTGATCCATTACATATCTTACCTGCATGTGTCGTTGGTTCAGCAACTGCTGGTGCTTTATCAATGTTCTTCAACTGTACATTAATGGCACCACATGGAGGAATCTTTGTTATCGGTGTTATCTCTAATCCTCTTGGATATCTATTTGCATTAGCTGTTGGTTCAGTAGTAGGAATGTTAGGTTTAGCTTTATTAAAGAAACCTTTAAAATAATATTGAATTCTAGGTGAAAGCCTAGAATTTTTTTTATTAAAAAGGGAATCATCTTTTTGAAAGGAATGTATATAATGGATAATGATACAATTTTATTACTTAAAGAATGCGATTCTGGATTAAAAATGGCAGTATCTTCTTTAGATGAAGTTTTAGATGTTATAAAAAATAAAGAATTTAAAGAAATATGTATTGCTTCAAAAAATAAACATCAAGCTTTAAAAAAAGAAGTTGATCAATTATTAAAAGAACATCATCTTCAAGAAAAAGAACCTTCACTACTAGCAAAAGGTATGTCATGGTTAAAAATGAATTTTAAAATACAAATGAATGAAGATGATCAAACAATAGCTTCACTTCTTTTTGAAGGATGTTCTATGGGAATAGAAACACTTTATAAATATCTGCATCAATATGGAAATGCCTCATTAAAAGTAAAAAAAGTGACAGAAAAACTTATAGAAATCGAAAAAGAACTGTCACAAAATATACAAAAGTATTTATAAATGATTACGAAACAAATCTGTTTCGTATTTTTTTTACTTTTTTAAAAAAATAAAAAGAAAAACATCAAAAAATTGTCTATATAATAGTAGGAGGAAAAATTATATGGATAAAGTACTAGAAATCACATCAAATGATCATATT
>CAVESC010000123.1:0-7887 GCA_963618275.1 Bacteroidaceae bacterium
AGTTCTTTTCTTTTTCTCTTTGAAATTTGTTTAAGTTTATAACTTATTATATCATCTATAATTCTATAATATAAAGTATAATTAACTATAACTAATTTAGTTCTTAAATTCTTTATACAAACTATTATTTATAAATAGTCGTAAAAAAAAGATACTACATTTTTATGCAGTATCTTATATGATTAATCTAAGTCAGCACCATTACTTTCGAAGGCTTTTTTAATCCATTGATATGATTTTTTAGGAATACGTTTCATATCTCTTAAATCCTTATTTGTTCTATTTACATAAACAAATCCATAACGTTTATCCATGTTACACATACTTGCTAGAATATCAATTGGTCCCCAAGTAATATATCCTAAACAATCTACACCATCTTCAAAGATTGCATTTTCCATTTCTTTGATATGATCTCTATGATAATTAATACGATAATCATCTTCAATTGTACGACCTTCAGCTAACATTTGATCTACTTCTTCTTGAGTCATATCTTCACGCCAACCAATACCATTTTCAAGAACGAATACTGGAAGTCCTGTTCTATGATGTAAATCGTTTAATGTCCATCTAAATCCAACTGGATCGATTTCCCAATCCCATTCATTTGCTTCACAATGTGGATTTTTAATTTGGTTTTCATTTACACATTCATGAGCTGGTCTTTCATAATCAAATTCACCTGTTTTAACAGTATTTGAACGATAGTAAGAGAAAGCAATATAATCAACTGTATATTTTAATAATTCTTCATCGCCTTCTTCAAAAGTAGGCATCCATCCTCTATTTTCAAGATAAGCATTCCAATAATCAGGATATTTACCTTGAGCAAATGTATCAACTAAGAAACCATTTAATAAATTATATCCTTTAGTTGCAAAGAAATTATTTTCTGGACTATTTTCATAAGCATAAATATTAGTAATAGCACCCATTCCACAGAATTTAGCATCTGGTTGCATTTGTCTTAAAGCACGAACTGCTTTACAGTGAGCCATCATAACATTGTGATTTACTTGATATAAATGTTTTGGATAGCTAACACCTTCAGGAATGACTTCCGCATTAGATACACGTAACATCATACTGTGTAAGTTTTGTTCATTAAATGACATCCAGTGTTTAACACGATCTCCAAATCTTTCAATACAAACTTTAGCATATCTTTCAAAACAATCAACAACATAACGAGATGCAAATCCATTATATTCTTTTACTAAATGATAAGGCATATCAAAATGAACTAAAGTAATCATTGGTTCAATACCAGCAGCTAATAACTTATCAATTAAATCACTATAGAATTTAACTCCTTCTTCATTAACTGGTTCATCTAATGTTCCATTAGGAATAATACGAGACCAACAAATAGAAAAACGATAAAAGTTGAATCCCATTCCTTTCATTAAAGCAATATCTTCATCATAACGAGTGTATTCATCAATAGCATCGTTCCAATCAGAAAATTCAGGATTCATAGGTCTAACATCATAAACACATAAACCTTTTCCTCCTTCATTTCTATGTCCTTCAGTTTGGAATGATGATACTGATCCACCCCAATAAAAATCTTTTGGTAATTTTCTTTCCATAAATGTTCTCCTTTTTATATCCATATAACATTTTAATCATCTCATCTTGATTGTAAATATCTTCGATATCCCTTTTTATAATGTTTCATATTTAATATAAATAAAAGCCATTTCATGAAACTTTGTTTCATGATATACTCTATATGGTGATAAAAATGAGTATAATGACACAACTAGAATTTGAGTTAGATTTCTCTCATTCAGAAAAAGAAATCGCCCATTACATATTAAACGAAGGAGAAAAAGTTTTAAGTCTTTCAATTAAAGAACTCGCTAAAAAGACCTACACTTCTCCAGCAACGATTGTACGACTTTGTCATAAATTAGGATTAGATGGTTATGGGGACTTTAAAATTAAATATTCAGCAGAATTGCAATTTGATTTAGCACATACAGATCGTATTGATGTTAATTTTCCCTTTAATGAAGAAGATAGTGATTCTATGATTGCCTATAAACTGGCTAGCTTAAATCAAGAAGTCATTGCTGAAACTATTCAACTTATTGATTTCGAACAGCTTCATCAAATAGTAGAATTACTTGATAAAAATCAAGATATTGATATTTATGGAACAGGAAATTCATTATTAGCTGCCATGTCTTTTCAACATAAAATGATGCGTATACAAAGAAATGTTAACTTAAAAATGCTGGCTGGTGAACAAGTCTTTATGTCTTACAATTCTAATCAAAATAAACTGGCAATGATTATTTCATATTCTGGAGAAACAAATGAACTTATTAAAATAGCAAAAATTTTAAAAGGAAAGAAAACACCTCTTATTGTTTTGACTTCTGTAGGAGATAATAGACTTTCACATTATGCTAATTATATTTTAAATATTGGTTCTCGTGAAAAAATTTTTACAAAGATTGCTCCTTTTGCATCACAAACCTCTATTGAATATATTTTAAATGTTATTTTTTCTTGTCTCTTTAAAAAGAATTATCAAAATAATGTCCAAAATAAAATAAGCTATGATAAAGAAAATGACGTTCGTCATCCTCTACATAGCCCTGTAAATGATTTTATTGAATAAAAAAACTGTAAAGTTCTACTATCAGAACATTTACAGTCTTTTTTTATTTGTTATGCAATACCAAAGATTGCCCAAACATATTGTCCAAAGAAACATACTAAGGCACTAATAATAATGAATAATGCAGCATATGGTAATACTTTTTTAAGTAATTCACCATCTCTACCTGCTTCATCTACTGCTACTAATCCAATAGCAATACTTTGAGGTGCCATCATTTTACCAGTAGCAACTCCTAAACTGTTTGCTGCAACAAGCCAATATTTATTAGCTCCAATACTTGCAGCAGTTGACATTTGAACTGATCCAAATAATGCACTTGAACTTGTCCCTGATCCTGTAACAAATGTTCCTAAAGCTCCTAACATTGGTGCAAAGAATGGATAAACAGGTCCAAAGACAGAGAATAATGCAGCAACAGCAGCAATCATTCCTGAATATTGCATAACACGAGCAGTTGCTAAAATAAATAACATTGTTAAAATTGTAAACATCATTTGTTTTAATGTTGCAATAAAGACAGCAACCATTTCTGATACTTTCGCTTTTTGAATAAATCCACCAACGATAGCACATAAAATAATTAAGACACCTGGTGTATTGATCCATGTAAATGTTGTCATACTTGCATTTTTGTATGTAGAAATTTTTACAGTTGTTGCAATTGATGATAAAGTATCATGAATTGGTGGTACTAAATTACTTGTAAGTAATAATACAACAAAGATTAAAATAAATGGTGATAATGCTTGTAAAGTTTTTCCAACTTTTAAAGGACTTCCTTTTTTAACTTCTAAACGATATTCATCAGGAATATCATCAGGATTTGTAAATTTCATACTTACTAAGATTGTACATACTAATGAAATAACTGAAGCTGCAACCCCCGCAAGTTCAGCACCAACAAAATATGAAACAACCATTTCAGGAATTAAGAAAGATAACCCTGAAGTTAAAATAACTGGTACAATACCTTTAAATGCAGAAGATTTTCCTTTTGTACTTTTTCCTAAAATATAAACCATTACAAATGGTGTTAAAATAATTAAAACACTTAATGCACATGAAGTTGCAAAAGCAATTAAGTTATTTTCTAAACCTAAGTTTGTTGCAAGTGTTACTGTCGGAATAGCAATTGAACCAAATGGTGTTGGTGTTGCATTGGCAACCAAACAAACAAGACATGCTAGAATTGGATCAAAATCTAAAACCCATAACATACTTGCTGGAATAGCAACAGCTGTACCAAATCCAGCCATAGCTTCCATGAATCCACCAAATGACCATCCAATTAATAAAACTAAAACACGTTTATCAGCTGATACACTTGTAAGTAATTTTTTAATCATATCGATTGATCCTGTACGTAAAGATAAGTTATACGTAAAGACAGCTGCGATAATAACAATAACGATTGGCCACATTGCAAATGCAAAACCTTCTAAAACTGAAGTTAATGTATCTGACATTGAGAATCCAAAATATGTTAATGCTTCAACAGCAGCAATAATTAAGGCACCTAAGGCAGCCTTATATCCTGGCCATTTTAAACCACATAAAGCGATTACTAACCAGATGATAGGTAATAAACCTAAGATAAAATTAATAATTAGCATTATTTTTCCCCCTCTTGCCATGACTATTATAGTGATATTTTATAAAATTTCCAACACTTTTATAAATTTTCTCAATTTCTTCTTTATTCTCTTATTTTTTGTGCTAAAATGGTCTTGCAAAATGGAGGAGATTTAAAATGAAAGAAATTAGTTATGTAGTTAATAACACATTAGGTATTCATGCAAGACCTGCTGCATTACTTGCTCAATGTTGCGTGAATTTCAAAAGCCAAGTAAGAATTTACTTAGATGAAAAAGTTGCTGATGGAGATAACGTTCTTCAAATCTTAGCATTAGGTGCTAAAAAAGGTGATACTTTAAGAGTTGATATCGATGGTGAAGACGAAGAAGCTGCTGCAAAAGCAATTGATGAATTATTACATGGTGCTTTTGAAGAAAAGAAACCTGTAGACGTCTTAAAAATCGCATTCTTTGGAACTAAAGATTATGATAGAACTTTCTTTAGTGAATTAGTAAAAGACAAAGGTCAAGGTACTTACAATTCAGATATCAAATATTTTGATTCTCAATTAGGACCTGAAACTGCTGGTTTAGCTCAAGGTTATGATGCAGTATGTATTTTCGTTAACGATAATGCTTCAAGACCAGTTGTTGAAAAATTACATGAATGTGGTGTTAAATTAATCTTATTACGTTGTGCTGGATTCAACAATGTTGATTTACAAGCTGCTAAAGAATGTGGAATTACAGTTTTACGTGTTCCTGCTTATTCACCATATGCAGTTGCTGAACATGCAATGGCAATTTTACAAGAAGCAAACCGTCGTTTACACAAAGCTTATACAAAAGTAAAAGATAACAACTTTGCTTTAAGTGGTTTATTAGGTTTAGACCTACATAATAAAGTTGCTGGTATCATGGGTACTGGTAAAATTGGTCAATGTATGGCTAGAATTTGTAAAGGATATGGTATGACAGTTTTAGGATGGGATGCTTATCCTAACCAAGCATTAGTTGATGAAGGTTTATTAACTTATGTAAGTAAAGAAGAATTATTAAAGAGAGCTGATTTAATTTCTTTACATTGTCCATTAATCATGGGAGACAATGGAACTTACCACTTAATCAATGATGAAACAATTGCTTTAATGAAAGATACTGCTATGTTAGTAAATACTAGTAGAGGACCTATCATTGATCCTGAAGCATTAATTAGAGCATTAAAACAAGGTAAATTCCATGCTGTTGCTTTAGACGTATATGAAGGTGAAGATAATAACGTTTATACAGATAAAAGTGATGTTGCTATCACAAATGATATCACAGCTCGTTTACAAATGTTCCCTCAACTTGTTTTAACAAGTCACCAAGCATTCTTTACTCGTGAAGCTTTACAAGCAATCGCTGTTGTTACAATGGAAAATGCTCGTAACTTCAATGAAGGTAATGAATTAGGAAATGCTGAATGTAAAGCATAATGATAAAATATTAATAATTTAGAAAAACAGCACCAAGTGCTGTTTTTTTATACCTTTATTGTATTGGTAATTCATAAGTTACTTTTGTTTTTGTATAATCTAGATCAACTACCAATTTGATTTTTGTACTTTGTTTTTTTAAACCATAAGCTTCTTCACCTTCACTTTTAGTCCCAGCTGGAGCCTCTTGTGGATAAACATCAACAGATGCTGGATAAGTTTCACAAACATTATTTCCTTCATCTATTACTTTAAAATTAATACTTGAAAAATAGATTTCATCTTCATTATCAATATTTTCATATGAATAATGAATAATAACAACTTGTTCTGGTGTTTTATCAGAAAATTCATTTCTTTCATCTGTACTAGTAACGGAATCTACAGTAAAACGAAATAAATCTTTATTATTTTTAGTATAAGTAACACTCTCTCCTGTTGTATAAATCTTTTCTTTTTCCTTTTCAACTGTTTTTTCTTGTTTGACAGTTTTTGATTCTTTCACTTCTCCATTGCTACATGCACATAAAGAAAATATAAGCAAGAATCCTAAACAAAATTTACCCAATTTTTTCATTCTCTTTTTCTCCCTTATTATTTTTAAAAATCGATACAAGAGCTAAAATAGCATTGATCAAACACCATCCAGCCCAAATATTTAAATCTTCAAAACTGCCTGCAAGTCCAAGACCTAAAGCACTTGCTAGTAAAAATAAAGTAAGAATAGCAATATTTCCGCCATTTTTTTGACTATTTCTTATAACAATGGAAATAATACCTCCAGCTAACATAAATATTGCAACAAATATACCTGCACTTCCTCCTACTTCCTCATTTGCTAACATCGTATTGGCAGTTCCCACGAGTATTGATTGAAAGAAAATAATCACACTAAAAATAATTGATAAAATCCCTGCCACTAATTTCCAAATTTTCATATTCACTCTCCCTTTCCTCATTTTGTCTATTTCTTTTCTAATATTTCATACAAAATACATAGTTCATGAATACCTAATTCTAAATCATTTAAGATTGTAAATATTTGTGCCTCAACATGATTAAAACTTTCTCTTTCATTTAAAACATCTAAATGATCTTTAATTCCTTTAAATAAAGTTGCTAAATAAAGTATTTTACCAGCAACATCTTGATTTTGGTATTCTTCTATATCCATTTACATACCCTCCTTTTACCTAGAAATAGACTACATTTAAAATATATCTTAAAAAAGTAAAAAAAAGGTGCCCCCACGGGGCACAACTAACTATAAAGTACCAGCAATCCCTATATTCATTAAAAATGTACCAATAATTACTGACATAAATATTAAAACAAGCCAAGAAACAATTGATGTTAAAATTTTTATAAAAATAGAATGATTTCTATAATATGGTAGATATTCTCTAAAAGATAAATAATTTGTAGTAATGAATAATGTCACTATAAACCATGTAATCACAATCAAACGATAAATAAAATATTGATAATTTGTAACTTTTTTATCTTCAATGTGAAATGTTACTAGAAGATAAATAAAGAAAATATATCCTATACTAGCAACTATCATTTTCCAAACCTTACCACTTCTAAAACCGGGTAAAGCATAAGGATGTTTTAATGACTTTTTCTTTTTTACTTGTGTAACAGGTTTAACATAAAATAAACGATCTAAATCTTTAATAATTTCACTTACATTTTGATATCTGCTTTGAGGATCAATTGCTATCATTTTATCAATTATTTCTTTTTCTATTCCCTGATAGTCATATGCTCTTGGTAATTGATTAGTAAGTAATACATGATATAACACTCCTAATGAATAAATATCACTTCTTTCATCCGTTTGATAAAATCCAAATTGTTCCGGAGCCGCATATCCTTGACTTCCTAAAACAGTTGTATCTCTTTTTTGATTTTCAATATAATTTCTTGCAATATCAAAATCAAAAAGTGTAACATGCTTCCCATCATAAAAAATATTTTCTGGTTTAATATCACGATGAATAATTTTAGGATCTTGTTGGTGTAAGACTTTTAAAATTTGACTTAATTGTCTTATAATTTGATAAGCTTCTATACTTGAAAAAACATGTTCTTTTAAAATATCAGCTAATGTCTGACAAGCTAAATATTCTTCAATGATTTCTAATCCATCTTCATTTTCTTCTATTGAATAAATATGTGGAATCCCATTTAA
>CAVESC010000124.1:0-7825 GCA_963618275.1 Bacteroidaceae bacterium
ATTCATTTAAATAAAATTTTTCCTTTTTAGTATGCATAGGCATAATTGTCCAAATATTTTTAATATATTTTTTAATATATTTTTTAATATTATTCATAAGCTTCCCCCAAAGATTCTTTAATAACATTGTGAATACCATCAACAGCGTTATTAAACTCATTAATCATTTCTAATAATTTTTCTTTCCCTTTTTCTTCTATGTGATAATAAACTCTAATCTTACGATCGATTACTTTCTCATAACTTGAAATATAATTCTCATCTTGTAATTTGTACAAAATAGGATACATGGTACCTTCTTTAATATCTATTAATTCATGAGAATATGTTTTGATTTGTTTTGTAATTTCATAACCGTAACAATCTTGTTTAGCGATTATACATAGAAGTAACATATCTAATTTAAAAAAATTGTTTTTTCTAGCCATAATAATTCATCCTTAACGTTAAGATACTTTTATTATAGTATGCATTTAAAAAATATCAATGCATAGATAAACTATGTACAAATAATTTAATATGTGATACTATATAAATGTGAAAACGTTTTCAAAAAAATAAAAGGAGATGAAATGAATTATGAAGAAAATAATCACTATATTTAGTTTACTTTGTGTATTTAGTTTATGTTTATTTAATAACAAGCCTGTAAACGCAGTAGAACCTAGAGCAGGAATCGAGTACAATACAACAACTACGAAGAAATATTTTCATAGTAGTTTGGGTTATGCGACGTTTACATCAGTTATGCAATACAATAACAATACTAGTACTTCAACATTGTATAGTACATCTTATAAAGGATATCCTAAATATTCAGGATATAAATTTACTAGTAATAAAGCAAAAGTTTCTTATTCAGGTGGGAAGATTATTGTTAAATGGCAATGGTCTTTAAGAGATAGTAAAGGAAATTTGGTTGATTCTGGAACAGAAACTCATACACATTAAATTAAAAATTTGGAATAATATTGTATATGCTTATGAAGAAGATCGTTTTTGTAGGAATACTTATTATTCCTTTTTCTATAAAAAGGAGGGGGTAAAAATGCTAAGTATAAAAAATATAAATATAAAGTATAATGATTTGGTTTATGATGATGCAATATTTGTATGTGGAAATAATCAAATTACAAGTATAAGTGGAAGTAGTGGTAGTGGAAAAACAACGTTATTAAATATAATAGCGTTAGAAATAAAAGAAAATTATGAATATGATATAAATGGTCAACAAGTAGATGATAGAATCTTTAAAAATATTTATTATTGTAAACAAACACCTTGTTTTGAAAAAGATTTAACGGTTGAAGAAAATATAGAATTGTTATGTAAGTTTTATAATCAAAATCTAGATTTCAAATTTAAAAACAGTCTTTTAGATGAGTTGAATATAAGACATATATGTCATTTATATCCAGATTCATTATCGGTAGGTGAAAAGAAAAGATTATCTTTAGCTATTGCTATTTTTGTGAACTGTAAAATAATACTTTTAGATGAACCTACAGCTTCAGTTGATGAAGAGAATCAAAGAATAATGTGTACAGTAATAAAAAAATATTTAAGTAATAGAGTAACAATAATATCTACACATGATCAAGAACTTTTAAAAATAGCAGATGTTAAATATAACATTAAAGATGGTAAATTATTTACTAATGATGTAATAAGTGATGATAACATTGTATTGAATAATTTACCAAATGCACATGTAGAAAAAATATATTGGAAAACTTTTAAACATCATAAGTTCTCAAATATTTTTACACAGTTTATGACAATATTGATGGTTTCTTTGACAGTGTTTGGATTGCTATCTACTAATAAATATCTTGATACAGAAAAAGATATATTAAATGAAAAATTTACAAACCAATTTGTTGTTTATTCACCACTTGTAAATGGAAATGTTTATTCATTAGAAGAATATCCATTATCAAAAAAACAAGTGACAGCTTTAAAGAAAATAAAAGAAATAAAAAGCATAAGAAAACAATATTGTTTTACAAATAGTAAATCGAAGTCTATTAAAATAAATGGAGAGTCTATCTTAGACGAAGAAAGTAATATTTATTATGTTTCATATGATGATAAGAAAGATAATTCTAAATATATTGAAAAAGAGATTTTTTCTAATGGTGTTTATATTTCAAAAGGATTGTATGAACAAATAAAAGATAAAACAACTAATACTTTAGAATTCGAAATGCCTGTTCCACAATATAATATCTTTAATGATTCTTATGTAGCAAAAGGAAATGACATAAATGAGGTTGACTATTATACAGTTTATCAAAATGAAAATGATATAAAAGTTGATTTACCAATAGCGGGAGTTATCAAAGATGATTCAACGAAAATGGGGTTAACACTTAATTTGAATAGTTATGTGATCTATATTCCACAAAGTATTTATGAAAGTTATTTGAAAAAGTATGAAAAAAAGGATAGTTATGTTGAGGGTAAAGCAGAATATAAGCCTTATCAAGTAAATTTATATACAGTAGAATTAAATTCTATGCAGGATATTGATTCATTTCAAAAAAAATTAAAGAAATATAATTTAGCTACTGATTCGGAGTACTTCGATAGTTTGACATATTATAAAGCAATTAAAAATACAAATGAATTTCAAAAACAAATAATATTTGGAATTTCTATAGGAATGATTATTATAGTTTTCACGTTAAAGTATCTAGGAAGAAAAGATAGTTTAGAATTTTTTAATTATTTAAAAATGTTGAAAGCAAAAAAGAAGGAAATTCATTTATTACAGGGAAAATGCTTTTTGATTAGGGGTGTTATTACATCTTTAATTTCAATAATATTATATTTCATGATTATATTATTTTTAAACATTACAACAAAACAAGATAATTATATTTCAATTGTTTCTATTTTTATGATATTTTTCATTTCATTATTTGTTGAATTTTTACCTCTTTTATTTTATAGGGATACAAAATGATTGAAATTAAGAATATTCATATCTCTATAAAGGGTAAAGAGATTATTAATGAAGGAAAATTAAAAGGTGAAAGAGGTAAAATTACTTTAATAAAAGGTAAAAGTGGTTGTGGAAAAACAAGTTTATTGTATCAAGTATGTCTTTTAGGAAAAAGTAATGTAGATTATTATTATGATGGTGTTTGTGTAAGTAATTTAAATGAAAATTATAAATCAAATATTAGAGAAAAGAAAATTAGTTTTGTGATGCAAGATGTTGTTCTTATTGATCATTTAACAGTTTATGAAAATATTTGTGAATATTCTAAAGCTAAAGGATTGACCATTTCAAAGAAAGAAATAGATGAAATGCTTAACTGTTTAAATATTTTTTCATTAAAAAATATAAAAGTATTGAATCTTTCTGGTGGAGAAAGGCAAAGAGTTTCAATTGCATGTATGATTGCTAAAAGACCTGAATTATTATTGTTAGATGAGCCAACTAGTCAATTAGATGAAAAAAATGAAAAAGAGTTTATGAAATGGCTTAGAATTATTGTAAATAAGTATAATATTTGTGTTGTTATGACAAGTCATAGAAAATTAGAAGCATATGCAGATGATATATATATTATAAAAAATAAAAAGATTTATGCTATCAAACAAAACCAAAATGATATTGATTTAGGAAATGAAACAAAGAAAATTCATGAAGATTGCAAATCGAATTTCTTTAATTATTTTCACTTTCAAAAAATTAGAGAAAAATATTTTCTTTTTAAGATGTTTTGTATTGTATTGATTATTCCTATTATTACATCTTTAATTTTTTATGTGGTCAATGATTATCAAAAAAAGCAACTAAATTTAATAGATCAAAATACAGAAAAGGAATTATTTTATAATGATTCTAAAATAGAAAAGGGATATATTGATGAATATGAATGTAGCATAATGTTCTATTATCCCCAAAATAAAATAAAAAAATATATAAAACAACAATATGAAGATGATGGATGTTTGATAAGTTATACTCTTTTTCAAAAAATGAAGCAAGATTTAAAAGGAAAAGAAAAACAAATTTTTTATCAAGATAAAGCATGTGAATTAAAAATTGCGGGTATATTATATGATACAAAAATCATAAATAAAGATATTGATGATTATGTTATGATACCTATAGATGTTTATTCAAAGATGATTGATACTAAATCAGCGTATTTTATAGAAAATATGGATGATTTAAATAAACAAAAGAAAAATCTTGTATTTAGTTTGGATAATGAAATGTTAAAAAAATATACTAAAACAAAACTGTTCTATAAACAATTTATTGAAATTATGAAAGTTATAATTGTTATTTCTAGTTTTCTTATTTCTTATATTTGGATGAAACATCAAGAAAGAAAATTAGTATTTGATTATATTGAAGGAAAGAGTTTGATGAAGCTTACAAGATATTTAACATTAGAAAATATAATATATTATATAGTTATTATATTATTGGGAATTATGTTTAATTTAATTTTTAATTTTGGAATATCTACGTATATAGAAAATGTAACAATCTTCTTTTTCACATTTGAAATAGTTACAATATGTTTTATAAGGAAATTAAATTTTCTTAAAATATTGAGAGAATAATTTCGTCTTGAAAATCAATCGCTATTATTGATAACCAGTGTGAAAAATAGTTTGTAGATAATGTACTTAACTCGTAAATCAATTCAGTTTACGAGTTTTTTATAAAACAATATAAAACTTACATTTCTAATGTATAATTAGATAAAAGGTATTTTGTTAAAGATATGAAAGAAGTAAAAAATGATATTTGATCGATTATTATAAGATTTGCATAATCAAGAGCATTTTTATAGTTTTATTAAATTATTTTGTAATAAGTATTGACTGTGGAGCCACTCCATAGTGTTCAATGATGTCGAAAGGAGGAAAGGCAATATGAAAACAAATGAATTAGAAAAAGAAATTGGCCTTTCAAAGTACACAATTCGATATTATGAAAAGGAGGGGCTTATTCAACCTAAAAGAGAAGAAAATGGTTATCGTGATTATGATGAGGAAACAGTTCAAAAGTTGAAAATTATTAAATTTTTGAGAAATCTTCAAATATCTGTTGATGATATTAAAGCTATCTTAGACGGTGAATTAGATTTTAGACATTGTTTAAAAATCAATCAAGTAAATATGCAAAAACAAATAGAAAGTATGAATGAAATTAAAGATACGATAGATGATTATTATGATAAAGATCTACCTTTAATAGAAGAATTAAGTGAAATTAAAAATAATAATAATAAAATGGGATTAGGCTTTCACAAAACGACTTCAACAGTTTCATTAGGAAGAAAACTTACACCAGAACTTGCAAGAAGACAATTAATTATTACTTTTATAGGAGCACTTGTAGTTGCTTTGTCATTTGCTAGAATGCCTTATGATTTAGGAAATATGAGAGTTTTAGTAGGTATTGTATTTTTTATAGTTACATTTATGTTAATGATAGCATTTTCTTTTAAACAAACATCAGCGATGATGTTAGATAATACACTTAATCAATCTGTAGAATTTTTAAGTGATGGTATTTATTATTATCAATTTAATGGACCAATAAGTAATTTCAAATATTTCTTTGCGGTTGTTTTTAATAAAAAACATCAATTTATGCATAAATGTTTATATGAAGATATTAAAAAACTTGAAGTGATTGCTAAGAAAAACTATATGAGTACAGGAAGTCCGTTAGCTTATGAAGCTTATGTTTCTGATTTTAAGTTTATCTTTAAAAATGGTGAATCATTTTATTTTTATTGGCCAATGATTTTAAATGATGATGCAAGATATATTGCGACAATTGTAGAAAAGAAAGTAGAACATATTGAAGATCCTTATAATATTCTTTATGCAATGAAACAAGGAATAAATCTTAATGACTATTTAATAGGTAAATTATAGTAAAAATATATTTTAATGAAAAAGAGTCAACTTTATATTGGCTCTTTTGTGTTTTTACAATAAAAAAGAGAATTTCTTTTTTTAATAAATTAGATAGCATTTAATGTTCTTATTTAGGATTGTTATAAATTATTTATTTTATTTTTCTTAAAACTGCTATGCTAATAATGATAATACCTACTAAAAGCCCATGATTGTTATCATTAAAAAATATTGATTTTATCAATAAAATAATTGCTACAAGTATGAATGAATAGTAAAGAATGATTACAAAGTCAGTTTTTATATCCAGTATTTCCCTTAAAAATTGTAAGCCAATGCTAGCTATTACTACTAAAAGTAAATGGCGATTATCGTTATAGATTAGTGATTCAATTAGTAAAATAATATTTGCGAATAAGAATAAGTAGTAGAGAATTTTAACGGTATCTAATTTCTTCATTTTAAAATTCCTTTCTTTATTTATAGATGATATTTATTTAAGAGTACTCTTTATTAGGATGATAATATATTTTTTAAAAAGTGTAAAGGAAAATTTGACATAAAATAAGATAACTCTTAAAATAAGACTAAAAGAGAAAGGGCGATAACATTGGAAAAGAAAACACAAGATCATTTGAATATCATAAAGAAAACAATAGGAGATACAAGATATATTTTAGATGATGCTAAACCGGCTACAGGAATAAAAGTAGTTCTTTATGGTTGGTTAAAATCATTTGTGATAAGTAATTTAATATTATTTATATATGTAGAATTATCTTTATATTTAGATTTTTTTGGAACGAAATTATATTATCAAATTTTTAGATTATCTCAGGTTATCTTGTTTTGTATACCAGTTATACTTTATTTATTTTATATTTATAGAATAGATATGACTGTAAAAGAAAAAGATTTTTTAAAGGAATTTATGATATTTCCAATATTTATTTCATTTTTTAAGATGTTGAATTCAATTGCATATTATTTAGATGTAAATAGCATGGTATCTTTATATGATACGATTCCATTTGATTTATTTATTGCATTTATTGCGATATATCAATTGTATAGATATTTTGATGATAAAAAATATAAATATATAGCATTTTTAGCGCTTATATTTGTTATAATGTTTATATTAATAAAATATATTGCGTTTAAAATGATTACATTGAATACAATTATTATAAATATGAATAATTTATTAGATATTATGAATACTTATTCGCTATTTTTAATGGTTTTATTTGGGTTAGTCATTTTATTTATAAAGGAAGAAATATATGAATAAAAATATTCTTGAAACATCAAAAATTTTCGAATCTAAAATTAGATTACAAATGATAGCAAGTTTAAGTGTAAGTGATTTGACATTTAATCAATTGAAAAAAGTATGTCAATGCACAAATGGAAATATGACAACACATACTACAAAGTTATTAGACAGCGGTTTTGTGGAAAAGAAAAAAGAATTTATAAATGATAAACCACAAACAACATACCATTTAACAAAAAAAGGTAGAGAAGAGTTTAAGGAGTATGTAGAAATATTAAAAGGAATGATAGAATAGAAAGGAAAAAGGAAGAAATAATAAAAAATCTTCTTTTTTTAATACCTAGAATACTATAAAAACAACAAATCATCAAAAACCCTCAAAAAAGATTCAAAGAAAAAACGTCGATAAAAAGGGAGAAAACAAGGGAAAGAGAGAAAAATATAAAAAAAGAACAAGAAAAAGCTTTACAAAAGACAAAAGGGATGGTAATATAAATGGGCACTCGACGAGAGAGACGAGTGAGAGGACATTGAAAACTGAACGAGAAAGAATAAAACACAACGTCAATTAAAAAAAAGTTTATTTAAACAAAAAGAAGAGCTAAACAGACTAAGAGATTGTCTGGAAGAAATAAGAGACAATGG
>CAVESC010000125.1:0-7671 GCA_963618275.1 Bacteroidaceae bacterium
CTATAATACTCTTACTGGAGGTGATTGGATGATTTTAAATACAGGTAATCGCACAGACATTCCTGCTTTTTTTAGTGATTGGTTTTATAATCGTATTCAAGAAGGTTATGTCTGTGTTCGTAATCCCTATTTTCCTAATCAAGTCACAAAGTATATTTTAGATCCTCAAGTTATTGATATTATTTGTTTTTGTACAAAAAATCCAAAACCAATGCTTTCACGTCTTGATTTAATCAAAGACTATAAACAATTTTGGTTTGTAACAATTACCCCTTATAATCAAACGATTGAACCTTATGTTCCTAATAAAAATGAAATCATTCGTAGTTTTATTGAACTTTCTAAAAAAATAGGAAGTCATTGTATTGGTTGGCGTTATGATCCTATCTTTTTAAATGATTATTATACCATTGACTATCATCTTCACATCTTTGAAAAGATGTGTCAAAAACTATCAGGATATACGCATCAATGTGTCATTAGTTTTATTGATCTATATCAAAAAACCAAAAAAAATTTTAAAGATGTGCAAGAAGTAAATGAAAACAATCAAATCTTTTTCTGTCAAAAATTTGTAGAAATTGGAAGAAGATATGCTATTGAAATTTATACCTGTCATGAAAATGAATTTTTAAAAACAACCGGTGTCAATATAAGTGGCTGTATGAATCAACAAATCATTGAAAGAGCGCTTGGATGTTCTTTAAAACTTCCTAAAATAAGTGAAGCCAGACAAGGCTGTCGTTGTTTATTAAATAATGATATTGGAGTCTATAATACATGTTTACATGGCTGTCTTTATTGTTATGCTAATTATGATCGTTTAACTGTTTTAAAAAATGCTAAAATGCATAATAAAAAGTCCCCTTTTTTAATTGGAGACTTTAAAAAAGATGATATCATCAAAGAAGCAAAACAAGTTTCTTATCTCGATAAACAGCTTTCCCTATTTTGAGGGATGAGCGTGTCGATAAGCAACACCTCTTGTAATACGTAATAAATTATCTTCTCCTGGAAATTTAACAGGAACGACTGGGTTTTCTTGATACATTTTTATGACATCTTCAATATCAACAATGATTTCATCAAATTTCATGAGTCCATACATTTTAGGTGGAAGTAAATAAAGTGGCTTATCAATTGTTTGATTTTTTAAAGCTCTATCTAATTCTACCTTTAAATGTGGACATAAAATAACCACATCAAAACGATCTAATTCTTTTAATCCTAAATCAAATGGTAAAAATTCAATACTATATTTTTCTTCTAAATTTTTTTCTTTAATTTCTTTATCCATTCTTGTCGCAATGGCACTTGAAGAAAAACCCCCACCACAACATAATAATATTCTAATCATTTTAACACCTCACTGTTTTCCAGTATAACATATCTAACACACTAATGTAAGGGCTTTTATTTTTCTATTAAGTTTCACTTTTTTACTTTTTTATCATATTTTATAGTAGGTGATTTTATGTATCCTTATCAAAATCCTAATTATTATTACTACCAACCTCAAGTATATCCTTATTTTCAAAGAATGCCTAAAAAATTCAATCTTCAACATACACTTCATACAACAATACGAGGTATCCAAATCGCAAATCAAGTTATTCCTATCATCTATCAAGTAAAGCCTTTAATCGACAATACAAAACAAGGATTGACTTTATTAAAAGCAATGAATCATTTAAACGACTTTGATTTTGATGAAGTCGAAAAGGAATTAAAGCCAATTTCTAAAGAAAATCATGAAATATTTGAAAATATGTTATAATCATCTTTGAGGTGATAAAAAATGTTAGTAAAAGGTATTGTTCCTAGAGGTTATTGTAAAGGGGTTGTCCGTGCAATTGAAATTGCTAAAAAGCAAGCACATCAAACAACACCTGTTTATATTCTAGGAATGATTGTACATAATCAATATATTGTAAATGCATTAGAGGATTTAGGAATTCAAACGATTGATATTAAAGGAAAAACACGATTAGAACTCTTAGATGAAATCAGTGAAGGAAAAGTCATTATTACTGCTCATGGTGCGAGTCAAAAAGTCTTTGATAAGGCTAAAGAAAAAGGTTTAGAAGTAATTGATGCTTCTTGTTTGGATGTTATTAAAACTCATGATCTTATTCAAGATAAATTAAGTGAAGGTTATGAAATTCTTTATATTGGTAAAAAAGGACATCCTGAAGCTGAAGGTGCTATTTCTATTGATGAAAAGAGAATTCATTTAATAACAAAAATTGATGATTTAAAAACAATAGATCCTACTAAAAAATATGTCATGACAAATCAAACAACCATGTCACTTTATGATGTCTATGATTTATGTGAAAAAGCAAAAGAAATTTTACCCTTTGTAGAAATTGAAAAAGAAACCTGCACCGCTACTAAAATTCGTCAAGAAGCTATTAAAAATATTGAAGATGAAGTCGATATTATCTTTATTGTCGGTGATCCTCATTCAAACAATACAAAAAAGCTTGCAAGTATTGCTCAAGACTATCATGAATGTGATGTCCATATGATTGAAAGTATTGATGATTTAGAAATTTCATGGTTAAAAAATAAAAGATATGCTGCTGTAAGCTCAGGAGCTTCTACACCAACATATCTTACGAATCAAGTGATTGATTATTTAAAACAATTTGATATCAATGATTCTAAAACATATCAAAAACCAATCATTGATAAAAATAAAATATTAAACCAAAAAGGTGCTTAGGCATCTTTTTCTTGTGGTAACCATTGTACTTTGAAAAAATAAACAATGAAAATCAAACTACAAACAATCCACGTTGTAGGCCATCCTAAAAAGACATATACAATATCACTCGTTACTTTTGTAATTAAGAAAAGATAAATTTGTCTTAAAAATACAAATGAGAAAATCATGACATACATTGGAACAGCCGAACGTCCAGCTCCACGTAAAACCCCATTGATAACTTGATTGATAGGTAAAACAATATAGAATGGTAAGAATGTTAATTGCATCAATCTACCTGCATCGATAACATCTTTTTCTTGATTAAATAAAGCAATAAAATCTCGACCAAAGAAATACATAATCACTACAAAACAAGCAATGGTAAGCATTGCAAGTGCTGTTGTAATATAAGCTCCTTTTTTAACACGATCGTATTGTTTAGCACCAATATTTTGTCCAACAAAAGTTGTAATAGCCATATTAAAGGCTTGTAAAGGTAAGTTGACAAAACCATCAATTTTAATTGTTACAGAATATCCTGCAATCACAGATGCTCCATAAGCATTAATATAAGATTGAACAATTACATTTGATAAAGAAACAATACTTTGTTGAAAGCCTGTAGGTAAACCAATTTTTATAATTTTTAATAAAATTTCTTTATCAAAACCAATTTCTTTTAAAACAACTTTATAATCATCATCTGTTTTCATTAAAACATACATGACCATAATTGCTGATATTGCTTGCGCAATTAAAGTCGCATATCCTGCACCTGCTACCCCAAAATGAAAATACTTAACAAATAAAAAGTCTAATATAATATTAACAATACTTGAAAATATTAAAAAATAAAGTGGTCTTTTAGAATCTCCTACAGAACGCAAGATACCTGAGCCCATATTATAAATCATTACAAAAATAAGACTCCAAAAATAAATAGACAAATACGTTGAAGCTTCAGCAAAAACTTCATTAGGAACCCCAATTGCTTTTAAAATAGGATCATTAAATAATAATCCAATAATCGTTAAAACAACGCCCATAACAAGTGTTAAAGCAATACTATTATGAATTGCACGTTTCATTTTATACGTATTACCTGCCCCAAAAAATTGAGCAATGACAACTCCTGCACCGGTTGAAATTCCCATAAAAAAACCAATCAACATATTAATGATGGGTGTACTCGCACCAACGGCTGCTAAAGCAACTTTTCCTACATAGTTTCCTACAACATAAGAATCGACTGCATTATAAAGTTGCTGAAATAAGTTTCCTATTAGTAAAGGGATTGAAAACAAAATAATTGCTTTAACAATACTTCCTTTTGTTAAATCTTGTGTATTTCCTCTCATACATTCACCTTCCGCTTATAATTTTACTCTTATTTTAATAAAAACAAAAAAATTTGCATGAAATGAAAAAAATAATTTCCATAAATTCTTTTCGTTATAATGAAATTGAAGTTGGAGGTTAATTATGAGTAAAAAAATTATCTTTTTTGATGTGGATGGTACACTCGTTGACGTTAGACCAGCAAGAGAGTATGTACCAGAATCAACAATCAAAGCTGTAAAAGAAACAAGAAAAAAAGGAAATCTCTGTTTTTTATGTACAGGTAGATCACTTGCTGAAATCTACCCACATATTTTAGATGTCGGTTTTGATGGCATCATCGGTGCTGGTGGTGGATTTGTAACCATTGGGGATGAAATGCTTTATCATAAAAAAGTGTCTGACAAAGATGTACATCGTGTCGTTGATTTCTTTGAAGAAAATGATTATGACTACTATCTTGAAAGTAATGGTGGATTGTTTGCTAGTGAAAATTTAGTACCTCGCTTAGAAATGATTACTTATGGTGATTTAGAAAATGATGAAAGTGCTCGAAAGAAAAAAGCTGAGCAACCAAGTCACTTTATTACATCTTTGATTGAAGGAGAAAGTATGTATCGTAGTGATGTTAATAAGATTTGCTTTTTAGAAAATAAAGATATTCCTTTTCAAACAATTGTTGATAATTTTTCGGATGCATTTAATGTCATTCATTGTACTGTTCCTGCTTTTGGAGACGATTCAGGAGAGTTATCTGTCGTTGGTGTCAATAAAGCAAGTGCTATTGAAACACTTATTAAACACTTAAATATTCCTCAAGAAAACACTTTTGCTTTTGGTGACGGGATGAATGATGCTGATATGTTAGAATATTGTCATGTAGGCATTGCTGTTGGAAATGCTAAAGAAGGCTTAAAAGCGATTGCTGATGAAGTATGTGATGATATTGCTAAAGACGGTATTTATAAAGCTATGCAAAAACATCAACTTATATAAAAAAACATTGGAACCTAATCCAATGTTTTTTTATTAAAGTAAATGATTCATTAACACTGTTGCAAGTCCTAAAAAAGCAAAGAAACCGAACATATCTGTACATGTTGTTACAAAAACACCACTTGCTAGTGCTGGATCAACATGAAGTCTATCTAAAACAACCGGTACAAAATAACCAGCTAACGTTGCAACGATCATATTGCAAATCATTGCAAGTCCAGCAACAACACCAAACCATGGATTACCTGCAAAGAACCAAGCTCCAACAGCTACTAAAGCACCAATAATAACTCCATTTAAAATTCCAAGTCCTATTTCTTTTAATAAAACTTTTCTAGCACTTTCTTTATCTAATTCTCCTAGTGATAAACCACGAACAACAATAGTTAAAGTTTGTGTTCCCGCATTACCACCCATTCCTGTAATAATAGGACTAATTGTCGCAAGAGCAACGACTTTAGCAATTGTTCCTTCAAAAACACTAACAACGCTTGAAGCCATAATAGCCGTAAAAAGATTGACAATCAACCAAGGAATACGGTTTTTAAATGACTCAACTAATGTTGAATCTAAACGTTCTTCAGAACCAACCCCTCCTAACAAGTTCATGTCTTCAGTAGTTTCTTCTTCGATGACATCCATAACATCATCGATATCAATAACACCTAATAAATGATGTTGTTCATCAATAACTGGCATCAAAATATAACCATATTTACTAAAAGTCTTCGCAACTTCTTCTTGGTCTTCATAATAATAAACTGCTTTTACATTTTGATTTGTGATTTCTAACATCGGTGTATCAAAGCTACTTGTGACGATATCACCTAAAGAAACAACCCCTTTTAAGACATTTTCTTTATCAACTACATAAAGATAATGTCTTGGTTCTTCTTCAGTTGTTTGTAAAAATAATAATGTTTCTTTAACTGTATTATTTGCATGAATATCTAAATATTCTGTTGTCATGATTCCCCCAGCAGTTTCTGGGTTATATTGTAATAACTGTTTGACATCTTCTTTATCATCATCTTCCAATAATTCTAAAAAAGCATTTTTGTCATCTTCATCTTCAATTGATCCAATGATATCAGTAATAACGTCATGACTTACTTCATCTAAGATTTGTTTTTGTTTGTATTTTGAAAATAAATTCAACCATTCTAAGATAAGTTCTTCATCATCTTCTTCATCTAAAATATCCCCAATAACTTCATTTGGTAAATGTTCTAAGATTTCTTTTGATGAATCTTCATCTTCATGCAAAATATCAAGGATATCTGCCGGGTGAATATTTTCTAAAACTTCCTTAATTATTTCTTTATTCCCGTGAAGAATTAAATTCTTTAATTCTTCAGAAGTCATTTGTTTTATCATTTATTTTCCCCCCTCTTATTTAAAGAGGAACTTTACCGACGGTGGTAAATGATCCTCACTATTATCATTGTGTCCACCGGATAACGGGTCTACTATCATTTTTACCACCTCCACCTTGTTCATTTTATCATAATGCTCAAACTTTTAAAGAAAAAAATCATTTTTTACATAATAAAAAGATTGATTTTATAAAAAAAGAAGATAACATTTGCTATCTTCTTATTTCGAACACATATTTCTTTGATTTTCTTGATCATAATCAAATAATCCATCATTCTTTTCTTCAAGTGCTTTTATCATATGATAAGTATATTCATTATAAGGTGTAGGAATGTGAAGTTCTTTACCCATTTTGATTAAAGCTCCAGAAAACATATCAATTTCACTATGACGTTTAGCATCTAAATCTTGCAATGTAGAATAACGAGCAGTTGCAGGTACAGCACTTCCTCGTGATGAAGAAGAATCAGATTTGCTTAAATCAATTCCTTTAGCATGCGCAATGGTTTCAAGTTCATGACGTAGACCATCTCGAATAAATTTCATATGTTCACTATCACGATAACATCCTACTCCAGCTCCTAAAATAGCTTGAGGTAAATTATTACATACATTTAAACGAAATTTACTCCAAATTTCTTCTTGAATATAGTTACTTACACGATAATGAATCCCTGTATTTTCAAATAATGATTCTATTGCTTGTACACGTTTGCTTTGATAAGGTGCTTGCAATTCTCCAAAAACAATCCCAATAGTTGTTTCAGGATCAAAGCAATAACCATTTTCTTTATGTGAAGCAATCTTAATTAAAGATGGCATGAGATGTTCTTTACCTATGACTTCTCCAATGATTTCTTCACTATCTACACCATTCATTAAAGACATGACAATTGTATGATCGTCAACAATTGTTTGAATATATTTTAAGGCATCTTTCAAAGCACCATATTTTAAAGAAACAATCAATAAATCCACTCCATGTGCTTCTGTCGGTGACCATACTTCTGGATAATACATTTGATCATTGATCAAACATCCCTTTTGTAAACGTTTAGCACGTTCACCTTCTCCAATAACACCTAATTTTACTTTTTTGTCTAATCCCCAAATAATATAAGAACCTACTGCTCCAGCACCTAAAACAGCAACTGTTTTTATTTCCATTTTTTCATCCCCCATTTATTTTTCTCAGGCGGTTCGAAAACTCTAACCTATTGATATATATAGAATTTTCTTCCCGCTTT
>CAVESC010000126.1:0-7423 GCA_963618275.1 Bacteroidaceae bacterium
ATTATTGCTTATAATGATTTCATATCTCTGTATCAAAATTTATTTTCATTGATTATTATGTTTCTTGTTTTTATACCTATTTTCTTCTATCTGATTTTTATAAGTGAAAATAAACAAAATATGATTTACTTATTTTGTTATATGATTACAGTTATTTCGCTTTTGATGTGTTGTTATTTTAAATATTATGTCTATTTTAGTGGAAAGAAAAAACAAATAATGACGTTAAATTCAATAGGATATACATTTAAAGATATCTATAAAATTCAATTAAGAGAATTGTTATTTTTATTAATTCTTTTATTCTTTTTACCAGTAACTCTTTTTATAATTATGTTTTTAAAATCAAATAGAGAATTTATGAATTTAATACTTTTGTTTATATATGTTTTATCCTTAGTGCTTTTATATATGTTGGATCGAATGTTAATTAAAAATAAAATGAAAGAGGTAATAGAAAATGAACAACAATTTAATCGAAGTGAGTAAAATTACAAAAGTATATGATGAAGATATATTTTTTAAAAGAGGAACAAATTATCATGTATTAAACAAAATCGATTTTTCTCTCCAAAAAGGAGATTTTGTATCAATTATGGGTCCAAGTGGAAGTGGTAAATCAACGTTTTTAAATTGTATTTCTGGACTTGATTTACCTACAACAGGAAAAGTTTTGCTTTTTGGAAAAAATCTTGCGGAAATAAATGACGAAGAAATTAGTTGTTTAAGAAGTCATGATATTGGCTTTGTTTTTCAAAATCATAATCTTATTGAAAATCTATCAATCTATGATAATATTGCGACACCACTTATTCTAAATGAAGAAAATAATAATATTATTAATCAAAGAGTTCACGAATATTCTAAGAAATTAGGAATTGAACATTTGTTAGATAAAAAGCCTTTAGAATGTTCTGGTGGTGAAAGACAAAGAGCAGCCATTGCTCGAGCAATTGTCAGTCAACCACAAATTCTTATATGTGATGAACCAACAGGAAATCTTGATTCAAAAAATTCTCACGAAGTCTTAAAAATATTTAAAGATTTAAATAAAGAAGGAACATCTATTATTTTAGTAACACATGATAGTGCAATAGCAAGTTATGCTAATAAGTTTTTATATTTAAGAGATGGACAAATGCAAATACAGCTTATAAAAAATAAGACAGATCAAAAATCATTCTATGAAGAAATTAATAGGATTACAGAAAAAGATATTTTATTAAGTATGTTTTCAAATATCGATGAAGAAAACATCATAAAAGATAAACCAATATTAAATGAATCATTAGATCATAAAGTTGAAATAATAAACGTTGATAATTCAAAAAACAAAACAAGGGAAAATGTCTATGTTGTATTTAAAAATAAAAAACTGACACCTGAACAAAGAAAATGTAGATTGTTAAATTTTGAGGATGATTATTTAGAATATGAAAGTGTGATACATCATAATGTTAGAATTTATTATAAAGATATTAAAAGTATTAAATTATTTTTAAGTGCAACATATCGTCAATTAGGCTTTTTTAGCGAGTATATGTATTATGTTAATGTTGATTTATTATTAGAAAATGATCAATATGAACTTAGATTAGAAAATATTGATGATGTTTCACCGTTATTTGAGATGTTTATAAATAATGATATTGAAATTAGTGATCCTGCAGATTTAATAGGAATATATGCAAAACATAAAGTAGATTTAGATAGACATCGCTATATACAACGTCATTATAAAAAGTTTTGTAAGATGTATGGTTTTAAATAAAATAAAAAAAGATTATAACGATTTTTTTGAAATAGTTTGGTTATAATCTTTTTTTATTCAATATAAATATATTATTCATTTTCTTTGGTAATTGTATATTCTACATATTTGATTTTTGAATCACGATATCTTTTATTTAATTAAATAATTTGAATTTAGGTTTTCAAAATAAGATGTAATTTTATTAGAAGGATAGCCATATTGTAAGCATCTTTCATTGTAGTTAGATTAAAGTTATTATTTTTAATTCCTTTTAAAAATGATCTTTCTTTTTTTGTTATAAATACTAAAAGATTTTTACAATCTTCTAATATTTATTGATATTATTGTTCGTAATTGTCCTCCATAATATTATTAATATAATGAGTCATTGATAAATATTCTTCATATAATTCATTCATATGTTCAATACCTTTATCCTCAATATGATAATAAATACGAGTTTGTCTTTTACCAACAAGCTTTTTTTCATCACTAATAAATCCTTCATCTAATAGACGATACAAAATAGGATACATTGTCCCTTCAGCAATCTTTATATAACCATTAGACATACGTTCAAGTGTTTGTACGATTTGGTAACCATAACAATCTCCTTGACTAAGTATCTTTAAAAGTACCATTTCCATCTTAAAAAAACCTTTTGTATTTTTTGCCATAAAATCACCCAAATAAATTATATACAAAAACATATTAAAAACAATACATATCTAAAATATGCATAGGATAATTTAAAAAATTTTTTTATTTATAGTTAAAAAGATGTTAATATGATAATATAGATTTAGTTAGTTATAGCTAACTAAATAGAAAGGACAATAACAATGACAAATGAAGAATATAAACAACTATCTTTAAAAGAATTTACAAAAGTTGCATCAAGATATGAAAGTGATAATGCTGGAATTTATAATATGTGTAAAAAAGATTATCCAGATATATTGGAAGAATTAGAAAAAGAACCTTTTAATGATTTATTAGATGCAGGGTGTGGTCCAGCACCAATGATATCATTATTATCACAAAAATATCCTGAGAAACATTATACTGGATTAGATTTAACACCTGCAATGATTGAACAAGCAAAAAAGAAAAATATTTCTAATGCGCGTTTTGTTGTGGGAGATTGTGAGAATTTTCCATTTGCGGATAATGAATTTGATGCTATTATTTGTTCTATGAGTTTTCATCATTATCCTAATCCACAGGCATTCTTTGATAGTGTAAAAAGGTGTTTAAAACCAGGAGGAAGATTGATTTTAAGAGATGTAACAAGCAATAATAAATTAATTTGTTGGTTCATGGATAAGATTGAAATGCCTCTTGTTAATTTATTAGGTCATGGTGATGTAAAGGTTCCAACTAAAGAAGAAATTGTTAAATGTTGTAAAAATGTAGGATTGAAGGTAGAAAAATTTGAAGTTCGTAAGGGTATGCGACTTCATTGTGTCATCAGAAAAATAAAATAATTTTATACTTTGTAGAAATATGCTAAATGACATGCTTGTCTTTAGCTTTTTTTATTTTTTAGATTGTTTTTACACATGATTTCCACAAGTATTTGTTATAGTGAGAAATTGAAAATATAAGAGGCAATAAAGGGAGAATAAAAAATAAGTTTTATAATCGGTATGTTATTTTTAATCAAAGGTTTATATGATTTGTTTAAAGGATGTCATTATTTTTTTTAAAGAATCCTTTGTATTTATAGCAATGGAAGTCATAGCTGTTAAAGAATTGTCATGGAAATATACGACATTAAGATATGAATATCATTATCAGTCAAAATAAATATGGATCGAGCTATAAAGAAAAGTGTGATATTGATTTTTTATATTATGATGAAAGATTCAATTTTATATATGGAAATGAACAATATATTTGTTTTAGTACTATTAAGGGTTTGTTGACTTAAGAATATTTATGCTTTGCTTATAATTATATAAAATATAGAAAATGGTATTTAAAGTCATTCTTTTATATCTATAAATAAAAAAACATATAAAATCAAGAGGTTCCACGCTTCGTAGACATATTCTCTAGATGAAACGTTGTATCTTTTAAAGAAAATACATAGTATGATAATTGTAAGGAGTTGTTTATATGGATAGTAAAAAAGTGGGAAAATTAATTGCAAAAAGAAGAAAAGAAAAAGGAATGACGCAGGGGGAATTGGCAGAAAAATTAGCTGTTTCTAATAAAACGATTTCCAAATGGGAAACAGGTGCAGGTCTTCCAGATATTTCAATTCTTGTTGATTTAGCAAGTGCTCTTGATATAAGTGTTGATGATTTATTAAAAGGAAAAGAAAATCATACACAAAGTAATTTATATGAAAAAGCTTTTTTAATAAAGAAAAGTTATTATAAAAAATATTTGAAAACTCATTATTTTGATAATAAAGTGTATTGGATTTTAAATTTTATAGGGATTATGTCTATTTTAGGAGGGTTAGCCTTTTTACCATTGCAACAATATCTAAATGATTATGTAGATATACTTGGAAAGAGTCTTATTATTTTAGGAATGGTATTTATATTTATTCCAATAGTAAGAACTTTTTTAAAAATAAGTTTCTTTAGAGAATATGAAGTTTTTTATACTTTAAAAGATAACGGAATTTTATATCAAGAAAATGAAGAAACTATTTTTTACTCTTTTTTACAGTTTGAAATGTTTAATTATAAAGATTTGATTCTTTTAAAAAAACATAAAAAAGTCTTATTTATAGATATTCATGATTTTAATCGATTAGAAAGTAATTTAAAAGAAGCAAAAATTAAAAGAAGTATATTTTTGATTTCTTTATTTACAAACATAATAGGATGTTCATTATTTATTTTGCAATTAGGATATTATATTGTTTTAAAAAGATTTGAGTTTGAATATATTCATTCAATCAATTGTATATTATTTAATATTATTATTTTATGTTGTTTATTTATAGATTACTGTTTGCTTAAAAGAAAAGCAGAAAAGATTTCATATGTTTTAATAGGATATTTAGGATTTATCATTGTTTTTATTATTGGATTTAATTATTTTCAAAAAGTAGAAGAAATAACATCTTTTTCTCCAAAATTTAAAAATAGGGCTGTTTTAAAATATGATGACGATGACCATCGTTTAGATATTTATCATTATACTTATTTATGTTTTGCTCGAAAAAGTGATACAGTTACTACAAAAATAAAGGATTACGATGGAAAATGGTTAACAAATGATTGCTATATATTTACTTATAAAAATGAAAAAAAGCAGAGAAAGGTAAATGTTTCAACATTTGGTGATCGCGGAAATGGAATTTCATACTTTAATATTTTTCCTACATTACAGGGAGAATGGTTTAATAAAAATAATAGCGAAACGAAAACATATCTTAAGGAAAATGCAGGACAATTAATATTAAAAATAAAGAATAAAAGTCAGTACTTTGATGCAAATGAAACAAAACAAAATGGAACGATTGCCCTAACTTTGTCAAAAAATGATGATGATCAGTATGTCATAATATTAGATGAAAATTGTGTTTTAAATGAGGATAATCTTTTAGATAAAAAAGGTACGATTCAAATTTATAATGTGAAAAAAGATACAAGTGTAACATTGTATTGTGGAACTTATAAAGAGGATAAACAAGAACAAAAAGATATTGATAAGGAATATAGAAAACAAGCAAAAGACCTTGTTAATAAGATGGATGATTATTTAAAAAAAGATTCAACATTAACTCATTTTGAAGATAGTGATTATCTTTTTAAAGTCCCTTCATCATCAACAGATTATTATGTAGTGACAAGAGATGCCTATTTTCATTCTTTAGAATTATTTAAAAAAGATGATGTCATAGAAACAGGACAAATTAAACAAATTAAAGTCATAGCTGGGGATATTAATGATTTCTGTGTTGAGATGACTTACACATCAACAATTACTTATTTAAAGGAAACAGAAACAACAAACTTTACATATAAGTATCGTATAAAAAAAGGAAAAGATTGTTATTTAGTAGCTTATATTGGTTATCGTGTGCCAGGTGATATTGGTTTAGTAAAATGTGATCCTGTTATTGAAAAAGATGTTTCTACAAATCAAGATTACGCTTATTCTATAGGAGGTCAATAGAAATGAAAAAGAAATGGATTATTGGAATTAGTATTTGTGTTTTAATGATTGTTTCAGTGTTTTTTATATTTAATCAGGGAAAAAGTAATGAACAAGTTGTTACAGAATATTTTGAACTTTTAAAAAAGAAAAACTATAAACAGATGTATCAAATGTTAGATCAAAAAACAGTCTATACGCCTACACAAAAATATTTTGTTGAAAAATATAAAGAATTTTATGGAGAAATAGAAGCAAAAAATATCCAAATAAAGATTTTAGATGAACAAGATCATGTTATTGAATATTTAATCTATATCGATACGCTTGCAGGAAGAATTACTTATAGAAATAAAGTGGAAGTTAAAAATGAACAGATTAAATTTAATAAAAATCTTATTATGAAAGACTATACTGATGGTTGTAAAATAAAAATAACAACATACAATCCTGAAAAAAGAGGACGAATTTTAGATAGAAATGGAAAGGTACTTGCTGAAGATGGAAAAGGTTATTCTGTTGGACTTGTAAAAGGAAAGCTTAATGGTGAAAATGATTATGCACAAATTGCTAAGTATTTAGAAACAAATGTAGAAAACATTCAAAAGAAAATGAGTGCTTCTTGGATCAAAGATGATTCTTTTGTCCCTATTAAAACAGTTTCTGAAACTACAAAAAATGATTTCATTAATAAGGGAATATTAAATATTAGTGGTGTTAAAATTTCAACGGTAAGTATTCGTACTTACCCTTATGATAAGGTAGCTTCACACATTATTGGTTATGTCCAAAATGTTAATTCAGAAGATTTAAAAAATCACAAAAATGAAGGTTATAATTCAACTTCAGTCATTGGAAGAAGTGGAATTGAAGCGGCTTATGAAAAACAATTAAGAGGAATAACTTCTGGACAAATAGATCTTGTTGATAAAAATGATAAAGTCATAACAAATCTTTGTTATAAGAAAGTTAAAATGAGTCCACAAGATATTACACTAACAATTGATATTGATTTACAAGAAAGTCTTTATAATGAATATCAAAATGATAAAAGCGCATCTGTTGCTTTAAATCCACAAACAGGAGAAGTTTTAGCGCTTGTATCAACACCATCCTATTCAAACAATGATTTTGTTTTAGGACTTTCAACAGATAAATGGAATGCTTTAAATAATGATAGTAATCAACCATTAATGAGTCGTTATAAACAAACTTATACCCCTGGATCAACAATGAAACCTATCACAGCAGCAATAGGACTAGAAACAAAGACAATTGATCCAAATAAAGATTTAGGTGCTAAAGATAAATGGCAAAAGGATTCAAGCTGGGGTAATTATTATGTGACAACTTTACATGCACCATCACCTAATAATTTAAAGAATGCAATCACATATTCAGATAATGTTTATTTTGCGAGAAGTGCCTTAAATATTGGAAAAGAAAATTTGTTTAAGTATTATAAAAACTTAAGGATTGGTGAAAAGATTCCTTTTGAACTATCTTTAAATAGAAGTCAATATATAAACAAAAATCAAAAAGCAAATG
>CAVESC010000127.1:0-7404 GCA_963618275.1 Bacteroidaceae bacterium
TAGATGATATCTACACACACTGTTTCCAAATCCAATATAAGCTACTACTAACATTTAAAACTCTCCTTTCAATATCTCTTTTATTTTTTTTGTTACTCCTGCTTCATCATTAGAATCAATCATTTGATAAGCTATCTCTTTAAGCGGTTGAATTGCATTTTTCATCGCATAACTATAATGAACATTTTGAAATAACTCATAATCATTCATTTGATCACCAAATGCTGCACATTCTTCTTTTGTAAGATGTAAAGTATTCATTAAAAAATGTATGCCAAATCCTTTATTGATGGTTTCATGTTGAATATCCATCCATTCATTTCCTGATGTCATGATTTTTAAATGGGCTGGTAATTCTTTTTTGATAAATTCTACATATTTTTCAACATGATGTTGTGGATCATGTATAGAGAACTTAAGAATTCCTTCTTTAATTTCATGAATATCATCTATAAATGCATATTCATCATAATGTCGTTCTATTTCTTCTTTAAAAGAAAGATATTGTTGAGGAATATATGATTTTTCTTTTCCTCCAATAACCGGCATAATTTCTGGATATTGTTTTAAGATGTTATAAATTGTTTGAACATCTTGTTTATCCATAATAAATGAATAAAGCTCTTTTTTACCTTTTGTAATAAATGAACCATTTTCACTGATAAAGTAAAGCTCATCGCTATAAGGTAAAAATTGATTGTATAAGTGATAGAACTGATTACCACTTGCAATCACAAAATACATTTCTTTTTCTAATACTTTTTGTAAAACTTCAAAAAATTCAGTATCAAACTCTTTTTGACTATTCAATAATGTTCCATCCATATCTGTTGCTAGTAAATGAATCATAAGTAACCTCCTTGTCCACATTATATAAGGAAACGTTTACCCAAATATTCAAAGATAAAAAAAAGAAATCCGTTTTCACAAGATTTCTTTTAAATATGAAATTGAATTTCATTATCTTCTAGGTGTAGCCATTTGTGCCCAAGTATAAGCTTTACCTTTTAATGTTACTGACATTTGATAGATGTTTTCTGGCCATGTTCCACCACCAAAACCACCATCACCAATCGCATGAACATCACAACCTGTTTGTTTCATAAGCAATGTCACTTCTCTAATAGTATCTCGATCTGCTGCTTCGACATTACTATTTAAAAAGCTCATTGCGAGTGCACCTTTTCGATGTGTATATTCAATCAATTCTCTGATTCTTTCTACTGTAATGCCATGTCTTGATCCTGGTGCTGGAAAATCAATAATATCAGCTCCATTTTCAATTAATTGATCAATGATTTCTTTAGCATCATAATCAGCTAATGGATCTCCTAATACTTTTTCTACAACACCATCTTCCCATTTACCAGCAAAAATCAACATATCTTCACCACAAATTTCTCTGGCTTTTTTTGTCCAACGCACAACATCTTTGATAGATGTTCCACTTCCAGGATTTCCTCCTAAAATAATAAAAGAAACACCCCATTCTTTACATTTCTTTAAATTTTCTTCTGTACAAATCATACCTGCTAAATCATATAAATAATCACTTGTTAAATCTAAGCCTTCTTTAGGACAGCCCATATAGATTCCTACCGGTCTTCCACCTACTAAATCTTTTATTCCTTGATAATCATACCCTTGAAGCCCAGGACATGTTTGTGGATTTCTAAAGTCAAACCCATTTAATAAAACCATATCTCCTCCAAAGGCAAACATCAATTCTGTACTTGTACAATTAGGAAATAAAATAGGATTCTTTAAATAAGTTTGTCCCATTAATACTCTACCTTCTGATTTAAAAATTGCTTCTTTTAATTGTCTTCCATTATATGTGTTTGCTTGACTTGCTTTTGCACTAATTAATCTTGTAACATTATCATTTAATTTCATCATTACCATCTCTCCTTGATTAAAGCATAAAAAATATCTTTCTTTTTCTCAATGAACATTTCTTTTTTTAGAATCAAATTTCATTTAAAATTCTAACTCATGAAATTCAATTTCATCCTTGTTTAAATAAACAATTGTTTTTATAATTAGTTTATTAAGGAGGAACTTAAAATGATTAACCCAGAATACAAAGAATTAAAAGATTTTCCCGTTTCAAACAAAACAAGTGAAGGTATTCATTACATACCTGCTGATTTTGATAATATAACAATTAGAGCACTTTATGATATTGAATACATAAAGCGTGAGATTCCACTTTATCTCAATATACTTGTTCCTAAAAAACAACTTGAATCTAATGAAAAATATCCATTACTTGTTTATATTCAAGGAAGTGCTTGGAAAAAACAAAATGTAATTGAACATATTATTCCTTTATCAGATATTGCGAAAAAAGGCTTTGTTGTCGCTATTGTGCAATATCGAGATACCAGCATTGCTCCTTTTCCAGCGCAAATCGAAGATACTAAAACAGCTATTTCCTTTTTAGTTGAACATCATCAAGATTACCAAATCGATACAAAAAATATCTTTTTAGGTGGGGATTCTTCAGGAGGACATACAGCTATCATGACTGGAATCACTGCTAATCAAAATATTTTAGAACTTGAAGAATTCAAATACGCATCATCCATTCAAGGAATATTTGATTTCTATGGACCAACTCTTGTAAGTGAAATGCAAAATGAACCGTCTATACAAGACCATGTAACTCCAACAAGTCCAGAAGGTTTATTACTTGGTGGTGTCAATGTTTTAGAACACAAACAAGAAGCCTATCAAGCTTCTCCATTACCATATATTAAAAAGGATATTGATACACCACCTATCTTAATGATTCATGGTAACAAAGATCGTCTTGTTCCTTTTGGTCAAAGTGTTCTATTATATAACACTTTAAAAGAAAATAATAAGGATGTTACTTTCTATTGTGTAGAACATGCAGATCATGGTGGTGCTGCTTTTTGGAATAATCAAGTATTGGAAATTGCGTATCAATTCTTAAAAGAACATATTAAAAAATAGCTCAAACGAGCTATTTTTTTAATCCATTTCTTCTCCATTTGTTTCAATAACATGTTTATACCAATAAAATGAATCTTTTTTATAACGTTTAAATGAACCATTCCCTTCATCATCAGCATCTACATAAATAAATCCATAACGTTTTCTTAATTCTCCTGATGAAGCAGAAACAAGATCAATACAACTCCATGTTGTATATCCAATTAAATCAACACCTTCATCTACCGCTTCTTTCATCATTTTAATATGTTCTTTATGATAGGCAACACGATATGGGTCATGAATAGAACCATCTTCTTCTAATTTATCAAATGCACCCATTCCATTTTCTACAATTAATAAAGGTTTACGATAACGTCCATAAAGTTCATGTAAGAAATATTTCATTCCATCTGGATCAATTTGCCAAGACCAGTCTGTTTGTTTTAAATAAGGATTCGCAATACCAGATAACATATTCCCTTGAAATTTTTCACCTTCATCATGAGTTGTCACACAGTTTGTACTATAATATGAATAAGCTAAATAATCAGCTTTCCCTTTCATCATAAGTTCTTTTTCTTCTTCAGTAACATTTAATTCTACATCAAAATCATTTAATACTCTTTGTGTAAAATAAGGATATTCCCCATTCATCATCGCATCTGCAAAGAAATAGAACATTGTTTGCATATGTTTTTGACTAGCAAGTTGATCTTTAGGATCACATGTTAAACCATAAGTAAAAGTACCTGCAATCATACAACCAATTTGGTAATCTTGACTTATTTCGTGTCCTATAATTGTTGCTTTAGCTGCGGCAATCACTTGATTATGTTGTTCTTCAAAGATTCTTTGTTTATCTTCTTTAGAAGCATCTGGCATATTAGATAATGTCATTGTAAGAATATTGATTTCGTTAAATGTAATCCAATATTTAACTAATCCTTTATAAGCTTCAAATGAAACTTTCGCAAATTCTACAAATTCATTGATCATTGATTTATCAGACCATCCACCATTTTCAATGAAAAATGCTGGCATATCATATTTATAAAAAGTAACAATTGGTTCAATTCCATACTTTTTACATTCAGTAAATACATTCTTATAGAATTCTACGCCTTCTTTGTTTACGCCACCTTTAATTCCATGAGGTAAAATTCTTGCCCATGAAAGTGACATGTTAAAAGCTTTAAATCCCATTTCTGCAAGTAAAGCAATATCTTCTTTATAATGATGATAGAAGTCAGTTGCTTTATGATTTGGATAAAATTCTCCTTCTTTGATAATAAATTTAGATCCTTTTGGCATTTGACCACTAAATTGTCTTACTTTGCCAATCGTACCATCAGGTGCTTGGTAATAACCATATCTAGGTGTATCTCGATCTCCACCTAACATAAAATCAGTTTCAACAGGTGATTTTCCACCTTCATTCCATCCACCTTCTACTTGAGTCGCACTTACATCGCCACCCCATAAAAAATCTTTTCTAAATCCCATAGTTTCTCCTCCTTATTTTGCGGTATCGTTATCTCAAATAATAAAAAATAATTGAGAAATCGTTTTCTCTATTCATAAATTATCACTTCTATCACTGAATGTCAATAAAAAGAGAAAACGTTACCGCGTTTTTTAGAGAAATATGCTATGATATATACAGGTGATACATATATGAATAAAAAATTATCAATCAAAGATATTGCAGAAATAGCAGGATTAAGCGTTTCTACTGTTTCTCGTGTGATCAATCATAAAGGGCGTTATTCAAAAGAAACAGAGAAGAAAATCAATGAAATCATTAAGGAATATGGTTATACAAGAAGTCAAGCTGCAGTAAGTTTAAGAAATACTAAGAGTATGATTATTGCCTTGCTTGTTCCTGATATTACCAATGAATTTTATTCTAAAATTGCTTTTTATTTAGAAAAGGCATTACGTCAATATGGCTATATGTTATTTATTTGTAATACAGAGAATAAAGACCAAGTTGTACAAGAATGTATTCATGAACTTATTTCTAAAAATGTAGATGGTATTATTTCTATGGTTGCAATCAAATCATTTCCTAAAAGCTTTATAAATAATCCTATTCCTATTATTGGTATTGATGCTATGTGTCCACATTATCCTTTGATTCATAATGATTCTTGTCAAATAGCATATCAATGTACTCAATTATTTATCAATAAAGGAAGAAAACACCTTATTTATATAATTCCTACAGATGCTTCTTTACAAAGTGATATTCCTCAAATAGAAGGATTTAAACAATGTTTAAAAGAACATTCTCTATCCTATAAAGATAATATTTACAAAATACCTGTAAGAAATGCAAGTTATGAAGATGCTGAATCTTTAGTTTACCAATTATTAAGTAATGATTCTCAAATTGATGGCATTATTTGTGGTTCAGATAAAATTGCTTTAGGTGCTTTATATGCAGCAAAAAGATTAAATAAAAAGATACCCGAAGATATTTTAATTATCGGTAATGATCATACATTATTTTCTCAACTTTCTTCTATCTCTACCGTTTCTAGAAATAGACAAGAACTTGCTGAAAAAGCATGTGATGAAATTATTAAAATGAATCAAGACCCTTCTTATAAAGGAAAATCACAGATTGTTGATTTTCATATTATTGAACGAAATTCTACGAAAGGAGAGCAAAAATGATTCAAGATTTAATTGAAAATGTTAAATTAACACCACAAGAACAAAATATTGTTGATTACATAGATCATCATCCTAAAGAGGTCATGACTTTAAATGCGAAAGAATTATCAGAAAAGATCTTTGTTAGTCCACCTACTATGAATCGTTTTATTAAAAAGCTAGGATTTTCTGGATATTTTGATTTTCAGCTTACCTTTATTCAAGAACAAAATATGGCTGCTGAAACAGAACATAAAAGAATTACAAAAGATAGTCATGTAAGTGAAATCTTAGATACATTACCTCTTATTTATCAACATGTTTTTACAGAGACACAGAAACTAACAAAAACAGATACTTTTATTAGAACTGTTAATTATATGTTGCAAGCAAAACAAATAGATTTTTATGCAAATGATAACAACTATTCAGAAGTCCAAACAATCGCTTTAAAACTCAATTCGATAGGTATTCGTGCACAAGTATTTAATACCATTAATACCGTTTATTTAGAACATATTAATCCCCAAGAAACAGTTGCCTTTGTAGTCAGTCACTCTGGAAGTAACAAAACAATGGTAGATGCTGCTTATGCTTTAAGAAAAAAAAGAATTCGTGTTATTGGGGTTACAGGAAAATTATCTCGAGACTTAGAACT
This sequence comes from Bacteroidaceae bacterium, assembly GCA_963618275.1. GTDB lineage: Bacteria > Bacillota_I > Bacilli_A > Erysipelotrichales > Coprobacillaceae > Faecalibacillus. The sequence goes on from CAVESC010000127.1 coordinate 6,281, forward strand.
TGTTTGTAATGAAAATCTTTATATTGATGCTTATAGTCATCATTTACCTCATAGTATTATGCTCTATGGTCTTTCTATTCATTTTATTTTTGATGTTTTATACACTGCTTTATATTTTAAAAAGATTAAATAAAAGCTCAATTTTTGATAAAATTGAGCTTTTATTTTTTTATTCCATGTGATCAATTAATTCAATTACTTCTTGAATCATAGTATCACAATGTTCTTTTTTATTTCCCCCGTTTTTAGCATTTTCTTTTAGTAAGTCTACACAATTTATAAGTCCTTGATGATTATTAGAAATAGTCTTTATAAATTGATTTACTTTTGCAGGTGAATCAATTCCTTTAGCACCTAAAACCATTAAACCACTGGTAATTGCTCCACAGACATTTCCACACTTCATACCACCACCAAAGTTGCACCCAAGATGATTGGCAAGTTCTTTGTTGATTCCTAAATCATCAGCATAAACTTCCATAATTGTTTGCGCACAATTGTGAACCATTGGCGATGCATTTCTTAGTTCTTTTGCTTTTTCTACATGTTTATTCATTTTTTATATCATCCTTTTTATGAATCAATTCTTTCAATGAGCATAATGACTGGTCTTAATCCATCAACACAAGAAAATATTCCCTTATCATCATCAATCATCCATGTTCCTTTAGGTTGAAGAAGTTCTCCATTAGATAACATTCTTACCATTTCCTTCATTGGTTCCCAGGCATATGTGCACATACCCTCCGGTTTATGTTTTCCATCGCTTATAAACACTTGTCCTTCTTTATGAAACGGACATGCTTGAAAGTTTGGAATAGCATATTCTTTAGCAAGTTTTTCATCCACATCAGATTTTAAAACTGTTATTTTAACATTATATGACATAAAATTCTATAAACCTTTTTCAGTTAATTCACGTGCCACATCATCTTTGATTGTAACACCTGCTGCTTTTAACTCAGCAATCTTATCTGCAAATTGTGGTAAGTATTTTTCATGAGCAATCAATAATTCATTTAAGACATTGACCATCTTTTGTCCTGATACTGTTTGTGGATTTAAAATGAATGCTTGCATTAATAATCCATAATCACCAGTGACAGCTGCTTCTTCAACACATA
>CAVESC010000128.1:0-7362 GCA_963618275.1 Bacteroidaceae bacterium
TAAACTAAATAAAATATTTCAGTTTAACTGGTACTTTTTCTTGACGTAGTACCAAAACACATTTATATTGTCAAAGACATGAACATCATGAATGGGAAGATAAATATGATGTAGCTCATATGGCTTATGCTCCTTTAGGACAAGGTAAAGCAAATGAAATGTTTCAAGAAGAAAAAGTAGTTGAATTATCTAAGAAATATCATAAAACACCTGCACAAATTTTATTGAAATATAATGTTCAAAATGGGGTTGTTGTAATTCCTAAATCTATTCATGAAGATAGAATTCAAGAAAATATTGATATCTTTGATTTTGAATTAACTGAACAAGAAATGAATGATTTAAAAGAATTAGACCATCAACAAGCAATGATTGGAAACCCAGAAGATCCATCAATGGTTGAAATGGCAATGACGTGGTAATAAAAAAAGAAATATCATTCTTTAGGATATTTCTTTTTACTAGGATTCTTATCATCTGGAAGCAGATGATGAAGAATCTTTTTTTCTTTTTCTATTTTATGATTTAAAAATTCGATACGTTTTTTAGCAACCTCTAATTCTTTTTCAGCGTTTTCTTTTTGTTTTAAAAGAATATCGAGTCTTTGTTTGATAGCTTCATCACCTTCTTGCATGCACAATTCATGAAAAGTTTTGATATCTTGAATGGACATACCTAGGCTTCTTAAATAACAAGTTCCTCTTAACCAATCAATGGCTTGTTCATCAAAGATACGACGATTATTTTGATCTCTTTGGACAGTTATTACACCGATATCTGTATAATAACGGACGGTATGTTCTGATAAATTTAACATTTGACACACTTGTTTTAAAGTATACATAAATTTCTCCTTGACCTCGAGTCACTCGAGGATATTACAATTCTATTGTAATAAAAAAAGTATAAAAAATAAAGGAGAACAGGATGGAATATATCACATTAAACAATGGTTTAAAGATGCCACTATTAGGATTTGGCACAATGAATATTTTTGATGAAGAAGAGTGTACAAAAGTATTAAAAGAAGCTTATGATGCAGGATATCGTTTATTTGATTGTGCACAAATCTATGGAAATGAAGAAGTTGTAGGAAATGCTTTAAAGAAGGCAGGTATTGCTAGAAAAGATATTTTTCTCACAACAAAAGTATGGTTTACAAATTATGAAGGAGAAGATGTAAGAAAATCATTATTAGAATCAATGAGAAAATTAAAAACTGATTATTTTGATTTAGTTTTTATTCATTGGCCTTATGGAAATACGTATCATGCTTATCGTGAATTAGAAAAGATGTATGAAGAAGGTTTGATTAAAAGTATTGGTATTTCTAATTATCAAGAGAGTCAATATTTAGATTTAATTCATTTTAATAAAGTTGTTCCTGTTGTTAATCAAATTAAAGTGACTTTAAGATGCCAAAGAAAACAGATGAATGAAGTGATGAAAGAAAGAGGAACAGTTTTACAAGGTTATCAAGTTTTTGGTAAAGAAGAAACATTAGCTGTTTATGAAGATGAAAAAGTAAAAGAAATAGCTTTAAAGTATCATAAAACAACAAGACAAATTGCGATGAAGTATCTTGTTCAAAATGGTATAAGTGTGATTACTAGACCAATGCAAAAACAATGGATGGAAGATAATTTAAATTTATTTGATTTTGAATTAAGTGAAACAGAAATGAATTATCTAGCATCATTTGATATGTTGGAATATAATACAAAACCTTCACAAGATTATCAAAGAACCTTAAGCATGCTAGAAAAATAATTTAAATTTTCATAATATGAACAGAAACAATAATTTATTTAACTTATGATATACTCTAGATAAAGAATAAATAAGGAGGACATAGAATGAGTTTACCAAAAGATTTTTTATGGGGAGGAGCAACAGCTGCTAACCAATATGAAGGTGGATGGAATGAAGGAGGACGTGGAAAATCAAGTGATGATGTTATCACTAATGGAACACATACAGAACCACGTTGTATTACTTTTATTAATAAAGCCGGTGAAAAAGTAAAAGCACCAATGTTTGTAGGTGCGGATTATGAAGATGTTGATCATTTTGAATGTTTTGATGATTGTTTATATCCAAACCATGAAGCTACTGATTTTTATCATCATTATAAAGAAGATATTGCTTTAATGGCAGAAATGGGATTTAAATGTTATAGATTATCTATTGCTTGGTCTAGAATTTTCGCTAATGGAGGTATGAAAGGTGAACAACCATTAGAAGAAGGATTAAAATTCTATGATGATGTTTTTGATGAATGTTTAAAATATGGTATTGAACCATTAGTTACTTTATCACATTATGAAACACCTCTTGCTTTAACTGAAGCTTGGAATTCATGGGCTGATAGAAGAACAATTGATTGTTATGTAAGATATTGTGAAGTTGTTTTTAATAGATATAAAGATAAAGTTAAATATTGGCTTACATTTAATGAAATCAACTGTATAGAAACATCTCCATGGATGGAAGGTGGTGTGCTTACAAAAGATAAACAAACAATGATCAATATGGCACACTATCAATTTGTCGCAAGTGCTAAAGTTGTTAAATTAGGACATCAAATCAATCCTGATTTTAAAATTGGATGTATGTTAGCTTATACTTTAACTTATCCAATGACATGTAATCCAGAAGATACATTAGCAGCATGGAAAAATACCCATAATAATATTTTCTATACAGATGTACAATGTCGAGGATATTATCCATCTTATCGTTTAAAAGAATTTGAAAGAGAAGGAATTACTCTTCCAATTGAAGATGGTGATTTAGAAATCATTAAAGAAGGAACAGTTGATTTCTTATCATTCTCTTATTATATGTCACAAGTTGCTGCTTATAATCCAGAAGAATATGAAGGAGCAAGTGGTGGAAACTTATCACTTGGTTTAAAAAATCCTTATCTAAGTGCTTCTGATTGGGGATGGCAAATCGATCCAACAGGACTTAGAAATGCTTTAGATAGATTATATGATCGTTATCAAATGCCATTATTTGTTGTAGAAAATGGTCTAGGAGCATTTGATACCATTGAAAAAGATGGTTCAATTCATGATACTTATAGAATCAATTATTTAAGAGATCATATTAAAGCCATGGACGCTGCTGTTAATGAAGATGGTGTAGACTTAATGGGATACACTATGTGGGGATGTGTTGATTTAGTTTCAGCTTCTACAGGAGAAACAGCAAAACGTTATGGATTCGTTCATGTTGATAAATATGATGATGGTACTGGGGATTTATCAAGAAGAAGAAAAGATTCATTCTATTGGTATAAAAAAGTAATAGAATCTAATGGAACTGATTTAGATTAATAGAAAATCCGTAGGTCATAAGACTTACGGGTTTTTAATAATCATAATAATGATCAATCTTATCAATGAGTTCTTTATATTTTTTCTTATTTTCTTTTAACATCACAACATAATAAGTCACATGAGCTTCATCTTCATCAATTGGTAAAATAACACGATCAGACATTTTACCTTCTCTTTTAATAGAAAGATTGGAAGTATAAGAAGGAAGCGTTGATGCTTTAACGATTTCATTAAAAGTAAGACGTTCTTCTTGTAATAAGTATTTTGTTTTTGGTGTTTTTTTCATATGAAGATCATGCCAAAAACCTATATTTGAATAAAGAAGCATGGTTTGTCCATCTAAATCATGAAATTTAATTTCTTTTTTACTAGCAAGAGGATGATTTAATGGTAATGATAATAAAAGATCTTCTTCTATATAAGGAATACAATAACAATGAGGATCATCTATATATTCAGGAGTAATCACAAGGTGATACTCTTTTTCTTTTAATTTTGTAAGTAAATCTTTTTGAGTAATGACAGCTGTTTGAATGGTTATTTGAGGATAAAGTTCTTTAATTAAAGGTTCAATATCCCACATGGGTGCAGGAGAACATGTCGCAATAGCAATACTATGAAATGATTGATCATACTCTTGAACATCTTCAACCATTGTTTGAATACTTTTAATGATTTTTTGAGCATGTTTAACAGCTAATTCACCGTTTTTATTAAGTTCAATCTTATTTTTATAATGGTCAAAAAGTTCAACCCCTAAATCACTTTCTAATCTTTGCATAGAACGTGAAAGGGCAGGTTGAGAAATCAATAATTCTTTAGCTGCTTTAGAAATTGTTTTATTTTCAGCAATACAAATAAGTTGTTCAAGTTGATTAAGTTCTATCATATAATGACCTCCTACTATGTGTTCAAATTATAGCACATTTCTTTATTGGTATTGTACCTTTAAGTGATAAAAAACTAAAATAAAAATGTAGAAAAAAGGAGGAACTAAAAAATGAAAACATGGTTAATTACAGGATGTTCAAGTGGTATTGGAAAAGGAATTGCGAAAGCTGTTTTAGAAAGTGGTGATCAAGCAATCGTTACAGCAAGAAACAAAGATAAAGTGATGGATATTGTTAAAGATTATCCAGAAAGTGCGTTAGCCGTTTCTTTAGATGTATGTAGTCAAGAAAGTATTAAAAATGCTGTAAAAGAAGCATACGATAAATTTGGAACAATCGATGTTCTTGTTAATAATGCGGGATATGGTTATCGTAGTGCGGTAGAAGAAGGTGAAATTGAAGCAGTTCAAACTTTATATCAAACTAATTTATTTGGTCCAATTGAATTAATTAAAGCTGTTCTTCCTAAAATGAGAGAACAAAAATCAGGTTATATTTTAAATGTAACTTCAATTGCGGCAGCAAGATCAGCTGTTGGTTCAGGATATTATGCTTCAAGTAAAGCAGCCTTAGAATTACTTACAAATGGTTTAATGAAAGAACTTGCTCCATTAGGAATTAAAGCAATGGTTGTTCAACCAGGAGCATTTAGAACAAGATTCTATGATGGTGAATCTTTACAAGGAACAAAAGCTCAAATTGGTGATTATGAAGCAGTCGTAGGTAAATCAAGACCAGGTAACTTTGAAAACAAACATCAACAAGCAGGTGATCCAGATAAAGCTGGTAAAGTCATTGTAGATGTTGTGCATAATGATGATTTACCAGAAATTTTAACATTAGGTAAAGCAGCCGTAACAGCCGTTAAATCAACTTTAGAAGCAAAAATTGCTGAATTAGATAAATGGGCTGAAGTATCAGCTTCATGTGATTATGATGAAGGAGAATAAAAGAATGAAAAGAGTCAGACTTGGAAAAACAGATATGTATGTTAATGCGATTGGACTAGGATGCATGGGATTAACTCATGCCAGTGGACTTCCAACGCCTAAAGAAGAAGCAGTAGAAATTTTAAGAAAAGCACATGACATGGGATATGATTTCTATGATACAGCTGAATGTTATACAGGAGTTAATCCTGATGGAAGTACAGCTTATAATGAAGAAGTTGTTGGTGAAGCTGTAAAAACATTTAGAAAAGATATTATCTTATGTACTAAATTTGGTGTTAAACATATGGGCGATCACCTTGAATTTGATAGTTCACCTGAAACAATTAGAAAATCATTAGAAGGATCATTAAAGAAATTACAAACAGATTATGTTGATATCTATTATCAACATCGTATTGATCCTAAAGTAGAACCAGAAGTTGTTGCTGGTGTGATGAAAGAATTAATTGAAGAAGGAAAAATTAAAGCATGGGGTATTTCTGAAACAAATGAAGAATACTTAAGACGTGCTAATGCGGTATGTCCTGTAACTGTTATTGAAAATAGATATTCAATGATGGCTAGATGGCATGAAAACTTAATGCCTGTATGTAAAGAATTAGGGATTACTTATGTAGCTTTCTCACCTCTTGCTAATGGAGCACTTACAGGAGCTTATCAATCTAAAAAAGATTTCGGTAGTGGTGAACAAGACTTTAGACCTGATATGCCTCAATATACAGAAGAAGGAATTAAAAAGACAAATGAATTATTAGAAGTTGTATCTCAAATTGGTGAAAAACATCATGCAACAAATGCACAAATGTCACTTGCTTGGATGATTAATAAATATGATTTCATTATTCCAATTCCAGGATCAAGAAAACTTGAAAGACTTCAATCTAACTTTGAAGCAGGTAATGTTGAATTAAGTCAAGAAGAAGTTAAAACAATTGATGATAAATTAAATACAATGGAATTTAAAGTATTTGGAGGTCATTAATGATTCAATTAGATAAAAGGGAACCTGTTCCCTTTTCTTCTAATCCTTTTGGATTGGTTTATGAAAATGCTATAACTGAAAATAAAGAAAATGAAGTTCAAATACATCCAATCACTTATCAATTAAATGGTATCAAAATAGCAACTAACATCTATACACCAAAAAATTATAATAAAGATAAAAAATATCCTGCTATTGTTATCGCTGTTCCTAATGGAGCGGTCAAAGAACAAACAGCCGGACTTTATGGACAAAGACTTGCAAAAAAAGGATATATCACGATTGTTTCTGATTGTATGTTCTTTGGTGAAAGTGAAGGCAATCCTAGACAGCAAGATATTCCTTACTATCGCATAGAAGATATTAGAGGAATGATTGATGCAATCTCTTCATTTCCTGGGGTCAATCAACAATGTATCTATGGTTTAGGTATTTGTGGTGGTGGAGGCTATATGCTTTCATGTGGACAAATGGATAAACGTTTAAAGAAAATAGCAACTATTTCCATGTTTAATACGGGGGCTGTTAGGCGTGAAGGTTTTCAAAACAGTCAAGTCGATACTATTTTAAAAAGACTTCATGATGTTGCTTCTATTCGTGAAAAAGAATTAAAGGAAGACACTTTGATTTATAATAGTAATATGACAGAGATGAAACCAGAAGTAGGACATCAATTACCGATTGAAATGTATCGAGAAGGCTATGAATATTATGTAGAAACACATTTTCATCCTAATAGTCATTCATGTTTTCTACAAAGAAACTTAATGGATTTGATGGTCTATGATCCAGTTCAATTTATGTATCTTATCGATCAACCATTATTAATGATGGTTGGTGATTATGCTGATACAAATTATATGAGTGAACAAGCTTTTGAACTGGCGATTACAACAAAAGAAAAAGAACTTTATTATCTTAAAGATGCAACCCATGTTCAAACGTATTACAAAGAAAATGTTGTTAAAGAAGCAATAGAAAAATTAGATTTATTTTATAAATAAAGTTGGTGAAAAAATGCAAAAAGCAATTATTGTTTGTCCTATTGAACAAAAGGATGAACTTATAAATCTATTACAACTTAATGATTATTCTTTTGAACCTTTATTATCAAATGAACAACTTTATTTGATAGGGGATATTGAAGAATATCAAATTAATTTATTAATTAATATTATTAAACACTATAAAAT
>CAVESC010000129.1:0-7232 GCA_963618275.1 Bacteroidaceae bacterium
GCGCACCCCTGATAAGGGTGAGGTCGATGGTTCAAATCCATTCAGGCCCACCATTAATTAATTGTTTTATATAGATGTGGGCCTGTAGCTCAGTTGGTTAGAGCGCACCCCTGATAAGGGTGAGGTCGATGGTTCAAATCCATTCAGGCCCACCATTTTAACAAATGAAATGGTGAAAAAATTAAATATTAAATTGGGGCCATAGCTCAGCTGGGAGAGCACCTGCCTTGCACGCAGGGGGTCAGCGGTTCGATCCCGCTTGGCTCCACCAATAAATAAACTAACTGCTTCGGCAGTTTTTTTGTTGTAAAAAAATAAATATACTCTATAATCCAGTTTAGGAGGTAATATATGGCACAAAGTAGAGGAAAAGGTAATTATGTAATCAATACTTTTAATGGCATGGCTTATGGCTTTTTTGCGAGTTTGATTATTGGAACAATATTAAAACAATTAGGAACTTTAGTTCATGTTGAACAATTAGTAACTTGGGGAACGGTTGCGGGTTATTTAATGGGACCTGCAATTGGAATAGGAATAGGATATGCGATTGATGCTAAAGGATTAAATTTAATTTCTGCGGTGATTGCAGGAGCAATAGGAGCTGGAACATTTAATAATGGAATTCAAGCAGGAAATCCAATTTCAGCTTATGTGGCTGTTTTAGTAGCAATAGAGATAACAAGACTTATTCAAGGAAAAACACCAATCGATATTTTACTTGTTCCTTTTGTTTCTATTTGTATGGCAGGTTTGGTAACGCAATTTGTAGGACCTTATTTGACACAAATGATTACTTGGATTGGAAGTGTTATTAATGAGGGTGTTTCGTTACAACCATTCTTTATGTCAATTGTTGTAGGTGTTTTAATGGGAATGGCATTAACAGCCCCAATTTCTTCTGCAGCGATTGGAATTATGCTAGGACTTGATGGTTTAGCAGCAGGAGCAGCACTTGCAGGATGTTGCGCACAAATGATTGGTTTTGCGATGATGTCAATTGAAGATAATGATATTGGAGATGTTATTGCTATTGGAATTGGAACAAGTATGTTGCAGTTTAAAAATATTATTAGAAGACCGATTATTTGGCTACCAACGATTTTAACAACGGTTATTACAGCGCCTATTTCAACGGTCTTACTTTCTATTCGCTGTAGTGCAATTGGTTCAGGAATGGGAACAGCAGGACTTGTAGGATTACTAGATGCAATTCAAGTAATGGGTAATCAATATTGGGTACCACTTATTGTAATAGATGTTATTGTACCAGCGGTTTTAACTTTTGTTTTTTATAAAGGCTTTAGAAAATTAAATTATATAAGAAAAGGAGATTTAAAGATTGAACGTCTTTAATCTCCTTTTTCTTATTTAAATAAATCAATAATATCTGCTGTAGACATTTGAGTAATAGAACCATTATTATTTTCAATAAACATATTTGATAAATCTTGTTTTTGTTCTTGAAGTTTTTGAATCTTTTCTTCAATAGAATTTTTCATAATCAATTTATAAACTTGAACATTATTTGTTTGTCCAATACGATAAGCTCTATCAGTTGCTTGATTTTGTGCAGACATATTCCACCATGGATCGAAGTGGATAACAGTTGATGCACTTGTTAAGTTAAGTCCTGTACCACCTGCTTTTAAACTGATTAAAAAGACAGTTGTTTGATCGTTTTGGAAGGCATTAACAAGTTGATGTCTTTTGATTTTTGTTGTTGAACCAGTTAAAACATAATAAGAAATATCTTTTTTACGTAATTCAGCTTCAATTAAATCTAATGATTTAGTAAATGAAGAGAATAATAAGACTTTTTGATTATTTTCTTTAGCTGTTTCAATAATATCCATACATGCTTTAAGTTTAGAACTTGGTTCAATAATATCTTTATATAAAATACGTTGATCACAACATAATTGACGAAGTCTTGTCATCATTGCAAGAATTTGAATCTTATCAATATGATTTACTTGAATAGCGCTTTGTAATTCAGTGTTAATTGTTGATAAGTTAGCAAGATATACTTTTTCTTCCTCTGGTGTAAATGGAATAATCACGTTGTTTTCAATCTTATCAGGTAATTCAGTTAAAACATCTTTCTTTGTTCTTCTTAAAATGAATGGTTCAACTAATTGTTTAAGTTTTGCTTGTTTTTGTTGATCTTCATTTTTGATGATTGGTATTTCATATGTTTCTTTGAAATGATGATAATTATATAAGTATTGTGGCATCAAGAAATCAAAAATAGACCATAATTCTGCTAAACTGTTTTCAATTGGTGTACCTGTTAAAGCAAAACGATATTTACCATTAATTAATTTAACGGTTTGAGCATTCTTCGTGCTTTGATTTTTAATATATTGAGCTTCATCTAAAATAAAATAATAGAATTGATAATCTTTATATAATTCATAATCTCTACGAATATAATCATAAGATGTAATAACAACATCATAATTTGGAATACTTTCAATTAATTTCTTTCTTTGAGCAATATTCCCAGTAATACAAATTGTTCTTAACTTTTTAGAGAATTTATTAATTTCATCTTGCCAGTTATAAATCAAGGTTGCAGGAGCAACAACGAGACTGACATGATTTTCACCAATACCATCTTCAATCAATGTCATGACTTGTAAAGTTTTACCAAGTCCCATATCATCTGCTAAGATACCACCAAAACCATATTCTGACATTGTTTTTAACCATTTAAAACCTTGAACTTGATAGTCTCTTAAAATATTAGAATAGTTTTGAGGAACTTTGATTTCTGCAGGATCTTTTTCTTCAATATGAGAAATTAAATCTTGGAAATGTTGGTCTCTATTAAATTGTAATGATGAATTATTCATAAAGTTTTCTAAATAAAGTGAATGATATTTATCAACTTCTACTTCACCATCTTTTAAATCTTTATATTCAATATTTAAATCATTAAATAATAAGTCTAAATCTTTAATACTATCATCATCTAAATTAATAAATTCACCATTTTTTAAACGATGATAATTCTTTTTATGTTGATAAGCATACAAAATATCTTTGATTTCTTCTTTATCAACATTAATACTATTAATATCGATTTTTAATAAATCATTTTGTAATCTAACCCCAATATTTAACTTCATATTTTTAGGTTTATTCATTTGTTTAATTTCTTCACTAATATAAATTTCACAATCATTATTAAGTGAAGGTAAAATACGAGTAATAAAATCATAAATATCTTCTTCATTATAAAGATAATACATTTGTGTGATTTCATCATATTCTAAATATTTTTCTAATGTTTGAATAACACCATCTAATTTTAATGGAAGTACTAAGTCTTTTGGGTTTTCTAAGATTGTATTTCCTTGATCATCTCGATAATCTAAAGTGACAGATAATTCATTATTATTATTTAAATCGACATAAATTAATAAAGAAATATCCATTGGTAGATATTCATCAATATCATCTCCTGTAAATTCGACATAAGGAACTACAGAATCAATGATATATTTAGAAAAACGAGGCAATTCTTTATTTGGAATAGTAAGTGAATTGTTTTCTAAATGAGTAAGTAAAGGACTCAAAGCTTCACTACATTCTTTTGAATATCTATTAAGTGTATAATGGTCGAAATAATAGATATATTGATGACCAACAATTGTAATACCTTCAGGTTCTTTATATTTAATAGTTGTATAATCTTCATCTTTTTGAATTTCTAAAATAAAATTTTGTAAATCAATTGTTGTAAAATTAATATTAATATCTAGATTATCGTAATGCGCTAAAAAGAAATCATCAATGTTATCAGAATTGATTCTAATACTACGATCATCATCTTTAAAATGTGAATATTCTTTAATAAAACGAAGTTGTTTTAATGAAGAACTATCAAATGCTTTGGAATTATGATCGGTAACTAAAGCATTTCCGTATTCGATAATTTCATTAGCTTTTACATTTTGAATAAAAGTATTTAAGTTTTTAATTGTATAACTACGATCGCTAGCAATCTTATAAGATAAACTTAAACGATTAAAAGTGCTTTTTACTTGAGGTATCAAGCGAACGTGTTGGTTAAGTTGTAATTGATGTAAGCGATGTTTGTTTTTGTATTGTTCAATAAGTGAAAAAGTAAGATTAGCTTGTTCCTTTAAATGAGCAGCTTCTTTTTTAGCTTGAAGTGCCTGTAATTGATCAGCATAATTTCCTTTTTGATTGAAAGAATATGGTAAATCACTTGATTCTAATCCATAAAATTTCAATAAAATTGCACCTATATGTCCACATGCCAATTCATTAGGCTTGCAATGACTACAATCACAGTTGAATTCCAGAATATGACCTCCAGTATCTACTTGAATTGTAGCAGTATCTATTTTACCGTTAACGTTTGTACTTCCAACGATTTGATAAATTTGACCATCTTTAATTACAGACATGTTAGATATTGTATTATGTTGAAATAAGTTATGAGCGACTTTCCAGTTGGGCTCATTAAAGTACTTATTAATTTCATCATCTTTAATATACATAAGTGTCCCTCCCATTTAGCTATTATAACATTATTTTTTTAAAATGATGAGATAGAGATAAGCTTTTTTTTATTTTTTTAAAAAATAGGATTGCGAACAATCCTATTTCAATATTTCTTTATAAACACGTAAAACATTTTTATAAAAAATCTTTTCAATTTCATCTGTAGACAAACCGGCTTCAATTAATGCATCATATAACATTTGATAACCACTTGCATCTTTCATTTCTAATTTTGAACCAATACCATCAAAATCACTTCCTAAGCCAATACAATCAATACCTGCAAGATTTTTGATATATAAAATATGTTGAACCATATCCTTAACATAACTTGTATGATGATCGCCTTCAGTTGTTAAAAAACCACTACAGAAATTAATTCCCATAACACCACCACGACTCGCAAGCTTTAAAATCATATCATCTGACATATTTCTAGCAACACCACAAACTTGACGTGCATTACTATGAGAAGCAACGAAAGGCTTTGTTGTATGATGATAAACATCATAGAATCCAGCATCACTTAAATGAGAAACATCAATAATGATTCCTAAACGTTCCATTTCTTTAATATATTTTAAACCAAAAGGTGTTAAACCATCTTGGTCATTGATTTTAAACATATCTTCATAACAAGAAATATTAGAAAGGTTAGGGTGACCAATACCATTTACATGATTCCAAGTCAAAGTAATCATTCTAACACCTAATCTATAATAATGTTCTAGTAATGATAAATCATTTTCTATAACTGCACCTTCTTCTAAGGTTAAAAGAGAAGACATGATACCTGCTTGTTGGTGATCAATGATATCTTGATAACAAAAGACAGGTTTAATAAGTTCAGGATATTTTTCTATTTCATGATAATAATGGTTAATGAGTTGATTGGCTTTTAAAAATGGTTGAGGATTTTCATTTAAATCAACAAACATTGCAAAGTTTTGTAATAAATAATCTCCCTTTTGCATTTTCTTTAAATCGATGTGGCCATCGTTTTCTAATAAAGAACCATTTTTACCATGATGTAAATCATCATAAAGCTTTAAAATAGTGTCACAATGCATATCAACAACTTTCATAAAATCACTCCCTTAAATTTTATATGTAGAATGAATAGCGCAACAAGCAAGACCACCATGACATGTTAAAACAGCAGGAAGGTCATTGATTTCTACTTCGATTCCATGGAATGTTGTTTGAAATAACAATTTAGCTTTTTTAGCAAATCCTAAATTATCGGCATCAGAAATATAAATTTTATATTGTTTAGCATTGACTCCTAATTCATGAAATTTATCAACGATAGCTTTTAAAACTTTAACTTCTGTACGAGACATACTATATTTATCAACAGATTTACCTTGTTCATCTAAACAAAGCAAAGCTTTGATTTTTAACATCGAAGCCATTCTAGCTGCCATTGGTGATAAACGTCCACTACGTGAAAGTTGAGTAAAATTATCTGGATATAAAAACGAGAACGAATGTGCTGTTTTTTCTTCTAACATTGTAAAGATTTCATCCACTGTTTTTCCTTCATCAGCAAGTTGTTTAGCGCGAATAGCCATATCCATGACAGGGGCACCAACTTGGCGACTATCATAAATATAAACATTATCTAAACCAACTGTTTCTTTAGCAAGATGGAAACCGTTATTTGTTCCTGATAAATCTGATGAACAAGTAATAATAATGATAGCTTCATAGTCTTCTTCTTGCCATTTTTCCATTTTTTCAATAAGATAACCTGTATTTGGTTGACTTGTTGAAGGTGTTTTACCATCTTTTAAATAGTCATAAAGTTGTTTTGTTGAAATATCAATTTGATCTTTATATTCTTTTCCATCTACAATGACACTTAATGAAATAAGTTCAATTCCATTCTTTTGTGCAATTTCTTGATCCATTGCACTTGTTGTATCAGTTACAATTAAATATCTTTCCATTTTTTTCTCCTTAAAATTCTAAATCGAATTCTTGATAATCATCTGTAAGAGATTGGGTAGTTTTTAACCAAGCATAAGCTTCTTCAAATTCTTCTTCAGTGATATCTTCTATTATTCCAAATTTAATTAATTTACATACATCATATATACTTTGCCATAAAGCATCGAATTGATGATCCTTAGCATCAATATCTGCTTGTTCACTTTCTTGATAAACGACAAATTCATGTGCGATTTGACTTGCTTGTTCTCTTTGTTGATCCATAACGTCCTCCTTATGTTATATGTTTATATAATTATATCATTAATCAAATCAAGAATGATACATAATATTCATATATGTGTAGTTTTTTAAAGAAAATTAAATTTTTTTTAAAAAAATTATAAAAAGGGTTGATTTATTAGAAAAAGGATGCTAATATAAATGAGCACTGTTAAGTTGCTTGAATAGCTCAGTTGGTAGAGCAATCGGCTGTTAACCGATCGGTCGTAGGTTCGAGTCCTACTTCAAGCGCCATGTGGCTCGTTGGAGAAACGGTTAACTCACATGCCTTTCACGCATGCATTCACGGGTTCGAATCCCGTACGAGTCACCATTTTTGGAGGTTTAGCTCAGTTGGGAGAGCATCTGCCTTACAAGCAGAGGGTCAGCGGTTCGAGCCCGTTAACCTCCACCATTTTTTTAAATGCCGGCTTAGCTCAATTGGTAGAGCAACTGACTTGTAATCAGTAGGTTGAGGG
>CAVESC010000130.1:0-6709 GCA_963618275.1 Bacteroidaceae bacterium
AAAAGGAGGTATCGAATTTTTCATTCAAAAGTCTTGTGCACTCTCTATTGCTGATGCCTTGATAAATCTTTTTTAAATATTCAACCTGTTCATCACTCAAAAGCTTTTTGTATTTGATTCTAGAATAATCAATTTTAGAAATCCAGGAAGTAATTCCATGATTATTCTTGTAGTTTTTCATAGCTTTAGCACTCAAATTTGTTCCAAACTTTTTATTGAACATGTCTGCTATTTCAGAATTATATCGGCCAGGAGCTATTTCAATAATGTAATCATGCATTTCCTGTGTATATCTCATACTCATTTTTTACTTTCAATCCCTAACATTTTGGGAAGTACAGGAGTTTCCCTGTTGTAATCAGCTTGAAATTGAGCGGCTTCAATGTGAACTCTGGCATTATCAACAATTTGAGCGCTTATATCTGCCATTGCTCTGCTTCTTTTAATTTCGGCTTGAAGCTCTTCATCCGTAAGATCATCATCGTTCAATCTTTCTAACTGTTCCATCAAAATATTATGCATATCTGTTAATTTGTTTCTTGTCATTGTTCCACCTCATTTCTACTTTGTAGCAGCAATGTATACCCTGCTTCTTTCTTTTTCTGCATCATCATTTTCCCAGCACACATATCTAAGTGTTGTTGCCGGTTCATCATGATTGTACATTTTCATAAGAGTAATGACATTGCCACCATTTTTAATATAAAAATATCCAAACGTCTTTCTGAGCGAATGCATTCCAAAAGTAGAAATCACACCAACTTCATCAGCATTTTTTTTCATAATGATATAACCTTGTTCTCTTGTTAAAGGCAAAACATAAGATACTCCATTCTGCTTTTTCTTTTGGCCCCTGAAAAGATAATCGTGATCAGCAAGATGATTTCTTTCAATGTACTCCAAAACATCTTTATGAAGTCTTTTATCCATTCGATAATGTTGCATTTTACCAGTTTTAAGCTCCTTGATATGAACATATCCTTTTTTCACATCAATCACTCTCAACTGCAAAAGATCGTTTGCTCTAAAAGCAGTATTGAACCCTAACAAGGCAATCATATAATTACGATCTGCCTGATATCTTTTGACATCAGTTTTTGCCAAATCCCTTTTCAAAAGAAGATTGTTCATAAAAGAATTCAGTAACTTCTTGTCTTTGATTGGCAGTGTTTCTTTTTGACCTTTGAATGTTTTCACTCTTCTTTTTGACATATTTATTTTCCTTTCAATGTTTGGATTTCCTTTTTTAATCTTGTAATTTCTTCTTTTTGTTTGAAAGCAATTTTTAAAAATTGCCAATACATTTTCTTGTATTTTTTATACTCATTCAGCAAAGGATAATACTTTTTTTCGGCAAATTCATTTAATTTTTCAATTAACTCATCTGTCTTCATTTGAATTAGCAATAGCTTCTAGTTTCGCTTGTAAGTCAATAATACGTTTATCTTTAACAGCTAGCTGTTCTTTTAAATTTTCTATCATTTTTGCCGCTTCAAACATTTTTTTCTCTTTATCTTCTAGCTTTTCATGTGCTGTTTTTAATTCGTACATAGCAAAAGCTTCACATGATATATATCTGTCTAAATTTATCGTTGCCATAATCTTCTCCTTTACAAGTTTTTTACTTTCATCTCTTTGATTTTTAAATGACACTTGTCAAGCAATTCGTCTACACCTATGTTTTCTTTTTTTGAAACATATATAAGCAAAGAAATTGCTGATAAAAGAATAAATTCATTACTGCAGTTCTTTGTTCCACCAATTCTAATACGACTTGATGGATCTTCTTGTACAACTTGAACAATCATGCTTCTCTCCTCCTAATCGTATTTTTCAAGCATGGATAATGCTTCACTGTCAATTGGTATTTTTTCAACAGGAGCCACATATTCGCTTTCTTTTTGAAAATCTTGATAAATATTCTTTTCAAATGCACTTTTAAAATAATTCATTCGATTTTTCAAATTTTTAGCTTTCATTTTTTGTAAAATGTACTCACATTTGCATTTGATATCTATTCCATTGAAAGATTGCTGATACGTATTTATGATGTCGTCAACAAAACTCACTTCATCTTCTAAGATTAAATCTTTTTTTAAAAGATATTCAGTGATGTAGTTTAAACGAGGAGCCTGCTCCTCAGTTTTATCTTTCTCTTTTATCTTTTTATCTTTTATCAATGTATCTGTATCAGATACAGATACTGATACAGATACATAGGGGTTAGGGTTAGGTTCGTTTAGGTTATTGCTAGGTTTATTTAGGTTTTGTTTAGGTTTTTCTAGGTTATGACTAGGTTCTTCTAGGTTTTCTTTTATTTCTTGAACAACTTCTTTGGCTTTCTTAGGTCGTCCACCTTTTTTTCCATTTTCGACGCTTGCAACATAACGTTTATTTGCATTATCGATTGTTGGAATCAT
Organism: Bacteroidaceae bacterium; assembly: GCA_963618275.1. Lineage (GTDB taxonomy): Bacteria > Bacillota_I > Bacilli_A > Erysipelotrichales > Coprobacillaceae > Faecalibacillus. Next base: position 2,421 of record CAVESC010000130.1, read on the forward strand.
AGCCGTTAAAAGTGCCTTTGTTATTGGTGATAGATCATCCTTCATTTCACCTGTCAAACCATACTCAGCGAGCGCCTGATAAACCTCAAGCTGCATCGATTCATCAAGAGCATTAATTGAATCATAAAAACTCTTATAAAATATAAACCCATCTTTTTTTTGTATGTTTCCCATATAAAACAACTCCTTTTTTAGGAGCTATTCTATAGCCCCTTGAAACTTATTATTTGCATTTACTACTTTTCTTTTCTCTTGCAATCTTGAACCAACGACAATTGGTGGAAGTTCTGGAGCAACTTCACCATCAAGATTAATTTGTCCTTGAACCACACCACTTAATTCCGAAAGCTTTGAACCTAAGAATTCACCTGTTGCAGGTTCAAATTCTTTCGTATTTATCAATGTAATAGGTTCATTTAATTTTGGCGAAAGCTTCGGTACAACCTTATATCCTACTTTCAACTCATTTCTTTTCTTATTTGGTGTAATTCTAATACTTACTTTAATTTCTCTGGCTTTTAAATCTGTGCTTTCATCGTTAATATTGAACATCACTTGTTCCAATGCGTTATCAATTTGACGAATGATATTTCCACCCTCAATATCCAATATAGATCTGCTTCTATTCATCATAATGGCCACCTATAAAGCAAGAATTACTTCTTTTCTTTCTATTTCCTTATCAAAAGCATGTCTAAAAAATCTTTCAAGTTGATCCTGTACTTTTCTTTCAAAAACACCTTCATCGCACACCATAAGAGCCACTCTTCCATTTGAATCGACTCTTAGATTGAACTTTCTTTCAATTTGATTCAATTCAGGATATGTCATGATAGGTCTCAATGAGACGATAGGATTGATAGTAACTGCTTCATTTGTATTAACTCCTTCAGTTACTCTTAGCTGCATTCCAATTCCATCATCAACAGATTCAACCCTACTGACTTTGTACAATTTTGAAATACAATCAATAAATTTTTCAGCATTTTTAGTTTGTTCAAAACAGGTATTGACGTTGATAATCATTTGTTCAGCCGGAACAAATCGATTTAAAATTGGATCAGGGCAAATAGGCTCTGCTCTGAATAATAATTGACGAGAGTACGTTTCATCATTTGAACTATATACTCTCACAACATTACCAGTAGCAGTAATGATTAGCGGTTGTGCCACCATTCCACATTTGCATTCATGCTCTAAAAAACTTTTAACCATAGAGTTCAATGCTGTTAGACTTCTCACTTGCACAGTGCTAATATCAGGAGTCACGATTCTAGTTAATGAATCTCCTTGATGGATGTATCCTTGACCATGGATTTCAATTTCTTCGACATTGCATTTTTCTTTTGCAAATGCTAAAGATTCAATTTTTTCTATTGCTTTTGCTAACATTTTTTCTTCCTCTTTTCATTTATTGTTATAATTTGAATGTTCTTTTTGGAAATGAATTTAGAAGACGACATATATTTGTTGTCTTCTTTTTTATTGAACTTCTTTTTCTATAAAAACCACTCCTTTAATCAAAAAAATAAGGCACCGTTGAGTAAAAAAAACTAGAAATACTTTTTTTATGTCACTTGCTCTTCTTTAAATGTTTGTGTTTTTTTATTCAAAATAATGTTACAGGGAAGTATCACATGAATAAAAAACGGTGCCTAGAGGCTTATTACCTCTTAGCAAGTACAAAGGGGATAGTATCAGTAATTAAGGGGGTAACCCTTGCACTCGCTAACAAGCAATAATGCTTGTTATTAATAAAATAGCGATAGAATGTTTTTAAGCTCTTCATGCGCTTCTTTTGGAAGTTCTCCAGGCATATTTTCTATGATAAAATCATGAATTTCTTCCATACTTTTTTTGCTCATTAGTTATTTCTCCTTGATATAGATTTCAACACTTTGTTTTTGATGTTTTGGATTTTCAACAAAAATATCTATCTTATTGCCTTTGATTGCACCTCCGCAATCTTCGGCAAGATATTCATTTTCGTTGATTTTAACGATTGATCCATAAGGGATAATCGTAGGATCAACGGCAATTGTTTTGCCTTCCTGGGCAATCGAACCTGTTGACGTCAATTTCCCATATTGATCTTCACCGGGCCAATAATAAGTGATAACAAATTGACCTAGTGACTTTCATTTGGAAAGTTCATTAACTTCTTTTTGAAGTTGATCTCTTTCTATTTGAACACATTCATATGCAGCTTTGTATGATGTGTTTTCTTGAATTAACGACTGAGCTTCATTAAGCTCTTGCTTGTACAATTCCATTTGTTTACATTGTTCTTGATATTTACTTTCAGTGGCTTTTGCTTCCGCAAAACCAGCGCCACCAACAATCAAAGAACCTGTAAATATGACAGATAAAATAATTTGACTGTTTCTTGATAATTTCATTTTTCTAATCCTCTTTTATCCAATAATGTTTAACAAAATTCAATGTTTGGGCTTTAAAAGGCATTGATCCATTGTTTCTTGCCCAAATATTGACAAATAAATAACCTATTACTTCATTAACAATTGCACTGATGCTGTTAAGTGTGCATCCAATTTTTTGACCTTGTATAATCAAAATTTCTTGATTTTTATTTGTAATTACATAATCAAAATCTTCTATGCCAAACGCTTTTAACATAGGTTCAATTGTTGATAAGACTTCTTTTCTTTTTTTAACGAGATACTCTTTACGTGTTTCCATACTTCTTTTCCTCATTGCAATCTTCTCGAGATTTAGATATAATTGAATTGGCTATGATGTACGACATGTCGAAAGACATGTCATTTTTCTTTTGTAATAACAATTGCATATTCCTCACATCTTAAATGATCTTTACCAACCATCTTTGTGAGAAGTTTAGCTTTTAATCCTGTTCCTTTGAATAATCGATTCATTTCATCAACTTTCTTTGCTGCAACTTCTTTGATGTTGTACCACGGAAGTATCACGTTTTTCATGACGTCTTATCCTTTCTTTTGATTACGATTTCCCAATCAGTAGACTTATGACCACTCATACTTTCTGTTTCTGTTCCATGAACCTCAAAGTCTACTTCTTGCAAAGAACCAGAACCAACAATTGCTTTAAAATCTTCAACAATCTTTTTTCCTGCTTCTTTGCTCGAAACTGGCAATCTAACTTCTGATATTTGTTTCTTCATGGTTATGTCTCCTTTCTTGCTGTTTTAAATTTCACTCGCTCGTTTTATAAGAAGATTTCCTCAATTCTTTAGAAGACGATATGTGCAGATTATCCGAAAATATTGCAAAGTGCATTGAATAAAACATAAAATGCTAAAGGATAAGAGATAGCCCAACATATAAGGGCTTTTCTTTTTGGTGTTAAATAGCACCCTGTAAGGCTTAAAAACAAACTCACGATAGCAGCAACCCAAAGTATCATGATTATCACCTCCCATTTTCTATAAAGCATTTTCTAAATAAATACATTTGAAGGGTCCTTCTTTAATTCTTTGACTTCTTCATCCATGAGTTCACTCTCCTTTCACACCAAACCTGCGCATCAACCAGCTATCTAATTTAGTCGTATCAACGCGCCATTTGCCAGTCCTTCCTGGCATCTTATAAGCTGGGAATCCTTTTATTTTTAAGCATTGTTTTAGTTCATGTTCTGAAAATCCAAAAGGAACTAATTCCTGAATTGACATATATTTTCTTGGATATGTTGTATGATTGGTATTTGCATTTTCCATTTCCATGTCTCCTTTCTTTTTTTATATTTAAGTGGTAGTTACATTTTTAAATTAAAGATCTGTTTGACTTTCTTTTTGAATTACTCTCTTGAGCAATTAGGATTCCACTAGCAATATCAGTAACTCTTTGAATTTGACGTGCGCTCATGCGCTTAGAAATTTTAATAAGTTCTAATGTTGCTTTACTTTTTTCCGTTTCTTTCATTTACATCACCGTCCCTTTTGTATCTTAATTTAACTTTACACTTACATATTAGTTTCTTTGGTTAACTTTGTCAACTGTTTCGTGATAAAAAGTTGATTTATTTGACTTTTTGATATATGATGAAAGTGTACAAAGCGAGGTGAGTAATAATGGATGATAAAGATATGACTATTAATCAAAGAGTGAAACATTTAAGAAAAGACTTATTAAAATTAACTCAAACAGAGCTTGGAGATAAATTAGGTTTGGGGAAAGCCGCTATATCAAAAATGGAAAGTAGTGCTTCTACAATTACTGAACAAAATAAAAAAATGATTTGTAAAGAATTTAATGTAAGTTATGCATGGTTAGTGGATGGTATTGGAGAAGTAT
>CAVESC010000131.1:0-6685 GCA_963618275.1 Bacteroidaceae bacterium
ATATAATGTATAATTAACTTATAAGTTATATAGAAAATTAAAGAGGTTTTTATGAAAATAGCAATAATAGACGATGATATTTCTTTTTTAGAAATGTTTAATAAAAAAATAAATTCAAATATGAAAAAAATGTTTGATCAAGTAATCATTGATCAATATACCAATATCGATCATTTTCCATTTCAATATGATATCTACTTTTTAGATATTGATTTAATTGATGATAATGGTATTTCTATTGCAGGAAAGATAAAGGAAAATGATAAAAATGCTTTGATTATTTTTGTAACATCTAAAAATAATCTTGTTTTTTCTGCTTTAAAAGTACAACCTTTTTATTTTATCCGAAAAGGTAATTTGGATGAAGAGTTTGAAACAGCATTAATGCTTTTAAAAGAACATTTCAATCAAAAGTCATATTTTTCTTTTAAATATGATTTTGAATATATCAAAATATTAACTGATGATATCTTATATCTAGAAGTTGATAATCATTTAACATCACTTGTAACGAAATTTAAAGCATATCATCTCTACAAACCATTGAAAGAAATTATGAATGAAATAAATTCAGATGATTTTATACAAATAAGTAGAAAAAATAGTGTTAACATCAAACATATTAAACAATATAAAAAAAATGCAATCCTTTTAGATAATAACCAAACATTAAAAATAGGTATTGCATTTAAAAATGCTGTAGCAGAAAGGATGATAAAATGATTTTTGAAATTGTAAACAACTTATTAGAAAATTTCTTGCTTTCATACTTTATTAGTTCTTTTATCAAAATGAAGCACAATAAAAAAAAATTTATAATAATTACAATGATTATCAATATGATTATAAGTACAATCATGACATCCTATTATTTAGTTGGTATCGAGCAAACTTTAGTTATTCAATTATGTATTTGGATTTGTTTATACTTGTTCCATGATGATTTTTCATTTCAAGATATTGCTGTTGCCTTATTTTGTAATTTAATGCTTTTTATTTCTGTTTATGCAATGACTATTCTATGCAATTCATTATTTGAAACTCATTTTTTTAATTCATTTAGTAGTCAAACTAAATATGAAATCAATATAATATTAGAAAAAATATTTTATTTTACATCACTATCATTTCTTTTAAAAAGAAAATTACCATTTTTAAAGAAGGACGCCCCTTATATTAATTATTTAATTTCTTTCGAATTTTTTATTATGTTTATCATGGCATATTACTTTTTAGTTAATATATTAAATAACATGCCTAATATTTCTAACCATCTCGTATTTATTGGCTTCCTTGTTCTCATTATTATTTTTAATATTGTTTTCAATAAACTTATTGAATCCAACGAACTTTTATTAAAAACAAAATTAAAAGAACAAGAAAATAAATATATTCAAGAAAATTTAAATTATATTAAAACCATTAAATATGATGTAGACAACATTGAACACCGTATGAATTATATTTTACAATCAATTGAATATGACTTAATTAATGAAGATTATTCAGAAGCTATACATAAAATAAAGGCTCAAAAAGAAACTATACTAAGTATTTCACCTATTATAGCAACAAATAATGAAACCTTTGATTTTATCTTAAATCTAGAAATCAAATCTTTATTACAAGATGGCAATGAAATTAAAACGTGCATCTCTATTTCAGAAAACCCAGTATATAATCATCCAGTTGTTGCCTATAGAATTACTAAACTTTTAAAATATATTTATAATTTCTATCAACATGTTGAATTATTTATTGCCGAAAAAGAAGATAAATCTTTAGAAGTCAAATTTATTATTCCACACTGTTTTGAGTTTTCTTCATCATTTGAAGAAGAATTAAATACCTTTGATGATTATTCTATCTCTATAATAAAGAACGATGAAACCATGATCATTCAATACATAGACAACTTATCTTCTTCCCACTAAAAAATCAGGTACCTCCTGATTTTTTAAATATTCAATTCTATATTAATATTTGATAAATGCTTATATTGACTATAAATCGCATGTGCATGATAGTATTCATTATTCTTCAAATTATAAAATGTAAATACTATATTTTCTTTTTCAATCGTTTCACTAAATAGGGAGAAAATATTATATAAAATATCTTTATTTTTCTTATTAAAATTTTCATTCACTTCTAAGAAAACACACCAAGAACAATGAACATATTGTAAAATATCATTTTGAATTTCTTGTTTATTATCATATTGATAACATTGAATATTTTTCTTATTCAAGAAATAATTTATTTTGTTTGTAAACGATTCTTTTTGAATATTAGCTACAATAATCTCATCAAATATTTTCATTTCTTTTTTTATACTGCTTATTAATTGATTATTATTATCATTAATAATAACACAGGTTACTTTAGGTCTTATTAATTGAAAGTTATTACGTGCAATTCTATTAATGTCTAAATTCACTTGATTTTCAATATTCTTAAAATTACGAATACATTGAATAATATGTGATCTTTTTCCCATAGTATTTTTTAATCAAGTGCTTTTTTAATATCACTTGCTTTGTAATAAACATGATCAATCTTTTTGTTTTCTACATGAATCAACATTGGTACTTGTTTTACTGTAATATCTTTATAATTTGTCACATTTGCATAATCAAAATCTTTTCCTGTTTTAATATCTTTTGCTTCTTCCATATTGAATACATACATATTAGATCTTACTCTACCATAAGATTTAACTGCTTTATTTGTATCTTTACATTCTTCATTTCCTGTTTCATAAAAATAAACAAAATAAGTATTATTTTCTGGGTTATTTAAAAGATTTTTTTCTTCGATATGTTGATATCCACCAAGTTTAACACCATCTGCATTTTTAAACGGATCTTCTGGTTTCTTCATCATATTTACTGCTACCACAATTACAAGTCCAATAATACAAATTACAATCATTTTTAAAGTCTTTTTACTCTTTTCCATAAGTCATTTCCTCCTTTGACATCTTTAACATAGACTATAGAGTCACTTTATACTCAAGTATTTTTTGAAATATTTTTTATATTTCCTCTCTACACTTATTATTTTATTTATTTTCTTTCTAATAGATATCTTTCTGGCATGGAAGTCAGTTTTATGGCACGAAAAAAAGATGAACATATTTGTCATCTTTGCTTTATAATTTATTTTTATATAATTTAAATTTTAAAATAAAATTAATTTCATTTTGATAATACATGACTTCTATCTCACCATTTATTTTATGGACAAGCTCTTTTGTAATTGCAAGCCCTAAGCCTGAACTCTTTTCTGTTCGACTATGAGATGTTGTATAAAATTTATCAAACAATTTTCCTACATTTTCATCATTAATATCATAAGTATTATTTTTAAAGATATAAATCAATTCATCTTCTTTGATTTCATTTTTAATAGACGCTTTTTGACAGGCATGTTTAACAATATTTGATATAAGATTATTAAATATTCTTTTTAAAGCTTTTTCATCAGCAATAATAAAAGTATTTTCAATCAAATCTAAATCAAGCATGATTTGTTTTTCTTGAAACAAATCATAATACATTCCTAAAGTATCTACAAAAAGATCATATGTATTGATGACTTGTAATTCTATAGGAAACGTATTTGATTCAACTTTAGCTAGTTCAAAAAAACTTTCCATCATATTTTTTAAAGAATCAATTCTTGCTTCAATAATTTTTATATATTCTTTTCTTTTATAAGCATCTATTTCTTCCATATCAATAAGTTGTAAATAACCTTGAATAGAAGTTAAAGGTGTTCGTAGATCATGAGACATATTCAAAATCGTAGATTTAAGAACTTCATTGGATTCTTTACTTTTCATTTCTATTTGTCTTGTTTGATCCATGAATTGATTGATGGTTTGAATAAGTTGTATCGTATCTTTATCAATGTATTCTTTGGTAATATGTGCATTGGTTGATTGTTTCATAATTTTCAAGAACTGTAAATTAATATGTCGTATTTCTTTTTTTAGAAAAAGCAGATGTATTCCTAAAAATAGTAATAATATACTTAATAAAACAATCATAATATATAAAATCAACATATCTTAAAGCCTATTCCCCAAACTGTTTCAATGGTTGGTGTTATGGGATTGATTTCTTTTATTTTCTTACGAATATTTTTGATATGAACCGTTACTGTTTGGGTATCAATACAATAGTCTTCATGCCAAACTTCTTTAAATATCTTTTCTTTACTAATTACTTTATTAGGATTTTGTATAAGCAACATAAGAATATCAAATTCTTTAGAGGTAAAATAAATATTTTGTCCATCAACAAAAACCTCTCTTGTATCTTGATTTAAGACTATATTTTTAAATTCTTCATGCTTTTTATAAGAAACTTGTTGGTTAAGATATTTTTGAATATTTCTTTCCACTTTGAGTTGTAATTCTTCTAAATTAAAAGGTTTTAAAAGAAAATCATCTGCCCCTAATTTTAAAACTTCAATTTTTGCTTCTTCTTCGCTTTTGGCGGATACTGTAATAATAGGTACATCACTGACTTTGCGTACTTCTTGGATAATTTCTTCACCTGAAATTCCTGGTAACATTAAATCTAAAATAACACAACAAATATTCTTTTCATTTTTTAATCTCAATAAACCTTCTGTTCCTGAAAAAGCTTGAATCGTCGCATAGCCTTTTATTACAAAATAGTCATTAATAAAATTATTAATATCACTATCATCTTCTACAATCAAAACACAATTCATCTTTCCACCTTCTTTTTCTAGCATTATACCTTATTTTAAGCGATATCTCGATAACAAAACACATAAATTCCTAAAATCAAAGAACTTATAATAAGAATAAAACCAACAAATTCTGTTTTATAAATGATATTTGTACTTAAAGTATTTAAATAAGCTAGGTGGTCTAAACATGTTACTGGATCGATTTCTGATAGATGAATAGAGGTTACAATTTCTGAAACAAAAATCATAATAAATTGATATAAAATCGTAAAAAGTGTTGTTGCCATATTACTTTTAAATAAAATTCCTATAAAAATCATCATTCCAATAAAGCCAATATAAAGCGGTAATTGTAATACAATGATTTTTAAAACAGTTATTAAATCACTCAATCGAATACTTACAAAACCATTAAACAAAATACTTATAATTAATCCTAAAACAACATATAAAACAGGTAATATCAAGGCAAATAAAGCACATATAAGCATTTTTGAAAGATAAATCGTTATTCTTGAATATTGATAAGAAACGGTATTTTTAATAGTTGTATATTTAAAATCAGAAATAAAAACATTAATAACAATCGGAATTAAAAAGAAAAGTATAACATTTGATCCTTTTAAAAGTTCTATCATCATTTGTGTTCCTTTTTTACCAAAATGAACAAGATTATAATTCATACTATCAGACATCAAAGTCATCACACCATCTCCACCTTGAGCTAAACCATTTCCTAATAAAAGAATACCTAAAAATCCTAAAGTAATCCAAAGTAAAATCTTACTTTTCCATAATTTATAAAAATCAGCTTTTATAATATTAAACATGACTTTCCACTCCTTTAATTAATGATAAATAATAATTTTCTAGACTGACATTTGAAATATTCATTTTATTAAGAATAACCCCTTCTTGAATTAAAGTTGTTGCTACTTGAGAGCTTTCACTTACAAAATCATAAAGATAGATTGTATGATCATCTATTACTTTAAAATTTTCTGTATGTAATTTTTGTTCAAGGGTTATCGTCGCAAGACCAATATTTTCAACATCTAAAGAAATATATTTTTTAAGCTTTTCCTGTAATTTTTCTGCCGTTATTTCTTCAATCATTTGTCCTTGATGAATAAAGCCATATCTTGTCGCGATCATTTCTAATTCATCTAAAATATGACTGGAAATAAGCATTGTAATACCATATTTTTTATTAAAATGACTTAATATTTCTCTTAATTCTACAATTCCTTGTGGATCTAAACCATTTAATGGTTCATCTAAAATCAATAAATCAGGATTATTAATCAAAGCAAGAGCCAATCCTAATCTTTGTTTCATTCCTAAAGAATAGTTTTTATATTTCTTTTTGCCAACATTTTCTAAACCGACCATCTTTAATACTTTTTCAATACTATTTATTTCAACAATTCCTTTATACTGAACATAATATTTTAAATTTTCATAGGCTGTCATATAAGGATAAAATGCTGAATTTTCAATAATTGCTCCTATTCTTGATCTATTTGTTTGATTATCCAAAGAATCAAATAACTCAATCTGCCCATGTGTTTCTTTAATCAATGACATAATGATTTTCATAGTCGTTGATTTACCGGCCCCATTTTGTCCAATAAAACCATATATATCCTTTTGATAAACGGTCATATTTAAATGATTTAATATTTCTGTTTGTCCTCTTTTTTTAGAAATATCTCTTAATTTTATTACTGTATTATTCATTTAACATCCTTCTTTCTGGATAAAAGTATATTTCAAATACATTTACTTTTTAATAAAAAAATAAAGAAAAAAGTATAAAGAAAGTATAAAGATTAAAAACTTCTTTTTTTAGCACCGATAGCTTTAACATGGAGAATGTTAAATAAGTAAAAGTAAACATTGTGTAAAGGATAAAATAAAAATGTAGGAAAAAGACCAAATAAATATGTTGGAAAAC
>CAVESC010000132.1:0-6589 GCA_963618275.1 Bacteroidaceae bacterium
AAGCACATTTCAAAGCAATGAGAAAATTAGCTGCAGAACATGAATCAGAAAAAGTCGGAAAAGAAATCAGAAAATTATATTCTTGGTCTGATGAAGATAAATTAATCAATAACTAATATCATAATAACTGAGGATAGAAATATCCTCTTTTTTTGTACAAAAAAGCTATTGAACAAAATGTCCAATAGCTTCTTTTACATCAATTTAGCAATTTCTGATGTTAATATATCTGTATAAATGAAGAAAACAACTTGGTTTTCAAGATAATTTTGAAATCCTTGATTAATGGTTGAAGGTAACCAAATATAATTTTGAGTATGTTTTTTTATTGATAATTTATCATTCATTGTAATAATCGATAAATTAAAAGATACTTTTTTAATTAAATCTTTTAAAGTTGAATTAATTGAACCTAAAACATTTCCTCTATTAGTATAAATAATAACCATATCATCTTCACTTACTAATTGTTGAAAATCATTTACAATATCTCCATAATCTAAAAAGATTGCTTTTTTACCATATTTAAATAAATTAAATTGTAACAATTTAGCAGGTAAAGCACTCTTATGCATTCCTAAAATAATAATAGAATGTGCTTTAACAATATCATTTGCAAAATGATTTAATTGTTCATAATCAATAGATGACTTCAATATTTCAATCAATTTAATATAAGCATCTAAAGTCGATAAATCATCTTTAGAAGCGTTTCCTTGTTTTCCTGAACGGAAAACATCAAATTTAAATTCATTATAACCATCATAACCAATCTTTTGACAAAATCTTGTAATTGTTGATTGGGAAATATTATATTGTTTAGAAAGATCACTTGCTGAAAAACTTAAAATATTTTGTAGATTATCTTTTAAGACATCATAAAGAATAAGTTCTTTTTTAGTAAAAGAATCTTTCTTTAAATCCATCTTTTCAAATGGGTTCATCTAACCACCTCAATTTCTTATATTCATTATATTTTATAAAAGATAAAAAGTAAATTCGAAAGAATTTACTTTAATAAACCATCAGCTGTATCAATAACATGTTGAATAAAATCATCAGCATTTCCTTTTGACAAGCGAGAAATATAAGTTTCAAAATACTTACCATAGTCTTCATTACAAACAAAATAATTAGAATAATTTTCACAATAACCAAGAATAATTACATGATAATCATTAAAATGATCAACAATTCTTTTACCTAAAGCTGCAGTAATATCACCAGGGAGAGAAATAAAGAGAATATTACCAAGCTTTACAACATGACTATATAAATTTAAAACCATTTCTCCTTTACTTGCTTTAAATTCTAAATTATGAAGAAGTTGTTTTGAAATAGCTATTTTCATTTCATCAGATGAATCTTTAATTGTTTCTTTTAAATGAGGAATTTCTTTTTGAACAAAAGAATCAGTTTGACCATTATATGTGTATTCTTTTTTGAATGATGTGCATTTTAAATCATTAAATTTTACATCTAATACATTTAAATCATTCATTTGTTCAATAATGGATGAAGAAACTCTTTTCAATTCTTCTTCTCCTTTAAGTTTTCGATAAAAACGTGTTGAAACATCTCCACAATAGCCATTAACGATCATACAAGGAATTTGTGTTTTTAATTGATATTTTTGGCGTATCCAACCCAGTAGATCTGCAGATAGTTTAAAGTTACTACCATTCAAAATTGTAGGATGGCAAGACATTTGAATGAATGAACAAATAGCTTTTTTTGAATGACTATTCATAAATGTAATAACATTTACACTTTTATCTGCAATACCATCTTTTGTATTTCGATTACCATAAAGCCCTTCGATTTGTGTTGTTTTTAATGTTAAAGTCGCTTCTTCTAATGCATTAATTGCAGTAGAAATACTTTTTATAAAAGATTGAATAAGATTTTCTTGTAATTTTGGATCGATATAAACATTTTCAAAAAATGGTTTAAAGTAGGCTGGTGCAGAATGTGTATGAATACAACCTATGATGATTTGTTCATAAGGAATACCAAATTCTTTAAAAATAGCTTCTTTTACAGGTAAAATAACACTATTTTCAATAATAATTGAATCTAAAATAGAAAAAATAATCATTTTATTATTTTCTTTAATAACTAAAGAATTAATTTCTATAGGGTCTAAAACTCCTTTAGATAATTCTTTTCTATTATACCCAGCAATATGAACAGGTACTGTTGGGGTAATGTCTAATTTATGATATCCAACTTCCATTTTGTTACCTCCTTGCAAAAAAAGTATAGCATATGTTTTTTTAAAATGAAAGAGATTTCAAAAAAATAAAATAAATATTGCATAACCATTCATTACGTGTTATGCTAAATATGTCAAATGAAACCGGTTATAAAACATGACAGCAAGTGAGGAGGATATTTATGGAAAAACAAAATTCAGGATTTATGAATAAGTTTCAAGCAGCCTTAGAAAAATATGTCGTACCTGTAGCAATGAAAATTTCACAACAAAGACATTTAGCTGCTATACGTGATGGATTAACTATTTTAGTACCAATTACAATTATCGGTGGTTTTGCTATTTTACTAGCAATGCCTCCAGTAGATGCTTCTGTAAAAGCAACAAACTTACTAACTTCATTTTTATGTGCATGGCGTGATTTTGCATCAGCTCATGCAGCAACGTTAATGATTCCTTATAACTTAACAATTGGAGCTATTTCAATTTATGTTGTCTTAGGAGTTGCTTATCGTTTATGTAAACATTATCAAATGGATACAATTTCAAATTTAATTACAACATTATTAGTTTATTTATGTGTTGCTGGAATTCCTACAGCTTATACCGTAGGAGAAGCTTCAGTCACAGCTATTCCACTTACAAATTTAGGAGCTAGTGGAATGTTTACAGCGATTTTAGTCGCAATAGGGGTTATTGAAATCAATCATTTATTTATTAAAAAGAATTTAGTCATTCGTTTACCAGATTCAGTACCACCAAATGTAGCTGCTCCATTTAATGTATTAATTCCTGGAATTGTAAGTCTTATTTTCTTCATGGGAATTGATGGATTATGTCACAGTCTTATTGGAACTGGATTTTCAGGATTAATTTATGCTATTTTCCAACCATTACTATCAGCAACAGGATCATTACCATCTATCATCATTATTAATTTATTAATGACAACATTTTGGTTCTTTGGGGTTCATGGTGGAAATATGTTAGGTGTCGTTACAACACCTGTGACAACAGCTGCACTTGCTATGAATGCTGAAGCTTATGCAGCAGGTAAAGAACTTCCATGTATCTTTGCTGGAGCATTTAATACGGTTTATGGAGGATACATTTCTTATATGGCTGTTGTTCTTTGCTTGTTATTTTTCTCAAAAGCATCACAATCAAAATCAATTGCTAAGATTGCCGTTGTTTCAACAGCGTTCAATATTAATGAACCTGTTATCTTTGGATTACCTACAGTTTTAAATCCATTTACTCTTATCGTTTTCTATATTTGTAATAACTTAAACGTAGCTATTGCATATGGTCTTATGAGTAGTGGTTTCTTAGGAAAATTCTATATTTCTTTACCATTTACAGTTCCTGGACCACTTCAAGCTTGGTTAGCATCAATGGATGTTAAAGCCATCTTTGTTTGGTTTGGATTATTGGTTTTAGATGTTATTATTGCAGCACCATTTATGAAAGCATATGATAAACAATTATTAGAACAAGGAGAAAGTGCTGAATAATCAGCACTTTTTGTACAGGGGGTATTAAAATGAAAACAGTACGAATTGGTAGTGGTGCAGGTTATGCTGGTGACCGTATTGAACCTGCTATTGACTTAATTGAAAGAGGAAATCTTGATTATATTATTTTTGAATGTTTAGCTGAAAGAACGATTTCTCTAGCTCAAAAAGCTAAAATGGAAGATCCAAAAAAAGGTTATAATGCTTTATTTGAATATCGTTTTGATCGTATTTTGGATGCTTTAAAGAAACATTCTGTTAAAGTTATTACAAACATGGGAGCAGCTAATCCATATCATGCAGCATTAAAATGTCAAGAAATGGCACAAAGTAAAGGTCTAACAAATTTAAAAATAGCATATGTTGAAGGTGATGATATTTCATCAAGATTAAATGATTATCAAGAATATGTCACAATTGAAACTAAAAAACCTTTATCAGCCATTGATGGAGATGTATTGTCTGCTAATGGTTATATTGGTTGTGCTGGTATTGTAGAAGCTTTAAAAAATGGAGCTGATATTGTGATTACAGGAAGAGTTGCAGATCCTTCTTTAAGCTTAGGACCGCTCGTTTATGAATTTGGTTGGTCAATGGATGATTATGAAAAACTTGGAAAAGGAACTTGGGTAGGACATTTACTAGAATGTGCTGGACAAGTAACAGGAGGATATTTTGCTGATCCTGGATATAAAGATGTTCCTGAATTATGGAATTTAGGTTTTCCAATTATTGAAGTAAATGAAAATGGGGATGGTGTTGTTTCAAAACTTCCAAATACAGGAGGAATTGTTACAACTGAAACGGTTAAGGAACAATCTCTTTATGAAATTCAAGATCCTGAAAATTATTTTACACCAGATGTTATTGCTGATTTTTCTAAAATTACAGTTAAACAAATTGGTGAAAATGAAGTGAAGATAGAAAATGCTAGTGGTAAAGTGCCTAATGGTTATTATAAAACAAGTGTAGGCTATCATGATTGTTATATTGGTGAAGGACAAATCAGTTATGGAGGAAGTAATGCTCTTGCAAAAGCTAAACTAGCTAGAGAAATTCTTGAACATCGTTTTGAAATCATTGGTTTAAAAGCTGAAGAAGTACGTTTTGATTATATTGGTGTCAATTCTTTATATAAAGATAGTATTTTTGATGAAATGGGACAATATACACCTAATGAAGTAAGATTGAGAGTTGCTGCTAGAGTGAAAACAAAAGCTGAAGCCGAACTTATTGGTAATGAAGTAGAAGCTTTATATACAAATGGACCTTCTGGAGGTGGAGGTGCAGTTAAAACAATTAAAGATATTGTAAGTATTGCATCTATTTTGATTCCTAGTGATCATTTTCATATTACAGTTGGATATATGGAGGTATAAGATATGTTATTAAAAGAAATTGCCCATTCTAGAACAGGTGATAAAGGAAATATTTCAGTTATTTCAGTTATTGCTTATAAAGATGAAGATTACAAAATTATTAAAGAAAAAGTAACAGAAGAAAAATTAAAAGAATATTTTAAAGATATTGTTTATGGTAAGATTACGCGTTATGAAATTCCATCAATCAGCGCCTTAAACTTTGTCTTAGAAGATGCCCTTGGTGGAGGGGTTACACGTTCTCTTGCTATCGATATGCATGGTAAAACATTAGGAAGTGCTTTACTAGAAATGAGGATCGACTAATGAATATTGAAAGTATTGTAATTGCTGGTGCAGGAACAATGGGCTATTCAATGGCTCAAATCTTTGCTAGATATAACTATGATGTTACGATTTATGATTTAAAAGCAGAAGCAATTGAAAATGCTCAAAAAAGAATTAAAGAAAATATCCAAATTCTTGTACAAGATCAAGAACTAACAAGTGAACAAGAAAATCAACTTCATCAACATTTAAAATATACAACAGATAAATCTTGTTTTAAAAACTGTGATTTAGTTGTTGAAAGTATTATTGAAAAAGTAGAAATCAAGCAAAGTTTTTATCAAGAAATTTCACAATTAGTAAAAGAAGATACCATACTAGCAACTAATACATCAGGTATTTCAATCAATACTCTTGCTAGTGCTGTTTATAAACCGGAAAGATTTATTGGTATGCATTGGTTTAATCCATCACATCTTATTTTATTGATTGAAATTATTAAAGGTGATCAAACTTTAGATAGTGTTGCTCAAACAATCAAAGAATTAAGTATTCATATTGGTAAAAAACCAGTTATTGTTCAAAAGGATGTTTTAGGATTTGCTGCAAATAGAATTCAATTTGCAGTTCTTAGAGAAGCTTTATATTTAGTAGAACAAGGAGTTATTTCTAAAGAAGATATTGATGCGGTCATGAAATATGGATTGGGTTTTAGATATGCTTGTTTAGGACCATTAGAAGTTGCTGATTTTGGCGGGTTAGATACGTTTTATCATATAAGTGATTACTTAATGAAAGATTTATGCAATGATACAAAGATTCCCAATGAACTTGCTAAACTTTATGAAGAAGGGCATTTAGGAATTAAAAGTCAACAAGGATTCTATGATTATCATGATGGGAAAGATCATCAGGCTATTAAAAATAGAGATGAACATCTATTAAAAATATATAATGCACTTTATAGATAGCATTAAAAAATCATTGGATTTATTTTCCAATGATTTTTTTAATCGTTTTTAAATCTTTGTTTTCTAACAAGGTATCAAATATTTGATCATATTGTAATAGTGTTAAGTTTTCTAATAATTCATTATTTTCATCAGGAAAAAGCTTATTGAATAATTTTAATGTCTTTTCTTTAGCTTTCAAAAGTTCTCCTTCTTTTAAGCCTTCTTCTTTACCTTCTTGTCGTATTCTTACCTTTTCTTGAT
>CAVESC010000133.1:0-6533 GCA_963618275.1 Bacteroidaceae bacterium
AGGCTTACATTTTTTGTAAACCTCATAATCATCAAATCTTAACTTAATGACATTGCCCTATATTTTATAAAATATAGGAATTCTTTTAAAAACGTCTTAACTTAATGACATTGTCAAAGGAGGCCCCTTTTATGATTTATTTAAGTAGCTTTAAACTAAGTAATCAAACAATTAAAGATCCTAATATCTATCCTTATAATGTCTTTAGAAATAAGTATATTGAACCTTTTTCTTTTGCTCCTATTACCATTTTTTATGGAAATAATGGTTGTGGAAAATCAACTCTTCTTAATATCATAGCTGGAAAATTAAAAATAAAAGGAAAAGAAATGCCTGCAAGTAATGCTTATTATGAAAACTATTGTGAAAAATTTGAAAATGAATGTGCTTATAGTCTAGGAAGTGATGAAGATGGTATTCCTTTTTATCAGTTACCTGAAAATAGTCGATATATTAAAAGTGAAGATATTTTATATGAAATCAAAAAAATACAACAAAAAGCTATTTTAGAACATGGTTTAACCTACGATTATATGCAAGAAGCAAATTTATCATTAGAAAAAGCTCAAGATATTTTAGAAAAGAAAAAGGAACAAAGAATTGAAAATATTATTTTTTCTCAAGAAAAGTATTCTAACGGAGAAACATCCTTACAATTCTTTCAAGATCATCTTTTACCAAATTCTCTCTATTTATTAGATGAACCTGAAGTTTCTTTATCTCCAGCAAATCAAGTTGCTTTAGCTCAGGAAATTAATGAACTGACACATTATTTAGGATGTCAATTCATTATTGCCACCCATTCTCCTTTTATGTTAGGAACTTTAAACGCTAAAATATATAATTTAGATACTCGAGAATATGAAGTAACTCCTTGGTATAAACTAGATAATGTTCGTTATTTTTATGATTTTTTTAAAAAACATGAAAAAGAATTCCTAGATTGAATTCTTTTTTTCTTTGTCTTATTGACAAATCAACAAATGTATTATACTGTATTAGTGTACTAGTGACACTAATACAGTTAGGAGGACCTATGTTTATAATAGATATTCAAAGTAAAATTCCTATTTTTGAACAACTCAAAAAACAAATCTTAGAATTTATCTCTATTGGCATTTTACTTCCTAATGATAAATTACCTTCGGTAAGATCTCTTGCAACAGATATTGGAGTTAATCCTAATACTGTTTCTAAGGCTTATCAAGAATTAGAGACCCAAGGTTATATTTATTCCGTTAAAGGAAAAGGATGTTTTATTGCTGATAATCAAACTGATCAATTGATTAAAGATGATAAATTAGAAGATTTTAAAGGGTGTGTCAATGAAATGAAAAAACATCAAATTACAAAAAATAAATTATTAGAAATTATTGAAGAAGTATATAAGGAGGAAACTGTATGATTGAAATTAAAGATGTGATGAAATCTTTTGAAAACAAAAATGTTTTAAATCATTTAAATGTCACAATTTCCTCAGGAAGTATTTTCGGTCTTGTTGGACCTAATGGTGCTGGTAAATCAACTCTACTTTATTTATTGAATGGCATTTCTAAATGTGATAAGGGAAGTATTTTATTTGATGGCCAAGAGGTATATGAAAATCCTGATGTTAAAAAAGATATTTTATTCATTAGTGATGATCCATATTATTTTCACTTTGCTACAATTGATGAAATGAAAGATTTCTATCTTACTTTTTATCCACAATTCAATTTAAAAACCTATCAACACTATATAAATTTATTCCGTTTACCACAAAATAAACCTTTAAAAGATTATTCAAAAGGAATGAAAAGACAAGCCATGTTTGCTTTAGCACTTGCTATTGCACCAAAATATTTATTATTAGATGAAGCATTTGATGGTTTAGATCCTGTTATGCGTTTAGTTTTTAAAAAAGCTATTTATCAAATGATTGATGAAAATATGACTGTTATTATTTCATCTCATAACCTAAGAGAATTAGAAGATATTTGCGATAGCTTTGGTATTTTAGATGATGGTCATATGACAACATCTGGAGATTTATACGAAATTAAAGATCATGTTCATAAAATACAATTAGCATTTAAAGAAGAATTAAACAAAAATGAATTTAGTCATTTAGATGTACTTTCTTTCCATAAACAATCAAGAGTAATCAATATGGTTGTTAAAGGAGACATCGATGAAATCAAAGATTATTTAAGAATGTTTAATCCTATTATGTTAGAGATTTTACCTGTAACTTTAGAAGAAATCTTTATCTACGAAATGGAAAGAAAGGGGTATGGTGTTTATGATCAATAAAGAATATTTTAAATACTTAATTAAACAAAATAAAAAATATCTTATTCTTATTTATGCAATTGGAATCATCATTCCTGTTTTAACATTAAACGAATTTACATCTGCACCTTCAGGTGTCAAAAATATTGTGCGTTTTGTTGGAATATTTTCTTTAACCTATGGATTTTTGTTATCTTTTATAGCACCAATTTATTTATTTTCTTTTTTACAAAAAAAGAAAAGTAATATTCTTTACTTTTCCTTACCAGTAAAAAAAGAATCACTTTATGTAACAACAAGTTTATTTTCTTACTTTGCAACTATTGTACCTGTTGTTATTTACCAAATTATAGATCAACTAATTGGTGCTTATATGTTTTCTTTTTCAGCTGACAGATTCATTCTAGCAATAATAATTACAATCGTCCATATGTTTGCAATGAATACTATTGTTACTTTTGTAACACTTTTAACACAAAATGTTATTGATAGTTTAATTTGTTCAATTGCTTATATTATCATACCTTTACTTGTTTTTGTAGCGCTTAATACTTGTGCAACAAAGGTAGCAGAATCGTTTATGTTAGGATACGGAAACTACTCACAATCATTAAAAATGATCCTTAGTTATATAAGTCTTATGTATAGTGGTCTTTTTCAACATTTGTATTTATTATCACATCTTGTTTCTCGTATCTTTATTTTGTATTGGATTGTTTTAAGTGTTATCTTTTATTTTATAAATTATCGTTTATTTTTAACACGTACGGTTGAACAAAGTGAAACATATACAACATCAATCTTTATGTATCCACTTATCATTACCTTAAGTACATTATCAATGATGTTATTTGTTTATGATCTTGAAGATTTAAAAATGACGATTTTAATGTTTTCAATTATTTTTATTCTCTATTTAATTATGTATTATTTTTCAAAGAGAAAAGTTTACTTCACTTGGAAAATACCTTCACTTTTTATTGTTTTAATTGTTGCTTGCATTGGTTTTTCTAATATTTATTTAGATACTAAAGGATTTAACACAATCTATGAATTACCAAAAAGTTCTGATGTAGAAAGAATCGTTGTATCTTTTGATCACTATGAAGCAGATACTACAGATGAAGAGACATCACTCACATTCAACAATCAAAAAATTGAAGATATGAAAATGAAAACTTACACAAAAGATGATAAGAATAATTTTATAAAATGTGTTCATGAAATGATAGATAAAAAACTCATTACTGAATATTATGACCCTACAGATAGTGGCACTTATGAGTTATCTATTTATTTTACAACTAAAAACAGGCTTGATCCAAATAGACAATATACTATTGATGATGAAAACATGCCAGCTGTCATTGATATTCTTTCAAAAAATAAATTAATTTAAATAGGTTGAGCATTATCTCAACCTATTTCTATAGAAGGAGTCTTTATGAAAAAAACTACACATATATTATTTACTATTTACATATTTTTAGTCATTTGGATTATACTTTTTAAATTAGCGATTTCTGTTGACCAGTTACCTCAATTTAGAAGCATTAATTTAATTCCTTTTTATTATCCAAATAAAACAACTTATCAAATAAGAGAAGTTCTAGATAATCTAATTATATTTATTCCATTTGGTCTCTATTTAAAAACATTAAGTATTGATAGTAAAAGAACTGTTTTTCTAGGTTTTTTATTTAGCTTTTCATTAGAACTATCTCAATATATCTTTTGTATTGGAGCAAGTGATATCACTGATTTAATTACTAATACAACAGGAGCACTTGTTGGTGTATTTATTTATTATCTTTTAAAAAAGATTTTCAAAGAAAAAACTAATATAATCGTTATAACTTTAGCTTCCATTGTTACTGTTTTGTTTATTTCCTTAATTATTATTATACTTATAAACAACTAATGCACATAATTCACATGTTATACACAATTGTGCATAATAAAAAATGAGGTTGCTCCCTCATTTTTTTATTCTGTTGGATGACGATCACCTAATAAATAATCTTCTACATGTTCAAAGATATATTGAATAGATAATGGTTTTCTTCCTGTAAGTGAACTAAAATCACTGACAGGTACATCTAAATAGCCTTGTGTAACTGTTGTTCCAAAAGTAACCATCCCTTCTGATGTTGCTTTGATTGGACTCTTTGAAAAATCTCCATCTGTATTTCTAGGAACACCAATTGAATCAAAATAAGCATAAAGTTCATCATCTGTAAGTCTTGTATAAGTGATATGATTTCCTGTTGCTTTATTTCCAATAGCTAGAAAATCATCATAAGATAATGGTTCTAGACCATTAATATTTAAAACTGCACGGTGTAATAAATGATTATTTAAAGCACATGCAGCAGCATAAGCACAATCTTTACGAGAAATAAACCATACACGTCCATCACCCATATTTTTAGAAATTGTTGTTTCTTTAGCTTCTACCGCTCTTAAGTAATCACTTGTAAATGCTTCAACAAAAAGCGAATTTCTTAAAAAGATATAATCAAGTGATGTATTTTGAATAATTGCTTCTGTATAAGAATGATCAACATTTTCAATACTTGGATTAAATGGATGTGCTGCTGATAAAACAGATGTATAAATAATTTGTTTAACATTTGCTTTTACACATGCATCCACCGCATTTTTATGAGCTTGTCTTCTTTTTTCACCCACAAATGGCATTGAAATCAATAAAACTTTATCAGCATTTTCAAAAACTTTAACAAGTCCTTCAGGATCATTAAAATTAGCTGTTGCTGTTTTAATTCCTTGTTCCTTATATTCTTTTAAACTTTCTTCTTTTGGTGCTGTAAATACTAAATCTTCTTTATTCATTAATTCTAAAGCATACTTAGCAACTAATGATCCAAAATTTCCATCTACACCATTAATAACAATTTTACTCATAGTTATTACCTCCACATGTGAAAATTATAACATGAATCTTTTTATATAACAGTCCTTAAAAATTAATAAAGACTATAAGTTTTTCTTATAATTTAAAATAATCTTCAACATATTTCATAAATTGTCGAACTGCCTTTTTTTCATTATCTTGACGATATCCTACAGCATAATCGGCATGATGATGACTTTCTTTTAAAGTAATCACTGCCACTTGATCATTTTCACTAATAACTTCTGTAGCCGAAAGCCCTATTCCTTCTCCTAATGAAATTGCCATCACATATTCATTTAAATCATCAACTTCTTTTTTTATATAAGGAATCATTCCATCTAAACGGAAAGCTTCCATATAATCGTGGTAGTATTCTTTTCCTTGTTTTTTTGATAAAACAATAAGAGGTTCATTTTTAATATTCTTAATTGTTACATATTCTTTATGACTTAAAGGATGTTCTAAAGAAGTAACAACACAAACATGTGAATGATAAATAGTACGATAAATAAGATCAGGATAACTTTTAAAATTATTACTTAAACCAAAAGCAATATCTATTTCTCGATTATTTAATTTTTCAATACAAGTAAGTAGATTAAATGCTTTGATATCAATTGAAATATCGTTCTTTTCTTTAAAATGCCTAACAATAAATGGCACATGCTTTCTTTCAAAAGGACCTGTAATTCCAATCGTTAAAACATCTTTTTGTAAGTTTTCTTTAATATCATTATATTCACTTTCATAATCATTCAATAATTTCTTTGCTAGATCATAATACCTTTTTCCCTCTTCTGTAAGCGTTGGATAATACGTTTTACGATTAAAAAGAGAAAATCCTAAATCATTTTCTAATTTTGTGATTTGTTGAGAAATTGCTGATTGTGAAAGATAAAACTTCTTTGCTGCTTTTGAAAAACTTCCCTGTTCTACTACTGCTATAAAATAATAAATTACTTGTTTAAACATATTCATCACCATATTTATCATACCATTTTATTCACAATTTTACTTTTATTGTGCGTAAAAAAGTGAATAACCTAAGTTATTCACCTAATTCACAATTATATTCACACTCTATAAATAAAAAAACACATCTAAGATGTGCCTCTTACAAACTGGCAGGGGTAGTAGGAGTCGAACCCACATCAACGGTTTTGGAGACCGGTATTCTACCATTGAACTATACCCCTAATTGGGTTTGCTCAATTAATATACCATATATATAATAATTATGCAATAGATATTTGCCTATAAATTAAAAAAATTGTCACATAGGATAATCTTGAGGCTATGTTAGACGAAATGTGTGTTATTCATTAAATAACATTTGCCTTATGGA
>CAVESC010000134.1:0-6517 GCA_963618275.1 Bacteroidaceae bacterium
ATTCATTTAAATAAAATTTTTCCTTTTTAGTATGCATAGGCATAATTGTCCAAATGTTTTTAATGTATTTTTTAATATTATTCATAATTTTCTCCCAAAGATTCTTTAATGACATTGTGAATACCATCAACAGCATTATTAAACTCATTAATCATTTCTAATAATTTTTCTTTTCCTTTTTCTTCTATGTGATAATAAACTCTAATCTTACGATCAATTACTTTCTCATAACTTGAAATATAATTCTCATCTTGTAATTTGTACAAAATAGGATACATGGTACCTTCTTTAATATCTATTAATTCATGAGAATATGTTTTGATTTGTTTTGTAATTTCATAACCGTAACAATCCTGTTTAGCGATTATACATAGAAGTAACATATCTAATTTAAAAAAACTATTTTTTCTGGCCATATTAATACTTCCTTAACGTTAAGATACTGTTATTATAGTATGCATTTAAAAAATATCAATACATAGATAAACTATGTACAAATAATTTAATATATGATAATATTCAATTAGAGAACGTTTTCGAAATATAAAAGAAGAGGAGATAAGGATGAAAAGAATTTTAACTATTTTAACGGTTATGCTTCTTACTTTGGGGATGATTGCATCACCATCTTATGCATTAGATGACAATATTCAGGAGCAAGAGCCGATTGTTTATGAAACAGAGCAGGCGCTATATTTGGATGAGGAGACAGGTGAATTTGTAGAAAATAAGGATAGTATTTCTCAGCAAAGGGGTACGTTGTTTGAAATTGTTGCGAAACATAAATGGATTGTTGCAGCGGATAGAACAATTGATCTACACATAAAATTAGAAGCAAAAAATAAAAGAGCAAGAATTAGAAGTATTTATGGTAAACACACTATTAAAGATCAAAATTCGTATGCTTCTAATACCATAGCTATTGAGCAACATAGTAATTTTCCAAATTATTTACTAGGCTGTTTTGTAGACGGAACAAAGTCATTTAAAAAAGGAAATAAAGTGAAATGTACGGCAAGTTATTATATTTCATTAGTAGAAGGGGAAGTCTTGAATGGTGGAAGAATTACCCAAACAATGACTTTAAAAATTGGATAAAATGATAGAAGTGTGTTTCGATAGTACAACTGAAGCAAATTTACGTTATTTATATGCAACAGGATTCATAGATTCTGATACTATTCTTTGTTGTCCAGACGATTATTCGTTAGGAAACTTTAAGAATTTTAGTATTAATGAAAGATATGAACAATTATGTAAATATGGTGTTGTTGATTACGGTAAAAGAAATAAAGAATATTTTTATAATAAATATTCTTTATTTCTAAATGGTTTATATAAAATCAAGCAAGGTGATAAAATTAGAGTATGGATGTCTCATGTACCGATGGAAATGGTAGGCTTCTTTGTTGTATGCTATTTTTTAAGAGATGTATTAAATAGAATTTATGTTTGTGATGCAAATATAGTTTTACAAGATATAAGTAAACACTCCGCTCTTTTAAATTGTCCAAGTGATTTCATGCAATTAATGAATAAAATGAGAAGTGTTTCTATTTTAAGATATTCAGAAATTGGTGAGAAAATATTTTTAACAAATAAACCGATAAAACTTATAAAAAATGGTGAAGTTATAATGATGAATGAAGAAGATTTTGATAACTTTATTTATAATGTAATTAATAGCCAAAAAGAAAATAATACAGAAAGAATAGTTGAAGAAGTATTTAAAAAAAGCCTAATTAACTTTCTTTATTTATATAAGAAAATTAAGAAAATGGTAGAGGAAAGCAAATAATATAAAATTATTTCAAAGAGAAAATGATAAATATATAAACAACAAAATGCAAGTTTTATTGAATTGTATTTATCTCATATTGACATTGTGTATATATCTAAATATATGATTATAAGATTTTCATTTAAGTAATCGTTGTTTAACGGAGGTGAAAATAATGATACTTATTATTGCATTATGCTTGTTCGCAAATATATTATTGTTATTTATTAACGTTATGTTCTTTTTAAATAAAAGCAAACAGTTCATTTATACATTGGTTATTAACAATATCATTAGTATAATCACCTTGTTGATGTGTATAAATTATATAAAAGGATTACTGATAGAAAGTGATTGGGCGGCGTTACTGGATATTGTTCCATTTATGGTGCAAATATTATCTATATATTTTCTTTGTGTATGTGTGATTCAAATTGTTTTAGTAGTATTGTTTTGTAAAAAACTAATTGTTGATTGAAAGGAGAATTCAAATGAAAAAAATTTTATTTACTGCTTTAGTAGCTTTACTTTTAGGTGTTAATTGTGTAACTGCTAGTGCTTTAGAAAAATCAGAAAATATTTCAAAAGAAGATGAAGAAATTATGGAATATATAAACATCTATTATTTGATACAAAATGGTGAATTATATAGCAATGATTATGATATTTCAAATCATATGTATGCAACTCAAAAAGATGTTGAATTATATAGACAATATATGTCGGCACTTTCTAATAATAATGCTAGAGCATCATCTGGCTATAGTAAGTATTTTAATTCAAGCAAATGGATCACAAGAAATGGAGTTGTTTCATTAAGCGTAAATTTTAAAGGCTCTGCTTTATACCCTAATGATTTACCTGCAGCAAATTATGCAGTGGCTAAAACTGCGTTCCAAGAATTGTATAAAAAACATAAAAGTAGTTCTAAATGGAAACATACCGCATCAATGGAAGCACAATTTTTATGTCATCATATGACAATAGGAAAACTTAAAAATCCTTGGAATTTAGAACCACATAGAACAGAAACTGATCTTGGTAAGGTAATAGCAAAAGGATGCAATCCGTAAAGAAATTATTATTAATATTAAGTTTATTTTGTATATTGATTTCAATAGTCTTGATTAATAGTCATGATAAAGAAATAGAGACAGGTGAAATCGATAGTATAAATGATTTAACAGAATTAGATTATAAACAAGGGTACTACTACTATGGTAGACCAGATTGTATTGATTGTATAAAATTTCAAAAAGAATTAGAAAAATTTTTAAAGATAAATAATGTAACTATTAAGTATATTAATACAGCGTATTGGAAGAAAAATGTTAAGTTTATTTATTTTTTAGAAAGTAATAGGGTTGATACGGTACCTGTGATTATATATTATGAGAATAACCATGAAATAAATCGACTTACAAAGATAAACGAATTAAAATCTTTTTTTAATAAAAAATAGCCATTTTTACAAATGTTTTTATCGGAAAAATTATGACTTCAATTTACCTATTTATATGATTAATAGAAGGAGTTATTATATGGATAATAAGAATAATATGGATGAATGTATGTGGATGATTATGGGAAGTATTCATGAAAGTGATAGAATTACCGTAGCGAAATGTTTAGATATAATGGAAGAAAAGGGCATATCGAAAAAAGAAATGATTTCTATTATAGAAAATGCTAAGGTTGAGTTATTTCATGTTTACAATGAAAAAATTTGCTCAGTAATTGACGGATTAGATAATTATCAATTTGAAATAAAATAATTATATTGAGAATAAACTAAGGAAGTATTTGAAATTTAAAAAAATTGAATACTTCTTTTTATTTGGAAAGAAAAGTATAGTATAATTATAGAAAGATATTAAAGTATTTTATGTTGTATTGTTACTAAAGAATAGAAAGCTATTTTTACAAAATAATTCATGAAAAAAGGAATGTATTGCAATTTGTTACAGTTTTACATAAAAGATTGAATATGGAATGTCTAGTTTTAGTGTTTTATAAAAATGAATATACATTAGAATGAGATATGGAAGTATTTGGAAAACAATGGAGTAGGGAAAATATAATAAAAATTTTAGAAGGGGTGATTTAATTGCATATTACATTTATAAAAATCAAGAATTTTAGAGGGTTAGATCTATGTATAGATAATTTGCAAACAAAGTTTTTGATTATGGGTAGAAATGATACTGGAAAATCTAATCTTTGTTTTGCAATAAGAAAAGTATTAGATCCGGCTATTAGACGTATTCCATTTAATGAAAATGATTCAACTAATCATAATAAGGAAAATATTGAAATTGAAATAAAAATGATAATGAATAATATTACTATGTCTCAAAGATCATTAATAGGAAAATGGTTAGAACCAGAAAATGACAATGAGGTTTTATATGTTAAATTAGTGGCTGAATATAGTCAGGAATTGATGGTGTATGATGAACATTTGATTTTTGGGAATATTGATAAAAAAACGGTTGCAACGAATGTTACAAATGAATTAGATAAAATTCTTGATATTATTTATATAGAACCAAATTATAATTATGAAAGGAATATGAATAATTACTTTTCTTATCAAAAGAAAAACAATGAATCTCATGAGAGAACTATAAGCGAAGAGGTTTTAAATCAGGCAAGTAAAATGAATGAATCGATTTCTGATGATGCAATCATTAAAGATATGACAGCTAGCTTAAACAATAATTCAGAATTTGAAGAAATATTCGATGGGATTTCTTTTAAAATTAATAGTAATATACAGGTTTCAAATATTTATAAGTCTCTTGAAATATCTTTTGTAGATAAAGCTGGGAATAGTATTGGTAATATGGGGGATGGAAGGATAAAAACATTATCAATGCTTTTGAAACAATTATCATATGACGATGAAAAAATTAAAATTCTTATTATTGAAGAACCTGAAAATCATTTGTATCCATTATTACAACAAACGTACTCAAAACTGATAGAGAGTTTGAAAATGAATCAATTTATTTTTACAAGTCATAGTCCATATATTGTTGACTTTAAAAAAATGGAACAAATAATTCGCCTTATAAGAGAGGGAAACCTTACTACATATAGGGCTATGAATATAGAGGAGAATACTTTTGCTCAATTTGGATATTTAATGAATCAAGAAATTGGTGAAATGCTATTTTATGATACTGTTTTACTTGTGGAAGGGGTTAGTGAAAAATATTTTTATAATACATTGGCTATTAAAGATAAATCTTTTCAAAAATTTTTGACTAGAAAAAAAATGGGAATTTTTTGTGTAAATGGAGTTGATTTTTTTCCGGTAAAGAAATTTTTAAATGGTTTAGGAATACAAACATATATTAAAACGGATAATGATATTTTTAAAGTTCCTTATAAACCTTTAAAAAGGTATGCGGGAATTGAAAGAGTCTTAAACTGTTTAGACAAAAATGGATCAAATGAATTAGCTACTATTCTAGGTGTAAAGGAAATTGATCAAGATACTTTTAGATTTGATGAGAAACTTGATTCAAATGCAGATATTGAATGTAAAATGATTGAAATACAAGAGCTGGTTGAACGTTATGGAATATATTTATCAATAGGACATGATGGATTCGAAGAAGATTTTTTAAAGTTCATTGGTCAAAGTAAAATAGATAATAATGATATGGAGTATTTAAAAAAAGCAAAATTGAAGAATTTACATAATTATATAATAGATGGGAATATCTCATTTGAAATTAATGATAGAAATAAGTCATCTATTTTATTGAGGTTTATGGATGAATAATAAATTGTTTGAAATATTGAATAAACAGCAGGGAAAAATAATTCAATCAAAAGATAGAAAAATTGTTGTTTCTGCAGGTCCTGGATCTGGAAAGACATACACAATTGTAAAAAAAATAGAACAGGAATTTCTATGTGAAGAAAAAAATAAAAACATTATAGTTACTTCATTTACTAAAGAAGCATCCAAACAATTGAAAGAAAAAATAACAGCATGTGTTGATGTTAATGATTCGTACATTGGAACATTAGATTCATTTGTTTTAAAAGAAATAATAGAGCCTTATAAAAATAGATATTTAAGATGTAGAGGGTATGATTCGGTTGATAGATTAAAATATAGGATGCCTAGTAGAAATTCTGATGTGGAAATAATTACAAGGCAAGGAATAAGAAAATATAATATTGAATCTATAAAGTACGAATTAAATAGATGGATTATTGATTTATCAAAAGGAGTATATGAAATTTCATCGTTAACTTATTTGATTGCTATAGATTTATTAAAAAAAATACCGTCAGCACAAAAATATATACAAGCAAAATATTCTGCTATTTATATAGATGAAGCACAAGATTTAAACGAATTTCAGCACAGATTTATTAAGTATATTGTAAACAAGTGTAGCTTAAATTCTATTTTGATTGGGGATAAAAATCAGTCAATCTATAAATTCAGAGGGTCAAGACCAGAATTATTTTATAAATTGAAAGAAACAGATGGGTATACTGAATATAAAATAACAATCAGTGTTCGTTGTCATCCTTCAATATTGTTTTTTTCAAATTTGATCATAGGTGATAAGAAAAATAAAAAATATAAAGGAGAAAACCATGTGTATTTAGATGTGGCACCTATATTTGAAAACTTATCTAACGTTGATAACGATTTTATGGCTATGTTAGACGAAATGTGTGTTATTCATTAAATAACATTTGCCTTAT
>CAVESC010000135.1:0-6349 GCA_963618275.1 Bacteroidaceae bacterium
CTGTTAATACATAACCAATTAAGATAGTTATTAAACATGCAAATACAAATGGAATACCTAAGATTGGGTTTAATACCATTGGAATACCGAATGTAACTGTTTCATTGATATTGAATAAACCTGGAACTAATGATAATGAAGCGATTGCTTTGTTATCTTCACGTTTACCAAAAATCATGATGGCGATTACTAAACCAATAGTAACACCTGAACCACCAAATTCACCACACATTTGTAAGAAATACATATTGATGATGTTTGTTGGTTTTTCACCTTTATTGAATTTTTCAACGTTTTCAAGTGCTAATGGTGTAAATAATGCTTCTTTAACTGCAGATAACATGTTGTTACCATGAATACCTACTAACCAGAATAACATGATTACTAAGTAAATAATCATAACACCTGGAATTGTTGCACCTACAGCACCTAGTGGACCTTGGATACTGTTTTTGATGACATCATTTAAGTATAAACCAGTTAAGTTATAACATGCTGATCCAATACAAGCAGTGATGATTAAAGTAATAGTAGCTGGTACTAAAACTTCAAATGCACGAGCAACTCCTGGTGGAACTTGATCTGGCATTTTAATTTTTAATGCATCTTGTTTTTCGAAGAAGCAGAATAGTTCTACAGCTAATACACCAATGATCATACCAGTGAATAAACCAGTAGCTCCTAATTCATTAGAAGAGATACCAGAGAATGCATCTTTAGCTCCTTCAACGATGTGTGAAGTGTTTGTAACTGATAACCAAGCAGCTAATCCAACTAAACCTGGGATATAACCAGCTTTTTCAGCTCCCATGTTCCAAACACCGATTTCTTGGGCGATACCAAGAGTGATACCAACTGTGATACAACTGATTGTACAGAAGTTAACAGCTTGGAATGCTGGGTTTAAGAAATCTAAAGCCATAATTGGTTTAAAGAAAATTCCTAACCCTGTTTGATCATTAACTAATACGTTACACCATAAAACCCCGATTGCCCCAGCAATAGTTAAAGGCATGAAGTTTTGGAACGCATTTTTGATCGCAGATAAATATTTGTTTTGACCGCACCAAGCACCAGCACGACCTAAGACATCTGCCATTTTGTCCATAATTATTTCCTCCCTTAATTAATTTTGACATGATTATCATAACGTGACATCTTTCTTTGTTAAAGGCTTACATTGGTTTTTGTTTTTTATTTACAACATTCTTTTTTTCTTTTAAAAAATGATGTAATTTATTTACAAAAAAAGGTGACTCACATCACCTTTCCTTATCTATATTATTAAAAGATAATATCTCATTATATGATTTAGTCTAAAAATTGGGAAGTTACGATTTAATCGTTAAAGGGATATAACAACATTATCTTTTAATAGCAAAATTATTTATCTAATTGATAGAATGAATCTACTCCACCATATAAGCTTTGTTTTCCTAATTCATCTTCAATTCTTAATAATTGATTGTATTTAGCAATACGGTCTGTTCTTGATGCAGAACCTGTTTTGATTTGTCCAGCATTTGTAGCAACAGCGATATCAGCAATTGTTGTATCTTCTGTTTCACCAGATCTATGAGAAACAACAGCAGTATAGTTTGCTTTTTGAGCCATTTGAATAGCTTCTAATGTTTCAGTTAAAGTACCAATTTGGTTAACTTTAATTAAGATAGAGTTTGCAGTTTTCTTAGCAATACCTTCTTGTAAACGTTTTGTATTTGTTACAAAGAAGTCATCTCCTACTAATTGTACTTTTTTACCTAATTTTTCAGTTAAATATTTCCATCCTTCCCAGTCATCTTGATCAAGACCATCTTCGATAGAAATAATTGGATATTTTTCAACTAATTCAGCATAGAAATCAACTAATTCTTTTGAAGTAAATGTTCTATTTCCTTCACCTGGTAAAACATATTTACCATCTTTATAGAATTCTGAACTAGCAACATCCATTGCAAGTTTAACATCTACACCTGGTTTATAACCTGCTTTTTCAATTGCTTCAATAACTGTTTGAATAGCTTCTTCATTTGATTTTAAGTTAGGAGCAAATCCACCTTCATCACCTACAGCAGTATTTAATCCTTTATCATGTAATACAGCTTTTAAATTATGGAATACTTCAGCACCCATACGAATTGCTTCTTTAAATGTAGGAGCTGAAACTGGCATAATCATAAATTCTTGGAAATCAATGTTGTTATCAGCATGTGCTCCACCATTAATAATGTTCATCATTGGTGTAGGAATAACATGAGCGTTTGCTCCACCAATATAACGATATAATGGCATACCTAAAGAATCAGCAGCACATTTAGCAACAGCAAGAGAAACACCTAAGATAGCATTTGCTCCAAGTTTACCTTTATTATCTGTACCATCTAAATCAATCATTGCTTGATCAATTTCTCTTTGAGCAAAAACATCATATCCTAATAATTCAGGAGCGATTACTTCATTTACGTTTTTAACAGCTTGTAAAACACCTTTACCTAAATAACGTGATTTGTCTCCATCTCTTAATTCTACCGCTTCATAAATTCCTGTAGAAGCTCCACTTGGTACGATTGCTCTACCAAAAGCTCCACATTCACTTCTTACTTCAACTTCAACAGTTGGATTTCCACGAGAGTCTAATACTTCGCGTGCTTTAATACTTTGAATTAAATCCATTTTAATACTTCCTTCTTTCATTTTGTTTTGTTTGTGTTTGTTTGTGATTTTTGTTTGTGATTTGGTATCAATAAAAAATGATTTATTAACACGAAGTTAGTTGTAACTAACTGTCTATAAGTTAGCATACACTAACCTTGTGTGTCAACCCTTTTTGACTACTTTTTTCAACTTCAAATAGTATTTTGTCTCTTTTTTTATAAAATATTCCTTGATAGACACAAAAAAATTCCTTTTTTCATTTATTTATCTTTCTTGTTTCATTGACTTTCTTTAATCGACACTTTATAATTTGTTCAGGTGAATTCCTTCACCTGAAGGAAGAAATTTATGTAGTTTTACGTTATTTCTTTTTTAATGTTTGTGATCATTAATGTGATGAAAGGAGAAAATAAAAAATGATTTATTCACATGAAGTTGAAGAAATGTGCACTGTAAATCGTGGTGCATCACACGGATGTGCTCCTATTCCTGAAGAAGGAAAATGGGTATATTCAAGAGAAATCAAAGATATTTCTGGTTTAACACATGGTATTGGTTGGTGTGCTCCACAACAAGGTGCATGTAAACTTACTTTAAATGTTAAAGAAGGTATCATTGAAGAAGCATTAATCGAAACTGTTGGATGCTCAGGTATGACTCACTCTGCTGCTATGGCTAGTGAAGCATTAGTTGGTAAAACTTTATTAGAAGGTTTAAATACTGACTTAGTTTGTGACGCTATCAACACAGCTATGAGAGAATTATTCTTACAAATCGTTTATGGACGTACTCAATCAGCATTCTCTGAAGGAGGATTAGTTGTTGGGGCTGGTCTTGAAGATTTAGGTAAAGGCTTAAGATCAATGGTAGGTACATCATACTCTACTAAATTAAAAGGACCTCGTTACTTAGAATTAACTGAAGGTTATATCACTCGTATCGCTTTAGATGATAACAACGAAATCATCGGATACGAATTCGTTAACTTAGGTAGAATGATGGAAATGATTAAAGATGGAAAAGATGCTAATGAAGCTTTAGAAGCTGCTAAAGGTAACTATGGTAGATTCAACGATGCTGCTAAATACATCGATCCAAGAAAAGAATAATAGGAGGATACGAAAAAATGGCATTATTTGAAAGTTATGAAAGAAGAATTGATCAAATTAACGCTGCATTAGCTAAATATGATATCAAATCAATCGAAGAAGCAAAAGCTATTTGTGATGAAAAAGGTATCAACGTTTATGATATCGTAAAATCTACACAACCAATTTGTTTCGAAAACGCTTGTTGGGCATATACAGTTGGTGCTGCTATGGCAATTAAAAATGGTGATACTAAAGCAGAAGATGCTGCTAAAACAATCGGTGTTGGATTACAATCATTCTGTATTCCAGGATCTGTTGCTGATGATCGTAAAGTAGGTTTAGGTCATGGTAACTTAGGAGCAATGTTATTAAACGAAAATACTCAATGTTTCGCATTCTTAGCTGGACATGAATCTTTCGCTGCTGCTGAAGGTGCAATCAAAATTGCTGAAAAAGCTAACAAAGTTAGAAAAAATCCATTAAGAGTTATCTTAAATGGTTTAGGAAAAGATGCTGCTAAAATCATCTCAAGAATCAATGGTTTCACTTATGTAGAAACTCAATTTGATTATTTCACTGGAGAAGTTAAAGAAGTATCTAGAACTGCTTATAGTGATGGTCCACGTGCTAAAGTTAACTGCTATGGTGCAGATGACGTACGTGAAGGTGTTGCTATCATGCATAAAGAAGGTGTAGATGTATCAATCACTGGTAACTCTACTAACCCTACTCGTTTCCAACATCCAGTTGCTGGAACATATAAAAAAGAATGTATTGAACAAGGTAAAAAATACTTCTCAGTTGCATCTGGTGGTGGAACTGGACGTACTTTACATCCTGATAACATGGCTGCTGGTCCTGCTTCATATGGTATGACTGATACTATGGGACGTATGCACAGTGATGCTCAATTTGCTGGTTCTTCATCAGTTCCTGCTCACGTAGAAATGATGGGATTAATCGGTATGGGTAACAACCCAATGGTTGGAGCTACTGTTGCAGTTGCTGTTGCAATCGAAGAAGCTTGTAAATAATTAGGGTTTCCCTAAAAAGAGCTAAAAAGTCTTGATTTTATCAAGGCTTTTTTAATTTTTAACCATCTTAATTTTTTATGAATTTCCGATAAAAAATTGTTGAAGCTTTATGAAACTCCTAAAGATTTTCTCGGTTACTAACATATTACTAACACGTTACTAACACAGCTTTTAACAAATGACTAACATACTACTAACAAATCAAAATATAAAATAAGTCCTATTTATCTATGTTTTTTCAACATTCTTATAAGTCGGTTGGAGCGCTGTGGGAGCTCTCTAGATTTTGTTGGTTGTTTTCAGTTACTAACATATTACTAACAAATCAAATTTTGAACTCTCCTTTTACATAGCTTGATTGAAACAATCTTGACTATGTAGAAAGGAGATTTTTTATGCGCAAAAGCAAAGTGATTGCAATTACCAATCAGAAAGGAGGTGTAGGAAAAACTGTTACTTCTGTTTCCTTGGGTGCATGTCTTGCAAGAGATAAAAAGAAAGTCCTCATTGTTGACTTTGATCCACAAGGAAGTTTGACAAAAGGATTAGGTTATCGTGACTCTAATTCCTATCCTTACAGTATCAAAGATGTCTTATTTAATGAAATCAATGAAACTTCAATGAACTATAAGGATGCCGTCATTCATACAGATGAAAGTTTTGATCTATTACCTGCAAATATTTCTCTTTCAGGTGCTGATATCCAACTTTCAAATGTCATGAGTCGTGAAACAATCTTTAAAAGAGTCATTGATACACTCAAAAATGATTACGATTATGTTTTGATTGACAGCAACCCTGCTTTAAATCTATTTACTATCAATGGTTTGGTTGCTGCTGACAGTGTCATTATTCCAGTTCAGGCTGAACCATATGCCTGTGATGGTTTAAATGACCTACTTCATACGATTGCAACTGCTAAAAAACAAATCAATCCAAATTTAAAGATTGATGGAATATTAATTACAATGACAGATGCAAGAACTAATTTATCAAAGCATATCGCTAATGAGGTTCGTGAAAACTATGGTCAGCATATCAGAGTATTCAAAACTGAAATACCACGTGTCGTTAAGACTAGTGAAGCATCATTAAGCGGTCAAAGTCCCGTCAAATATGCTCCTAACAGCGAGTCTACCCTCGCCTATCAACGTTTAGCAAAGGAGGTCGAACAAATTGACAAAACCATTGCCAAAAATAAACACGAGTTCTCTCGATGATCTCTTTACCACAGAAGAACAGCGTCAAGAAGCAAAACTTGAAAAAGTCGTCAAGATACCAATTGGTGATATTTCAGATTTCAAAAAACATCCATTCAATGTTAGATTAGATGAAGAAATGGAATCATTAATAAAAAGCGTTCAAGAAAATGGCATCTTAGTCCCTGTTCTTGTCCGTCCAAATGAAAAGTATAGGTATCGGGAATACCAGCTTTCTTTTTGTAGAAATTAAAATGTCTACGAATGGTTTCATTGCATGTTTTAGTCAAGGACCTGAAGCTGAATAAATAATTGTTGGTACTACGTCAAGAAAAAGTACCAGTTAAACTGAAATATTTTATTTAGTTTA
>CAVESC010000136.1:0-6331 GCA_963618275.1 Bacteroidaceae bacterium
TTGTTTTTAAGTCGTCTTTTTTTTCGTAAAAATGTTGATTTTATTTATACACTTCCACCTCTTTTTGCCTATTCATTATACATGAAAGTATTTATAAATAAAATAGAAAAAGAGCTAAAAAGCTCTTAATCAAATGTAACATATTCATTTTCTAAAGGTTTAGCACCTTCTAAATGATCAACATGTAAAATAGGAATATTACTTTGAATAGATTCATCATACTCTAAACTAATTGTTCCATCAACCACTAACCATTCATCTTTAATTAAATCTTTAGCATATTTACTAATACATACTAAACCTAGAAGTTGCATATCTTCACTACAACATACCATGGCTTGTCTACCTAAAACAAAACCATTTTCAATTAATTTATCACGACCAATAACTTTACCTTTGATCTTAATTGTTTTATTTTCATAGATTTGAGGATTTTCCATAATATGCATACAGAAAATACCATAATCCATATCATTTACTTCAATATAATTATCATTTAAGTTATATGGTAAATCATTAACAGTTAAATCTTCAATTTGTCTATTTTTATTTTCATAAACAATTTGACACATTGGATTTAAAGATTTAATACTTCCTCTAATAGGGTATTTCTTTGTATTTTCATCACAACGATTGACAATAACTAAATCACTACCTGTTACATGATAAACAAATTGACCACGCATATTGTTGTAATAAAGATCAAAAGTTTCAGCAGAAATAGTTGTTAGGATTTGAACAACTTGCCATTGATCAATACAAATTTCATCAACGAATTTTGTATTATCCCACATACCATTATATTCAATCATAACTTGTGTTGGTTGATATTTTTGATGTAAATGAAGAAGAGTTTCATAATTTAAATCTTCTTCATTTTCAATAAATTCAACAGATGTGTTTTCTTTTTCTAAGGCTGGAATATCGAAAGCAACTTCACCTTCTTCACAGGCAATGATCAATGTCTTTTCATCATCACCAAAACCTTGTTCAAGAATAGTATCTTGGATAAATGAAGATTTACCACTTTCTAAAAATCCAGTAAATAAATAAACTCTTGTTTTATTCATACGCTTATCCTAAAAATAACTCCTTAATTGTATTTTCATCTAAGTCTTTACCGATAACACAAACTTGACCTGTATAAATAGGTTTACCTAAACGAATTTCAAATTCACCTGGTACTAAATCGAAATACCACCAATCTTCATTTCCACTATCTACAAAACCTTTAGCTCTTAAAACATTATCATCGTTACATAATTTGTTTAAGATATCACTTAATTCAACTTCATTGTATTTTTTAATAGTATCAAATCCAATACTGTTGAAAACTTCGTCTGCATGATGGTGATGATGTCCACAACCACATTCATGATCATGGTCATGGTGATGATGATCGTGTCCGCAACATTCATGGTCATGGTCGTGTTCATGATGGTCATGTCCGCAACATTCATGGTCATGGTCGTGTTCATGATGGTCATGCTCGCAACAATCATGGTCATGGTCGTGTTCATGATGGTCATGTTCACAACATTCATGGTCGTGATCGTGTTCATGATGGTCATGTCCACAACAATCATGGTCATGGTGATGATGATCATGTCCACAACATTCATGGTCATGATCGTGTTCATGTAATAATTCTTCTTGAATATTAACTTGACAAGCATTAATGATATCTAAACCATTTAATTTATCCCAAGCAGTTGTAATAATTGGGGTATGATCATTTAATCCTTTTAAGATATCTAAGCATTCTTGTAATTGAGTTTCAGTTATATCTTGGCTACGACTTAAAACAATTAAAGATGCATTTTCAACTTGGTTATTATAGAATTCACCAAAGTTTTTAGTATACATACGACATTTTTTAGCATCTACAACTGTAATAAAGTTGTCTAATTCCATTTCATCACTTTTGATTGTAGAAACAGCTTTGATAACATCTGATAATTTACCAACACCAGAAGGTTCAATAATAACACGATCTGGATGATAAGTATCTAAGACTTCTTTTAATGATGTTTCAAAATCTCCAACTAAACTACAGCAAATACATCCAGAGTTCATTTCATTGATTGTAACACCAGAATCTTTTAAGAATGTACCGTCAATTCCAATTTCTCCAAATTCATTTTCTATTAATACGATTTTTTCATTTTGATATGCTTCAGCAATTAATTTTTTAATTAATGTTGTTTTTCCAGCACCTAAAAAGCCAGAAATAATATCTATTTTACTCATATATTTCACCTCCGCTAGATTATAACACTCATAAATCATTTCATCAAATGATAATACCTATGTTATAATAATTGATAAGTAAAGGGTGATAAAAATGAAATGTCCAATTATAAAGAAATGTGGAGGATGTTTTTATCCACAAGATCAATATCAAGAAGAATTAAAAGAGAAGACATTATTTATAGAAAAAGAAATAAATAAAGCAAAACTAAAAATAGAGGTAAAACCGACAGTGGCTTCACCATTAGAAAATGGTTATCGAAATAAAGCAATTGTCGCTTTTAATCAAAAATATGAATATGGTCTTTATGAAGAACATAGTCAGGATATTATTCCATATAAACATTGTTTGTTACATGAAGATATTATGGATGAAATCCTACAATATATACAAAGTTATTTAAGAAAGTATCGAGTTTCTATTTATGATCGTAAAAGACATAAAGGATTATTAAGACATGTTTTAATTCGTCGAGCAGTTAAAACTAACCAAACAATGGTTGTTTTAGTATGTAATGAAAATATGTGGCGTGGTTCTAAACAATTTTGTAGTCAATTAGTGAAGAAATTTCCAAGTATTAAAACAATTGTTTTAAATGTGAATACACGTAAAACACCAATTGTTTTAGGAAATGAAGATAAGGTTCTTTATGGAAAAGGATTTATTGTTGATGAATTATGTGGCTTGAAATTTAAGATTTCACCACAATCTTTTTATCAAATTAATCATGATCAATGTGTTAATCTTTATACTAAAGCATTATCTTTATTAAATATAAAAGGGAATGAAACAGCAATTGACGCTTATTGTGGAATTGGAACAATAGGAATGATTCTCTCACAAAATGTAAAACAAGTTATGGGAGTAGAAAGTAATAGAGACGCTATTAAGGATGCTAAAAATAATGCACGCATGAATCAATTAAACAATATTCAATTTATTTGTGATAATGCAACTGAATTTATGAAATCTTTAGCTAAAGAAAAAAACAAAGTAGATGTTGTTATTATGGATCCACCTAGAAGTGGTTCTACAAAACAATTTATGGATTCTGTTAAAATATTAAATCCTAAACAAGTTGTTTATATTTCATGTGATCCAACAACACAAATAAGAGATATTCAATATTTTAAAAAGATAGGATATCATACAAATACAATGTATCTATATGATATGTTTCCACATACGAAACATGTAGAAAGTATTGTTTTGTTATCAAAAAATAAATAAGAAAATTGAAGGGAAGAAAGAAATGGAAAAAGATGGAAAATATATATATCGCAAAAATATAGAAAAACAGATTATAAAAATTTGAATTTGGAATTGAATAGTGGTGAAGAAAAATGGGAAACTGCTATAAATATTT
The DNA here is from genome assembly GCA_963618275.1 of Bacteroidaceae bacterium. Taxonomy (GTDB): domain Bacteria; phylum Bacillota_I; class Bacilli_A; order Erysipelotrichales; family Coprobacillaceae; genus Faecalibacillus. The sequence continues at coordinate 3,618 of CAVESC010000136.1, forward strand.
TTGAAGATAGAATATATGGTCGTTATTTTAAGTCAATTGATATTTTATTAGATAATAATGATCTTGATACAACAGGTTTTGCTATTATGGCAATTTGTAGAAACTTTATATCAATTTAGAGAAGCAGCTTAAAAGGAAACGTAAATAAACAGTATAATCAACGATTAGATAATTTGCCAGAGGACACATTGCAAACGGTTATAATAGATATAAGAGGACAAGATGTACCTAATAAAACTATAAAGTAATTGGCAGATGATTTGCAAACAGCAAATCCATTGTTAGATGTACGCTTTAAGAAGTAAGGAGGATAAAATGGCAGTAGGATTTAAAGTAGACTATTATTGGTATCAAGTTGGAACTAGTGATTTTTTGCATGCTTTTTTTTCAACAATATGTATTAGACTGGAAAATGGAAAGTGGGGGAGTGTTTATCCTAAATTGATGAAAGAACTATATCAAGGTCGTTTAAAAAATCAAGATATAAACGAAGGAATGGAAGAATTAGGTAGAATAAAAAAAGAACTGAAAAAATTTCCCCCATCTTATGTAGTATGGGATGCAGAAGATTTAAAATTGACACCGCCATGGGGGAATAATATCAGTTCAGATATTACTGATTTGTCTAATTATTTTGTTACTAATGATGGAAGAGATCTGATTTCAGTTTTAAATGAGGCAATGGAAGATGCAAAGGAAATACACTCAGATATTGAAATTGATAAGTTATAATTTTCATAATACTGTAAGAGAAAAATAAAACATTTAAAAGCTAAAATTAGATAATGCTAACTTTGGCTTTTAAATGAGATGAGGTGGTAAATATTGAAAGAAGATCAAGTAATAGAAAAGCTAATTAAGGAAAAAGTATTAGATGATAAGAGCATATATGTTTATGCATCGGTCAAATGAGGAATTGGAGGCGTCATAGGAACAATAAATGGGCTAGTTCTTCTAAGCGTGTACAAGGATGTATTGTATATTCAGAAAGCTAATATCGATAATTCTTATGGTGAACAACTGGCAAAGATTCATATTCCCGATATGAAAAATATCCAAGGAAAGGCTGGAATGTTTGGTGGAAAGTTTTCTTTTAATTATGACGGGAAAGAATATAAATTTAAACTGCCAGCAAAAGCTGAAAAATTTGTGGATTTTTTCGTAAAGTAAAAGTATGAGGATAACAGGATGAAAAACTTGCAAAAGTATATAATGATTTTGGGAACGATAATGTTAAGTATTGGGATTAGTGCGTGTTCCAAAAAAATAGACAATTGTACACTTATACATTATTTAAAATTTAATTTATGAGGTGGAAGTAAATGACGAATTTGTTAGACGTATATGAATGCAATAGAGAAAAAATTTCTGAAGAAGGTTATTTCCTTGTAGAATATAATTTTTTTGATAAAGCAGTGGCACAATATACGCAATTTGCAATTGATGATATATCTGAAATTGAACAGTTGAATCAATTTGTTAATGAAAATATATCAGAGGGAAAGTTTAAAAGTGTTTTTGTATGTGTTTATGGAAAAGAATTTATTGATAGTGTAGGTAAAAGAAGCTTCTATGCAGATGAATTGTGGATAGATAGTAAATTAAGTGTTGAAAAATTAGAAATTTTATTTGCTAAATTAGAATTATTGGAACCAAGTTATATTTCAAAATTAGAAGATTCAGATGAATATTGTCAGGATAATATTATTTTGTTCAAAGAAAATAATAAAGTTGATAATTTAAAAGAGAATAATGATATAATACTATCAAATTTGAAAGTATTGTATTGGGATTAACAGAAATAGTGTAATCTTTGGCCTTTTAGTAATATGGAGTATAGCCTATGAGAACAGAACAGATTATAAAAAAAATGGAACAGGAAAAGCTGGCTGACAATAGAAAAATATATACATATGCATCATCAAGGAGTGCGATAGGAAGTATCAATGGCTTAGTATTATTAAGTATAAATGGAAATATCCTGTATATTCATCAGGCTAATATAGATAATTCTTATGGCGAACGACTGGCAAAGATTTATATTTCCGATATGAAAAACATCCAAGGAAAGGCAGGATTGTTTGGTGGAAAGTTTTCTTTTAGTTATGACGGGAAAGAATATAAATTTAAACTGCCAGCAAAAGCTGAAAAATTTGTGGATTTTTTCGTAAAGTAAAAGTGCGAGGATGACAGGATGAAGAGATTACAAAAATATATAGTGATTTTCGGAACAGCAATGTTATGCGTTGGTTTTAGTGCTTGTTCCAAGCAATCAGATTTCGATGCCAAATCCTACGTCCAATCTTCTCTTGATGCAGAGTATCATGGAACATATGCAGATTATGTGAATCTGATGGAAAACTCAGAAGAGGATGCGAAGAAACAGATAGTGTATATAGTAGAGAAAGTACGAATATTAGATTGAATTTTATTAAAAAAATGAATTATATATGTGAACATGAAGATGTAAATGAAAACATATAAAAAGATAACTATATTTATTTTTTGGATTTTTAGAAGAAATAGTTTAATAACTTGATAAAAATTGAAAAGATGGTACCTGACTTTAGAAGTTCAAGACAAAAAAATGGTGCTAACTCGTTAACCTAGCGAGTATGCATCATTTTTATTTGTCTGTCTGTAAGATAGTAGTTTGTAAGGTAAGCGTCAAATAAATAAGCGATTATAAATAATGGATGAATTCAATACAATAA
>CAVESC010000137.1:0-6178 GCA_963618275.1 Bacteroidaceae bacterium
ATATTTATGATTGATGGATTGATTTGTTTTTTTAGAATAATAATGATTAAAGATAATAAGAAACAAATCAATAATTTAATACAATGTTTTTTATGAAATTCTCTATTAAACAGTAAATAGCTAGTCATAAAAACATTTAATAACAACAGTAATTGTTCACAAAATAAAATCATATAATGCTCCTTAAATAGTTATAATAATTTCTTTGAATATCTTTTAGTTTTCCTCTACTAATTTTTATAACTTCTAAATTATTTAATGTAATTTCTAAATGATTTATATTTTTTAAATAACTAAAATTAATAATATATGATTTATGAACACGATAAAAAGGAAAATGAAGTTGTTTTTCCATTTCTTTTAAAGATTTTCGAATAAGATAATCTTTATTACAAGTATGAATTGTTGTATAAACATTATCTGCCTTTAAATAAATAATATCTCGATAATAAATAACTTGATGATCTAAATAAATACAATCATCTTGTGCTATTTGAATAAGATAGTTTTCTAAATCATTTTCTAAAGTTTTACTATTCTTTAATAAATAAGCCAAAACATTACTTCCAAAAGCTTCAATCATTCTATCTTGATAAGAAGATAGAAATATAATGGGTATATGTTCTTTAAAAGTATTTTTGGTAATAATCCCGTCCCCATTGTTCATTTCTACATCTAAAATAATAAGAGAAAACTTTTCTTTACTGTTTAAAAAATCATTTCCAGAAAGAAAGTGAATTATTTTAAATGGTATAGGATATTTGAATAATATTTTTGAAATCATTTTTTCTAAATATTGATGAATATCTTGATCATCATCTACAATTGCAATATTAAACATAACTGCCTCCTTGAGTAAATTTACAATACTAGAATACAAAAAAACAATCAAGTTAAAAATTATATTTGTTAAAATGTATGAAAAATAACAAAATAGTAATAACTAAAAAAGCGCTTAGGCGCTTTTCAACATTTCCATTGATGTTTTTTTAAATCAACATAATTTTCTTTTTTAAAAGTAATACCTTCATTTTCAAGAAGAAATTTTTGTTCTTGCCACCCAGGAACAAGTCTTCCTGCATGATTAACTACACGATGGCAAGGATAATTACCATAATAAGATGCATTAGCAAGCACCTTTCCTACTAAACGACTATTTCTTTCACGTCCAATCAAACGAGCTATTTGTCCATAAGTTGCTACACATCCCTTTGGTATTTCATTTACTGTTTCTAATACTTGATAGATTAAATCTTCATTCATATTTCTCAACTCTTTCTATTTTTATTATCGTAGAAATTAAAAGAAAAAGAAACCCCTTATTTTATTTTGAATAAGGGGAAAATTTTTAGTTAAATAATTTTTGATCTTTTCCTGAAGAAACCTTAAATAAAAAAACAATAATAAAACCAATAGCGATAATAATGACAGATAAAGCAAATAAAACTTGATAAGAAGAACATCTTAAAGAAGATTAGTTCTTCTTTTTTTATTTCAAACATTCATCTAAAATAGCAACACCTTTTTCTAATAAATCACTACATGATCTTTTCTTCTCTTTATTTTCTTTTAAAATGTTGACAACACAAACTTCCTGTTTGTTCCTTAAAATCCATCGCTAGACATTTACCACAAGCATAGCTTTTGAGTTTTGATTGAGAATGATCAATATTTCCATCACTTGTTTCTAAATCATCGCCATAAGTATTGGAATACAACACATTTCCTCTAATCCAGCAATACCTCTACCGAGACCTTCTGCTAATTTAAAAAGCTCTTTTTCATCTAGCTTTAAAAGATCTTGGTAACTACAAAGAAAGGCTTGGGCACAGTTGTAACCTTGGTTATGTAATTCTCTAACTTTTTCTTTTCGACTCATCACACTCACCTCACATTCATTAGTTTATTGATTTTAAAAAGTTTTAAAATACAAAAAAATGTAAACGGAGAGACGTTTACATTTTCAAAATAATTATGTAATTTTTTTGTAAATAGAATTTACATCAAACATAAATAGATAAAATAAAGTCCATAACATAAAAGCATAATAATTCCACAAGGCTTTCTTAATTCTTGATGTTTCATTGTACCAAACCAAAGAATTAAACCAGCTATTATTGCAATTATAGAATCAATAATAAATTTACTTTCAAAAGGAACACTACAAATAAGAGAAGTTGTTCCAATAACAAAAAGAATATTAAAAATATTACTTCCTACAATATTTCCAATCGCAATCCCAGCATTACCACGTTTAGCAGCTGTTACAGAAGTAACAAGTTCAGGAAGTGATGTCCCAAAAGCAACAATTGTTAGACCTATAAATCTTTCACTCATACCAAAATATCTAGCAATGGCACTGGCTCCACTTACTGCAAAGTCGCTTCCTTTAACAACAAGAATTCCACCAATAAGAATAAAGAGAAGACACTTCCAAATAGGAATGTTTTTTTCTTCTTCTTGAGTTTCACTATTTCTTGCCATGATAAATAGATAAACAAGATAAGCAATAAAAAGAATCCAAAGGAAAATACCTTCAATAAAAGTAATTTTCATATCCGTTATACCAAAGATCATGAGGATGATTGTTATAAAAATCATAAAGGGAATTTCATAACGAATGGTTGATTTTTGTATTTTGACATTCGTTATAAGTGAAGTAATACCTAAGATAATAAAAATATTTAAGATATTACTACCTACCACATTACCAATCGTAATCCCAGCATTTTGTTGCATAGCAGCAGTAATACTAACAGCTGCTTCAGGCATACTTGTTCCCATAGCAACAATTGTAAGACCAATGATTAATTGAGGAATACCCAATTTTCTAGCAATATTGGCTGCCCCTTCTACAAACCAATCAGCCCCTTTTACGAGAAAAATAAAACCTACTAATAAAATAATAATTTGTTGAATCATAATGATTACCCCTTCCTTTTATTTTGCAGTAGGTATAAAAAAAGCGGACTCCTACTGCATTGCAGTAAAAGTCTCGCTATTCAATCACTTTCCGAGTTATAAATCTTATAACTGTACTGACGAAGAAGTGAACCAAATGTTTGGCAAGCTACTCCCTTTTATGATTTTATTTTATCAAATGATATTTATTTAAACAACCTTAAATTAATTTTAAATATTTAAAAGCATTATATAAACCATCTTCATTTACATCATCGGTAATATAATCAGCAGCTTCTTTAATTTCAGGACCGCCATTACCCATCGCAACATTATAAGCACAACATTCAAACATCGATAAATCAATTTTAGCATCACCAAAAGAAATAGTATCTTGAGGATCAGCATGTAAATAATCTAATAAGACTTCAATAGCGTGTCTTTTAGTAATCCCTGTAGGTCCTAAATCACCAAATAAAGCAACTTCGCCTTTACCTCCCCAAGTATTCGCAACTAAATGAGGGAAATCTACTTTAGAATCTAAATGATCTTGATAAGTTCTTAAAATGAAACTGATTTTATTGACATCATCACGGTATAAATCATCACCTTGTAAATGAATGAAACCATTAATAAAATGTTGAGCAGAACTTTTAGCATCTTCTAAGCTTGCTCCTTTACCTTTAGCGTATTTTACCATCGTTTCAGGTCCTTGTTCTAACATATAATCATTACAATACATTCCACTATTAGCTTCTAGATAAAAACCAATATGTCTTTCATTACACCAATCAACAATGTTTTTAACATCTTCTTTAGATAAACCTTGGTGCATCACGACATGATTATTATCTTCAACATAAGCTCCATTACCACCAATCATCCCATCTAAATCACATAAATTTCTTTGTAAGATTTCTGCTTTTGAACATCCTGTACAAATATACACTTTATGCCCATTAGCTCTAGCTTGATCAACGGCTTTTGCGGCTGAAGCAGGTAACTTTGCTTCATAATCAATTAATGTTCCATCTACATCTAAAAATACAATTTTACTCATACAAATTCTCCTTAAATTAATTTTAAATACTTAAAAGCATTATATAATCCATCTTCGTTTACATCATCTGTTATATAATCGGCGGCTTCTTTAATTTCAGGGCCACCATTACCCATCGCAACATTGAAACCACAACATTCAAACATCGATAAATCTACTTTGGCATCACCAAAAGAAATCGTATCTTTTTTATCTGCTTTTAAATAATTCATCAACACTTCAATCGCATGTTTTTTATTAATTCCTGTAGGACCTAAATCACTAAATAAAGCAAGTTCTCCCTTTCCTCCCCAAGTATTATGTGCTAAATGAGGAAAAGCAGCGATTGCATCTAAATGATCTTGATAATCACGAATAATAAAATCAATTTTATTCACATCTTCACGATAAAATTCATCCCCATGGATCAATGTAAAAGAATCAATAAAACTTTTTGCTTTTTCTGTTGCATTTGAAAGATCTGCGCCTTTACCTTGACCATATTTAATCATTACAGCCGGTCCATCTTTAATCATTTGATCATTACAATAAACCCCACTATTTGTTTCTAAATAGAAAGCAAGATTTCTTTCTTGACACCAATGAACAACCTTCTTTACTTCTTCTAAAGGCATCGCTTGATGCATAATAACATGATCATGATCTTCAACATATGTTCCATTTCCTAAAATCATACCATCTAATTCACATAGATTTCTTTGTAAGATTTCATCTTTAGAACACCCTGTACAAATATACACTTTATGTCCATTAGCTCTAGCTTGATCAACAGCTTTTCTTGCTGAATCTGGTAACTTTGTTTCATAGTCAATCAAAGTTCCATCTACATCTAAAAATACAATTTTACTCATACTTTTCTCCTTTTTCTTATAACTTCATTGTACTAAAAATAAAAGGGAAAGTCATTGATAATATTGTTATAAATTTAAAAGTATAAAAGAAAAGGTTAGAGCTGCAATTCTAACCTTTTCTCTTTAATAAGAACCTTAACATGTAAATAGGAATCAACCATTTCTTTTAATAAAACCTGTAAAATCTTTAATAAAATTTATAAGTTTTTTTAAAATGTGTCTTTTGACTATAATTTTAATAAAATAATAAAGCCAAGCAATGAATACGATAAAAAGGAAAAAGAATGGAATAGGATCTATATTCGCAAATACAAAAAATGCTTGAATTGAATCAAAATTATATTTGATTGTTAATAACAACATACCTATAAAAAAGTTAGAAAAAAATACTAAAAAGTATATCTCATCTCTACTAATCAATTTTCTATTTTCCATATGATTTACCTCATTTTTAAACTCTTCTATATAAACATTGTATAGGATATAAAATAATTAAAATAGAATTAAAAAAATATAGATATTATGGTATAATATAGAATTTAAAAAATTATTTATTGAATATTAAAAATGATAAAATCTATGTTTTTTATCGTTGATAGTCCTAAGTTGTAATGCTATAATATTAATGAAGTTTAAGACCATGGAATATCACAAAACGAAAAGGCTAGAGTGGCGACTCTAACCTTTTCTTGTTTTTTAGCGTGAACATTAAACACGAGGCTAGTTATCGTTTGAAAAATCTGTCTAACCATTTGCATATGTAATAAGTCATTACACCTGCCACGACAGAACAAACTAAGTTTAAAACCATAAAATATCACCTCCTTTCAAGGAGGGTCCGATAACACTTTTATTATATCAAAGTCTTCTACTTGATTTGTCTCAAATTTAAGAAGTAATATAATAGACGGATACTGGAAATAGCTAAGAATAAAAAGAAGAGTCGTTGATAATTTTAAAAGTCAATGCTATAATGTTGATGAAATTTAAAAGCACAAACTTCACAAAACGAAAAGGCTAGAGCTGCAACTCTAACCTTTTCTTGTTTTTTAACGTGAACAATTAACACGAGGCTAGTTATCGTTTGAAAAATCTGTCTACCCCTTTGCATATGTAATAAGTCATTACTCCTGCCACGACAGAGCAAAATATATTTAAAAGCACAAATTTCACCTCCTTTCAAGGAGGGTCCGATAACACTTTTATTATATCAAGGTCTTCTGTTTGATTTGTCTCAAATTTGTTTCAAATTTAAGAAGTGATATAATAGAAATACACAGGAGGATTATATATATGAGAAAAGATTTAGGAGATAATCTGAATAAAAATTAAAAGAGAAAATAAGTTTTACCCTAAAAAAGTGTAT
>CAVESC010000138.1:0-6158 GCA_963618275.1 Bacteroidaceae bacterium
ATATAATATATATATTTTACATATAGATAAATCTTATCATATAATAACGCAGAGGTGAAGAATGTGAAACTATTAAAATATGTAAAAGAGTTTAAGTTTTCAGCAACTTTAGGTTTTGTATTTAAAATCTTTGAAGCTGCTTTAGAATTATGTGTTCCGGTTGTAATGGCTTCTGTCATTGATAAAGGAATCGCGCATAATGATACCAATTATATTTTAAAATGTGGGCTAGTACTTGTTGGATTAGCTGTCTTTGGTTATTTATTTGCGCTTGTTTGTCAATGGTATGCTTCCCTTACATCTCAAAGTGTGGGGACACAACTTAGAAAAGATATGTATCATCAAATCAATAAATATGATGATGCGAATTTAGATACCCTTACAGCTCCATCATTAGTGACAAGACTTATTAATGATGTGGTACAAATTCAATTAGCTGTAGCGATGACCATTCGTCTTACATCAAGAGCTCCATTTTTAATGATTGGTTCATTATTTATGGCATTTATGATCAGTGGTTCTTTATCAATGATCTTTGTTGTAGGGGCGATTATTTTAGCAGTATCGATGTTATCAATTACGATTATTTCAATGCCTTATTTCTCTCGTATTCAAAAGTTATTAGATAAGATTGCTTTAATAGCAAGAGAAAATTTAAAAGGGGTTCGTGTTATTCGTGCTTTTTCAAATCAAAATCATGAAGTAAAAAGATTTAATTTAGAAACAAAAAATCAAAAAGATGAACAAGTAAAAGTAGGTAAAATACAAGCTTTACTAAATCCCTTTACCTATTTAATTGTAAACTTTGCAATCATTATTATCATTTATGCTAGTGGATTCCAAGTAAATGTAGGAAGTTTATCTCAAGGTGAAGTTATTGCTTTAATTAACTATATGAATAGTATTTTACAAGCACTCATTGTCTTTGCGAATGTTTTATCAATCTATAATAAAGCCACAGCAAGTTATCAAAGAGTTTTTGAAGTCCTTGAAACAACACCACAGGTTGAAGACCAAGGAAGTTATTCAACCCTTATTCCTGATGAAAAAATGATTGAATTTAAAGATGTTAACTTTGGATATCTTCAAAAAGATGTTTTACACAACTTATCATTTACGATCAATAAAGGTGAAACAGTAGGAATTATTGGAGGAACAGGTGCTGGTAAATCGACTCTTGTCTCACTTATTGGTAGAAATTATGATGTTAGAAGTGGGCAAATTAAAATAGCTGGTAGAAATATTAAAGATTATAAATTAGAAACATTAAGACAACATATTAGTTATGTTTTACAAAATACTTCATTAATTTCAGGAACAATTAAAGAAAACATTTGTATGTCAAAACCTTATCAAGAAGAAACAATGAATAAAGCTTTAGAAGTTTCACAAGCTAAAGAATTTGTAAGTCGTCTGCCTCAAGGAATAGAAAGCCCTGTTGTTCAAGGTGGAAAAAACTTTTCAGGTGGACAAAGACAACGTTTAACGATTGCTAGAGCGCTTTATAAACAAGCAGATATTTTAGTTTTAGATGATTGTTCAAGTGCTTTAGATTATGCAACAGATGCTGCATTACAAAAACAATTACAAGAATTAAAAGAAATGACAAAAATTGTTATTTCTCAAAGAACAGCTTCTTTAAAAAGATGTGATCGTATTATGGTTTTATATCATGGTGAACTTGTTGGTTTTGATAGTCATGAAGAATTGTTAAAGAATTGTACGGTTTATAAAGAAATTTATGAATCTCAAAATAGTAAGGATGGTGATCACAATGGATAAAAAAACAATTAAAAGATTACTTACATATTGTAAACCTTATCGTTTTTTAATTTTGTTATTAACAGTTTTATCAATTGTCTCTGTTGCCTTTACTTTACTTACACCGGTTTTAATAGGTCAAGCTATAGATTTATTAGTTGGAAAGAATCAAGTTCATTTTCAAGCTTTATTAAATAAACTTATTTTTATTGGAGTTGTTATTTTAATTATTTCTTTGATTCAATGGATCATGGGACAAATTACCAATACAATTACTTATAATATTACGAATGATTTAAGAAATAGAGTATTTGATCAAATTCAAGTTCTTCCTTTAAAATATATTGACGCTACAAGTCATGGGGATATTTTAGGAAGATTAATCAATGATATTGATTTAATTGGACAAGGTTTATTACAAAGTTTTACATCCTTACTTACAGGAATTGCAACAATTGTAGGAACTATTTTAATTATGGCTTATATTCATTTTTCTGTTGCTGTAATTGTTGTTGTACTTACACCACTTTCTTTATTGGTTGCTTCTTTAATTGTTAAAAGAACACATTCTTATTTCCAAGAACAACTTGCTTTAAGAGGGGAAATGAATGGTTATTGTGAAGAAATGATTGGTAATCAAAAGATTGTTAATATTTTTGATTATCAAGAACAAAACGAAGAAAAGTTTAATGAAATCAATGAACGTATGCATAAAAGTGGAGTTATTTCACAATTCTATGGAGCTTTAATCAATCCTACAACACGTTTAGTCAATAGTATTGTTTATGCTGCTGTTGGTATTTTTGGAGCTTTCCAAGTATTAAATGGTTCATTTACAGTAGGTATTCTTTCAAGCTTTTTAACATATGCTAACCAATATACAAAACCATTTAACGAAATATCATCTGTTATGTCAGAAATGCAAACAGCCATTGCTGCAAGTCAAAGGGTCTTTGCATTATTAGATGAAGAAACAATTCAAGAATTAACAACATCTAAAATCATTGAAAATAAACAAGGGCATATTATCATTGATCATTTAAATTTCAGTTATGATCCAAGTAAACCATTAATTCAAGATTTTAATTATGAAGCCAAACCAGGAACAATGACAGCCATTGTAGGTAAAACAGGTTGTGGAAAAACAACATTAATTAACTTATTAATGCGTTTCTATGATCCTCAAGGTGGAAAAATTACAATTGATGGTGTTGATATTGAAGAAATGCATCGAGATGATTTAAGAAAAATGTATGGAATGGTTTTACAAGATAGTTGGTTATTTAAAGGAACAATTAAAGAAAATATTGCTTATGGAAAACCAGAAGCTAGTGATGAAGAAATCATTGAAGCTGCTAAAAAAGCACGTGTGCATAAATATATTATGTCTCTTCCTCAAGGATACGATACAATTGTTGAAGAAGATGGTGGAAATATGTCACAAGGACAAATGCAACTTGTTTGTATTGCACGTATTATGTTAACACATCCACCAATGTTGATTTTAGATGAAGCAACAAGTTCAATCGATACGCGTACAGAATTACAAATTCAAAAAGCTTTTGATGAAATGATGAAAGGAAGAACAACATTTATTGTTGCTCACCGTTTATCAACAATTAGAAATGCTGATCAAATTATTGTTATGGATCAAGGACATATTGTAGAAATTGGTAATCATGAAGAATTACTTCAAAAACATGGTTATTATCATCAACTTTATTACAGTCAATTTGAAACTGAATAATTATGAAAGTTACGATTTTAAGTCGTAGCTTTTTTTGACTTGAATTTTTCAATTATATATGTTTGACGCTTACATTTTAAAAGGATATTATGAAATTATAAATAATAAAATATTGGAGGTGTTTGGATGAGACTATGTTTAGGTACTGTTATTAAACTTATATATTTTTGTGGAAGAGAAAAAGTGGCAACGTATAAAACTATTGGTGAAAAATTATTTCCTGATTATGATGCGATTTCAGAACCTTTAATAGATAAGTGGAAAAAATGTGATCGAGAATTAAATTCACAATATCGTAGAAGTGTTATTGATACTGATCTTGATGAGAATATAAAATATTTTATAAAAATAGCTAATGAAGTATTAGACTATGTACTAGATCCTAAAAAAGTTAATAGTTTTATTGTATCTTTATTAAACATAATTAAAGAAGATGAAACATTAGATGAAACATACATTGGTTATGATAAAGAAAATAAAAAAGAAAAAATAATTAGAGAACAAAATATAGAATCAGTTATCTTTTTATCTAATATTATTTATTATATTCATACAACCCGTAATAATAGATCAGGTAAAGAATATATAGATAAAGTAAACGAAAGCTATATAACAAACGCTATACAAGATAATTTAGATATTAATATAAGTACTGATCATTTAACGAGTAATATCAAAAAGAATATAGTAGATTACAAACATCCTTTTACTTATAATAGTAATTCAACAAAATTTAGTGGCTATAATAATGAACTATTAACTTTAAATAAATTTGTAAATAGTGATCAATCTAATATTAGGTGGTTATCACTATCAGGACCAGGAGGGTCTGGTAAGAGTCGATTAGCTTATGAATTTAGTAATTTACTTGATAAAAATAAGTGGGATACTTTTACTTTAAATAGAGATACAGGAATTAGTTTTAATACTTTGTTAAATATTATTAATATTGCTTATAAGAACGTATTTATTTTAGTAGATATTGAAATATCGGATATGGAATCTTTAGCTAAATGGATGTCTTATCAATATTCTAAAAGATTAAATATTGATATATGTATTTTAATTTGTCAAAGAACGCCTAAATATACATTTAATAATGAAATGTCTTCATGGTATTCAAGTATTCATGAATATAATGAAATAGTCCAATCATTTGAATATGATGAAGAAATAATACTAGAACCATTAAACAATAATAACTTGGAAGATATATTTGTTTCATATATTCAAACAATGTATCCAGATTATCCAATAAATGACAATTTAAAAAGAGAAGCTTTAAAGAAATTGAAAGAGATAGATCCTAATAATTTAAGACCACTATATTTATTATTTATAGCTGATGCATTAGCTAATAATATAGAAGGAATAAATAATGAAGATTCATTATTAAATTATGCTTTTTTAAGAGAAAGAAATTATATCAGAACTATTATTAAGGATGCTTTTGGATGTGATTATTTACATAATAAACAATTATATGATTCTATAGAAGAAGCAATAGCTATCAACTCATTAAATGTATTTGATGGTAATTATAATGAATTCCATTGCTTTGAATTAGCAAATATGTCAGAGGAAAGATTTAAATCTATTTGTGATTTGTATGGGCTTACGATAAATGGAAAGATTAAACCAATACAACCTGATTTATTAGCTGAATATTTTTATATAAGATACAGTGATAAATTTTCAGGTGCAGCCTTAAAGCAGTCATTCTGGTTGCCATTATTTAGAGATTTTAATTATTTACTTACTACTAAATATCGTAATGTAATGAAACAATTTTTTCCATACTGTTTGTTTGGTTTAGGTTTATATTACATAGAAGGAATATATGAAGCATTTTGTACGACTAATAGCGATGATGAGCGTTTAAGATTATTAGAACTGGCAGAAAATTATAAAAAAGACTTTAAAGAATGGGTAGGTAATGATCCTATTATTCACCCTAGTGGTAGTGAGACAACACTTAATTGGTTTTATATGATGCACGAGGGAACTATAGAGAATATATTATCTATTATGAAAAACTATATTATTTATAAAGATACAATACCTAATCTAGTATTACCTACTCAAAAATATGATGTATACGATTCTTTTATAAATGATTATGCTAGACATTTATACATTGAATTATTTAAAAAGTTTAATGATGAAACTAATGCTTTACCATTAATTGACAAGTTAAATGAATTTACTAAGTTATATGAAAATACCAAACAAAGAGAAAATGAAGTAGCTAGTTATTATGTTAAAGGATTAGTTCTAGCGATAGAATATTTCTTTAATAGTAGTTACGAATATGAAGACGAACTAGCTAGACAAATAGCTAGAATAGTACCAACCCAACTTAAAAATATATATCAAGCACATAATGATAAAGGTATATTAAAAGAATATATATATGTACTTGCTGTATTGTTTGATTACGATAGACATGAGTTTTATAAGAAAAAAGAAGATATATTAATAGAGATAGAAGAAATGAAAAAAGAATATAACCGTTAAATCCACAATATTGTGGATTTTTTCTTTGTCAAAAACTAGTCAAAGTTTAGGCAAATACATTTTATGTAATAAAAGCTATTATGAAATGACGATTGTCAAGTGGAAATATCATTTTTCTTTGATTTTCGTCTTT
>CAVESC010000139.1:0-5969 GCA_963618275.1 Bacteroidaceae bacterium
TAATTGTTGTATCAACAGTTATCTACACACCATTCTTAATTGCTTACGAAAAATATCAAAACAAAGAAGCTGCAGAAGCTTAGTATTGATAAATTAAATAAAATTATTAATAAGGGCGGGATTCCCCGTCCCTTATTTTTTAAAGATATTTATTAAATATGAGTTGACTTTATTTGAGAAAATTGATATTTATTAAATAATTAAAAGTAGAATTAAAGAGGGGTTTTTTATGGAATCAAAAAAAGTTGAATCAAATGCAGAACTAACACCATTTGAAAAAGAGTTTAAAGTTCAGTTAAATTTACCTGCTGCTTATTTTAGTATATTTTATGCTATTTATATTGTGTATATGATTATTACTGGTAATTTTAGTGATTTACCTGCGGTTGTTATTTTAGGTGTTGTTGCCGTAGGGTATTTATTTGGTTATAGACCTTATAAATATGTTGTAAAAAGAAGAACTTTAGAAATTCATCGAAGAATTGGAAAAACAAAAGAAATCAATTTAATGAATTGTGAAACAATCACTGATCCAATCGCAAAAATGACAAAGATTATTACAAATGCTCATTCATATGAAATTTATTTAGATGATGGGACACGTCAAACTGTAGCGCCTAAAGATCAAATGGAATTTGTGGATGCCATTGTTCATTCAAATAAAAGAATTCATTGTCAAGTTGAAGAATATAATCAAACGCATCGTAAATGGGAAAAGAAAAGAAGAAAAGAAGAAAAGAAAGCAAGAAGAACAGCTGCTCAATAAGCAACTGTTCTTTTTTTGTATAAAATAAATAAAAAATTATTAAAATGATAAAAACTTTGTAATAGTTATTGACAACTAATATCATCATTTGTATAATGACATCATATAAATGATAATTTATATACTAAATAAGGGGGACACAAAGATGGAATTTAACAAGTTAGTTGAAGATTATGGATGCCTAGCTTTTACTGATGATGTTATGAAGGAACGAATTCCTAAATCAACATATAAAGCATTCCATGAATCGCTTGATAAAGGCGAAGAATTATCAAAAGAATGTGCAACTGTTATTGCAAATGCAATGAAAATTTGGGCAGTTGAACATGGAGCTACACATTTTACTCACTGGTTTACACCAATGACAGGATTAACTGCTGAAAAGCATGATGCTTTTTTAGAACCAGATGGGTCAAAAGCTGTTTTAGAATTTAGTGGGAAAACATTAAGAAAAGGTGAACCTGATGCTTCTTCATTCCCTTCAGGTGGTTTAAGAGCTACTTTTGAAGCGAGAGGATATACAGCATGGGATTGTACATCACCAGCATTTGTTAAAGATGGTACATTATATATTCCTACATTATTCTGTTCATATACAGGAGAAGCATTAGATAAGAAAACACCTTTACTTAGATCATGTGATGCTTTAAGTAAAGCAGCTTGTCGTTTATTACCTTTAATTGGGGTTGAAGGTGTAACTAAGGTTTCTGCTTCAGTAGGGGCTGAACAAGAATATTTCTTAGTTGATGATAAATATTATCAAGAACGTATGGATTTAAAATTAACAGGAAGAACTTTATTTGGAGCTATGGCACCAAAAGGACAAGAATTAGAAGATCATTACTTCGGTTCATTGAAACGTAAAGTTGCTGCCTTTATGAAAGATTTAGATGCTGAATTATGGAAATATGGAATTCCATCTAAAACAAAACATAACGAAGTTGCACCTGCACAACATGAAGTTGCTTGTGTTTATTCAAAAGTAAATATTACAACAGATAATAACCATTTATTAATGCAAATTGCTCAAGATATCGCTAAAAAGCATGGTTTACGTTGTTTATTGCATGAAAAACCATTTGCTGGAGTTAACGGTTCTGGTAAACATGACAACTGGTCAATTATTACAAATACAGGAATCAACTTATTTAATCCAGGAAAAAATCCTGAAGAAAATAAACCATTCTTAGCTGCTTTAGCTTGTACAATCAAAGCTGTTGACGAATATGCTGAAATCTTACGTATGTCAATTGCTTCTGCAGGAAATGATCATCGTTTAGGAGCTAACGAAGCACCACCAGCAATTATTTCTATGTTCTTAGGTGAAGAATTAGACAAAGTTGTAGAAGATATTTGCACAGGTAAAAAATCTGATCATGGAGAACTTGGACGTTTTGATACGGGAGTTGCTGTTGTTCCAACATTCTCTAAAGATAATACAGATCGTAACAGAACTTCACCATTTGCTTTTACAGGTAATAAATTTGAATTCCGTGCTGTAGGTTCTGCACAATCTGTTGCTGGTCCTAACACAATCTTAAATGCAATGTTAGCTGAAGAAATGACACAAATGGCTGATGCCATTGAAGGTGGAAAATCATTTGAAGAAGTTGTTAAAGAATTTATTTCTGAACATAAGAGAATTATCTTCAATGGTGATGGTTATTCAGCAGAATGGGAAGAAGAAGCTAAAAGACGTGGACTTCCTAACCATAAAAACACAGTTGATGCATTAAAATGCTTAAAAGATCCAAAATATATCGATATGTTAGATCGTCAAGGTGTTTATACAAAAGTAGAATTAGCTTCACGTTATGAAATCTTATTAGATAACTATATTAAAACAATTCAAGTTGAAGCTTTAACTGCTGTTAAGATGGCTAAAACTCAAATTTATCCAGCAGCTTGCGATTATTTAGCTAAAGTTTCTTCAGAAGTTGTTGCTGCTAAAGAAGCAGGAATTCCAGCACAATTCTTGACAGAAGATGCAACTAAACTTGCTGGATTATTACAAGAAGCAAAAGATAAATTAACAACATTAGAAAGTAATATTGCTAAAGCACAAGCAAGCGAAGCTGAAATCCTTGAAACTGCAACTATGTGGAGAGATGAAGTATTCGGTATGATGCAATCACTAAGAGAAACAGTGGATACAATTGAAGAATTAGTAGATGATTCTTATTGGCCAATTCCAACTTATGTAGACTTATTATTTGGTATTTAGTATATATAAAAATCGGTTCTATGAACCGATTTTTTTGTCCTTTCTTTTATTAGTTAAATAGATTATAAAAATCATTATGAGTGCACCTGTAGAATCAATCAAAACATCTCTTATTTGACCGGATCTACCAGAAATAAATAGTTGATGAAACTCATCAGTACAAGCATATAAGAATGTAAAAAAGAATGATTTTATCAATGGATTTTGAATATGTATTAATGATTTGTAAAGTAGAAATGCAAGAATTGCATATTCTGTCGTATGTCCACATTTTCTTACGATAAAAGAGAGTGTTTCTTTTGCTATAGGAAGAAAGTGAATAATGATATTCACAATAAAATTACTTTGTTTTGATGAGTCATTTCCAGGTGTTTGTGACATCACAAAGATAAAAATCATCCAAAGAATTGTTAATATTAGATATTTATTTTTTTTCATGAATGCATTATATCAAATACTGTTTCTAAAATAAATATTTACAATTGTATACAATTTGGTATAATGATTGCGTATCGGATGATAATGGCGAAAGAGATTCTATAAGAACACCGAAGAATTAAAGATTTCAGGTAAAAGGATCGCTATTGGACGAACCATTGGAGAGATTCATTGAATTGAACACCGAAGGAGCAAACCTATTAAGGTGAAACTCTCAGGTAAAAGGACAGTGGCTGAATCGAATTGTTTCATTATTAATTCCGTCTAATTTATTAGGAGGAGTTTTTTTATGCAATTACTAACACAAATATTAAAACAAATTAATAATTATGTATGGGGATTACCACTTATTTGTCTATTATTAGGTACAGGTATTTACTTTACCTT
Source organism: Bacteroidaceae bacterium (assembly GCA_963618275.1). Taxonomy (GTDB): domain Bacteria; phylum Bacillota_I; class Bacilli_A; order Erysipelotrichales; family Coprobacillaceae; genus Faecalibacillus. Next base: position 3,816 of record CAVESC010000139.1, read on the forward strand.
CAAATTAAGATTGATCCAGCTTACAAAATTAAAACTAGCTTTTAAATGTATCTTTAAAAAACAAGAAGGAGAAGGGGATGTTAGTAGCTTTCAAGCTTTATGTACAGCACTTTCTTCAACAATAGGAACAGGAAACATTGTCGGTGTCGCTACAGCGATTGCTTCAGGAGGACCAGGAGCGCTGTTTTGGATGTGGGTTTCTGCTTTCTTTGGAATGGCAACTAAATATGCTGAAGGATTACTTGCCATTCGTTATCGTCAAAAAGATGAAAATGGAGAGATTGCTGGAGGCCCAATGTATTATTTAGAAAAAGGTCTTCATAGTCCTTTACTTGCGAAGATTTTTGCTTTCTTTGGGGTATCAGTAGCGTTACTAGGAATTGGAACATTTACGCAAGTGAAATCTATTTCTGATGCACTTAATATGTCACTTAGCGTTCCTCGCTATGTAACAGCAATTTTACTTACAATAGCGGTTGCTTTTATTACCATTGGAGGAATCAAAAGAATTGCTTCTGTAGCAGAAAAAGTTATTCCACTTATGTGCGTGTTATACATTGGAGGGGTTGTTTTAATACTTGTGTCACATATTACAGTATTACCAAGTGCCATTGCTTTAATTATTAAATCAGCTTTTACCCCACAAGCAGTATTTGGTGGAGGAACAGGAATTACCATGGTTATTGCCATGCAAAAAGGGATTAGTCGTGGTATCTTCTCTAACGAAAGTGGACTTGGAAGTGCTCCTATTGCAGCTGCAGCCGCTAAAACAGACTCTTGTGTTGAACAAGGCCTTGTTTCAATGACAGGAACATTTATTGATACGATTGTTATTTGTACCATGACAGGTCTTGCTATTGTTTTAACGCAATCTTATACAACAGGATTAAATGGAGTAGAAATGACAACACATGCGTTTTCTGTAGGGTTATTTATTCCATTAATTGGTAAATATATTGTTAATATTGGTCTTGTTTTCTTTGCTTTTACAACCATTATTGGATGGAATTATTATGGTGAAAGATGTATGTATTATCTTAAGGGTTTAAAAGCGGTAAAGATTTATAAAATTGTTTATATTTTATTTATTGCGATTGGACCATTTATGTCTTTAGAATTTATCTTTATTTTAGCTGATATTGTTAATGGATGTATGGCAATTCCTAACTTAATTGGTTTAATTGGTTTAAGAAAAGAAATTGTTGCTGAAACAGAAAAATATTTTGAATATGAACAACCAGTAGAATTGGTCACAAATATAGAAGGATAGCGTGTGCTATCCTTTTTCTATGAGTTGAAGAATATTTTTTAGGACACTATTAGTAGAATCTATATGATAATAGAAAGAAATAGGAGAAAGAATATCTAAATCTTGATATTGAAGATATTTAGAATATTGATTTGATTCGATAAAATCATGTAAAATCGCATAGCCTTCTTTTAAACATACTTTTAAAAGTGTTTGTTCTATTTCATAATGTTCCATAGATTCTTGACGAACATCATAAATAAGTTTTAAAGAATCAAGTGAACAATCTTGATGATAATACTTTCTTAAATGACATGTTTTTAATAAAAGGTGTTGATAATCTTTTATTTCAGGATATTCAAAGGTAATAATGGCATCTAGTTTTCTTTCTTTAAAGAGTTGAAGTAATTCAAGACGTGAATAAGCTTTATAATGAAGATCAATATGAGGAAAATGATCTTTTATTTTTTGTAATAATTTTAAAAGAAGTTCATCATCTAAAGATTTAATAAAACCAATAGAAATACTTCCATGATTACCTTTTTGATATTCTTCGATAATTTGATAACTTAAAGCTACATCATCTAAGATTTTTCTGGCATAAGGTAAATAAAGGATTCCTTCATGTGTTAGTTTTACAGATTTCTTACTTCTTTTAAATAAAGGAATCCCTAAATCTTTTTCTAAACATTGAATTTGTTTTGTAATTGCTGTTTGACTAATATAGAAATTTTGTGCGGTTTTAGTAAAATTAAGTGTTTGACTTAAGTCTACAAAATATTCTAATTGTTTAATATTCATAACATCACCTCATAACTTATAGTTATTATAATATGAAATAATAATATTAGAAAGTTATTAAATGATTTAATAAAATAGCTATGAAAAGAGGGATGATATGAAAA
>CAVESC010000140.1:0-5969 GCA_963618275.1 Bacteroidaceae bacterium
TAAGGCAAATGTTATTTAATGAATAACACACATTTCGTCTAACATAGCCAATAAATAGGATTTTATTTAAAAAAATAAAAAATAAAAAACATAAATTTATGATATACTTGTACTCCAAGGAGGGAATATGATGAAAAAACTCTATTTATTATTACTTTCGTTATTGATGACATTTACTTTGACAGGATGTAATCAACAAGTAGAAAAAACATCTTCTAAACAAAGTGTAACACTTTCTTTAGAACAGACAAGTAATCAAGATGTAGATATTTATGTTGATCAAGATCAAATTGATACTTTAAAAAGTCAAGGTGTAGGAACTTATGAGTTAAAATTAACTAAAGGGAATCATGAATTAAAAGTTGTACAAGATGAAAATGAAACACAAAAATCATTTTATGTAGATTCTAAAGAAACTTTACATTATCAAATTACAAATGTAGAAAATCAATTACAAATAGAAACAGAGCAAGTTTCTTTTGATGAAAATAATGTTCAAGATATTTTAAATCAAATAGAAGAATATAGTGGACAACCATATATAGAAATTAATGGTAACAATCCAACATTTAAAGAAGATGAATACACTACAAAGACGTATATTCAATTAAATGATTTAGATGAATATGGACGTACTCAAAAAGATCAAGCATGTTTAGGTCCTGAAACACTTCCAACAAGTAAAAGAGAATCTATTGGAATGGTTAAACCATCAGGATGGAAAACACAAAGATATGATGATTTGATTTCTACAAAATATTTATATAATCGTTGCCATCAAATTGGTTTTGCTTTAAGTGGTTTAAATGCGGAAGAAAGAAATTTAATGACTGGAACACGTTATTTTAATGTAACAGGTATGTTGCCATTTGAAGAAGAGGTTAGAGATTATATTAAAAATACGAAGCATCATGTTTTATATGAAGCTATTCCTGTATATAAAGATGATGAGTTAGTAGCAAGAGGCTTGATTTTACAAGCGGCATCTGTTGAAGATGAAAATATTCGTTTTTGTGTTTATATTTATAATGTACAACCAGGTGTTACTATTGATTATCAAGATGGAACTTCAAGAAAAGCTAAAGAAGGAGAACCAACTTATGGTATTAAAGAAGCAAAAGATCCATTTGATTATCATAATAACCAAAGTAATAATGAAGAAAAACAATACGTACTTAATATAAAAAATAAAAAATATCATGACCCAAATTGTTCAAGTGTGTCAAAAATGAGCGAACAAAATAAAGAAGTCGTTACTTCAACTTCTACAAAATTACAACAACAAGGATATACTCCTTGTGGAATATGTCAAAAATAAAAAGTGTTGCGATTATCGCAACATTTTTTTATAAATTGTAAAATTATGTGATAAATTAAATACCCAAAGTAAGCGGTTACAAATAATGTATAATGTATCCAAGGAGGAGACATTATGAAAAAAATATTTAAATTTGTTTTGACAACTGTTGTTTCTTTATGTTTATCATTTTCTTTTTCAATACCTGTTTTCGCTAGTGAAAGTAGTGAAACTGATATTATTAATGAAATGATTAGCTATTACAGTACTTATCAAAGTACAGCAAAAACAGATATTCAAAGATTAGTTGAAAAATTAAAAACTCTTAATTCAACTAAAGGGGAAGAATGGGAAAAAATCATGGAATATTGGGATTATGTCAATACTGATATGAACGTCAATGTTGATGTTTTACCAGATGGTTTACCAAATGATGATAGTTTATGTATTACTGTTTTAGGGTTTGCTTTAAATGATGATGGTACAATGAAAGATGAACTTGTTGGAAGATTGCAAACGGCACTTGCAAGTGCTCAAAAATATCCAAATGCTTATGTAGCTGTTACTGGTGGTGGAACTGCAAAAAATAATCCAAATGCAACTGAAGCAGATCAAATGGCAGCATGGATGATTGCCAATGGATTAGATGAAAATAGACTTATTGTTGAAAATAAATCTAAATCAACTGTTCAAAATGCACAATTTACATATGCTATTTTAAGAGAAAAATATCCAACAATAAAATCATTAGCTATCGTTACAAGTGATTATCATGTTCAAAGAGGATGTTTATTGTATTATTCTCAATTATTACTTTCAGCTTATGATGCAGGAGATAATTTATTAGATGTTATTAGTAATGCTGGTTACAAAGCAGGACATGAAGGCTATGAAAGTATTTCATTACAAGCCATGGGATTAAAACAAATTGCAGGTATTAGAGGAGGACCTCAACAAGAAACACCAGAGCTTTCAACACTTACTGATATTGAAATCACAGGAGAAACATCTTATAAAAAAGGTGATGATCTTCAATTAAGCGTTACAGGTATTTATACAACACCTGATAATGAAACATATAAAAGAGATATAACCGATGAAGTAGAAATTAAAGGGTATGATGCTACTCAAATAGGAAAACAAACTGTTACAGTTGCTTATACTGAAAATGATATTTCTTTTGAAAAAGAAATCGAAGTATCTGTTGTAGAAGAAACTGTTAAAAAAGATGAAACAGTCACAACACCTACTACAGAAGATAAAGTAACGAATAAAATAAATAATAAAAAAACTCAAAAAACAACAGCTGTAAAAACAGGCGATAGTACATCTATAGGTACTTATTCATTATTTGCATTTTTAAGTGTTTTACTAACAGTTATGTTAAAGAAATATAGATTTGAATAAATATAATAATAAAAAACGATTTGAAATAATACATCAAATCGTTTTTTTGTTTAATGATGGGCATTATATAATTCATTAACAGCTTCAGCATAGAGTGATCTTGATTTTTTATTAGAGTTTGTGTTGAAGTTCTTTTTAGCTAGATAGATTTTTCGTAATTCATTAGTTAATTTATTCTTTTTTATATATGCTTCTTTTTTAGATAATAAATATCCTTTACTTTGCATTTGCCAACTGTATTCGTGTGTGTGTTTATTAAAATGTATATATTCTTGTTGATGATCATTAATTGTATTTACGATTGCAAAATCACAACTATATTTTATTTTTGGGTTCCTTATCCAATGTGGATTATCCTTGTAGACTTTTATAGTAAATACACGAGTACTATCTTGACAAGGAAAATGATAGTTAAATCTAAGAACTTTATTAAATGTATTCGTAAGTATTTCTTTTAATTCTTTAGCACTGTAGTATTCATCAAAATTATTTACTTCAATATTGATATCAAAGTCATATCCTTTATTTGTTTTCGGATCATAAGTAATCATATTTCGGCTAGAACTTCCTATAAACTTATAATCAAATGTAAATTGTTCTCTAAGTTCATCTTGAACTTGATTTATTATTTTGATTAATTCTTTTTTTACTGGCATGTATTTTGATTTAAAAACATATTCAAAATGGTTCATATTTTAATCCTCCTATTTTTTATGCCATTTAAAACAAAAAGTTTTAAATCATTATATTATAAATCTAAGTATAAACATATGCAATAAAAAAGTGAGATGTTTCCATCTCACAAACTAAATATGATCAATAATTTCATCTAAATCAATACCTAATTGAAATCCTAATGAGAAATAGTCATCAATTGTATTTTGGTAATCTTGACTAGAATAAGTTGATGAAACATTCATCATTGATTGATAAATTTTTAAAAATAAATCTTCTAAAGATAAATGATTAGGAATTTCAGTATGATTTTTAATAGTATCAATTCTTAATTCATAACCAATAGACATTAACATTTTTAAACCATCTAAATAATGTTCTAACAATTCATCATGATGAATTACATCTTCTTTTTCCCAAAAGATATAACATCTTGAATCCTGACAAACTTCTCCTAAGTCATGTAAAAAAGATAATGTTTTTTGCTTAAGTCTAGCGACATTTAAAATTTCATTCTTGTTTACTTGTAATTCTTTATTTACGTAAACTTGATACATTTTAGATAAATCATTCATAAAAATCACCTCAACTCTATTATATCACGAAATATGAACTTGGTTTGAATTTGACATCAAATATACCACTAGATATAATATTCAAGATTTAAAGGAGATGAAATTATGCAAAAAATTTGGATATGCGGTGCCAAGGGACAAATTGGGCAAGCAATCAATGAAATTATTGATAAGCTTGAATTTAAAGTTCTTGATACTGACATAGACGACTTGGATATTACAGACACAGATGAGATCTTACGTTTTGGGGAAATGAATAGACCGGATATTATTATTAACTGTGCTGGACTTACAAGTATAGAGGAATGCGAAAATGATGTTTCTAAAGCCTATAAAGTCAATGCTTTAGGAGCGAGAAATTTATCTATTATTGCTAGAAAGTTAGAAGCTAAATTGGTTCATATTTCTACAGATGATGTTTTTGATGGGAAAAGTGATCAACCTTATAATGAGTTTGATGAAACAAAACCACAAACAGCTTATGGTAAATCTAAATTAGCAGGGGAACAATATGTCAAAGAATTTACTTATAAGCATTTTATTATTAGAAGTACATGGGTCTATGGTTTGGGAAACAATTTTATTAATGATTTATTAGAAAAAGTAAATAAAGGTGAAACGCTAGCAATTGCTTCTGATCAGTTTGGATCACCTACAAGTGCTAAAGAACTTGCACGTTTTATTTTACATTTAATTGATACAAATGAATATGGAACATATCATGCAACAAATAAAGGGGTATGTAGTCGATATGAATTTGCTAGTGAAATATTAAAACTTACAGGAAAAAAAGCTAAAATGAAGGCTGTGCCTACTCATTTATCTGATTTTTCTAAAGTTAGACCAGCATATGCTGTCTTAGATAATTTTATTATGTCAATGACTCCAGTTTATACTTTTCCATCATGGAAAGAGTCTTTAAAAGAATATTTTAAAGAAAGGGGTCTATATAATGAAAAGTAAAAAGAAATTAGGTTTAACAACCTTGATTTTTATAGCACTTATTGCAGGTGCGATTACAGGAATTGTTATTAATTATTGTATTCCTAGTAATAAAATCGTTGATGATTTTATTGTTAGTGGTTTATTTTATGTTGTAGGACAAGGTTTTATTCGTTTAATGCGTATGTTGGTTGTACCACTTGTCTTTTGTTCAATTGTTTGTGGAAGTATGGCAGTAGGAGATACTAAAAAATTAGGCGCTGTCGGTTTAAAAACAATGCTCTTTTATCTATGTACAACAGCACTTGCCGTTGTTGTTGCTTTATGTATCGCTAATATTATTAATCCAGGTATTGGTTTAGATATGTCGACAATTAAAATCACTTCAAAAGTAACAGAATCAACGCAAGCAACAAGTGTGACAGAAACATTGTTAAATATTATTCCAACCAATATTTTTGAATCACTTGCCAATGGAACAATGCTACAAATTATCTTGTTTGCGCTTATTTTAGGAGTTATTCTTGCCAATATGTCAGATCGTGTAGATATTGTTAAAAACTTCTTTAGTCAATTTAATGATATTATGATGGAAATGACAATGGCTGTTATGAAGTTAGCACCAATAGGTGTTTTCTGTTTGATTTCTAAAACATTTGCAGAAATAGGTTTTGATGTTTTTATTCCATTATTAAAGTATATGTTCTGTGTATTACTTGCATTAGGAGTTCAATGTTTTGGTGTTTATATGTCGATGTTAAAGATTTTCTCAGGATTAAATCCAATTATCTTTATTAAAAACTTTTTCCCAGTAATGGCTTTTGCTTTTTCAACATCAACATCCAATGCAACTATTCCTATGAATATTGATACTTTAGCTGAAAAAATGGGTGTTTCTAAAAAAATATCATCCTTTACAATTCCACTAGGAGCAACAATCAATATGGATGGAACATCCATTATGCAAGGTGTTGCCGTTGTCTTTACGGCTCAAGCTTTTGGTATCCATTTATCAATGATGGATTATGCTACAGTTATAGGAACTGCTACTCTAGCTTCTATTGGAACAGCAG
>CAVESC010000141.1:0-5683 GCA_963618275.1 Bacteroidaceae bacterium
TAACATAAATAAAACTGTCGTTTATACAATGTCGCCTTAACTTAATGACATTGCTTTATAAAAGTCTGCTTTTTAAATTACATTTTTTTGGTGTATTCTTAACAATAAAAAGAGTAAAATAAGTTTTGGAGGTGAGACTATGTTGTTGTTTGGGCATAGAGGTTATAGTGATCAATATCCTGAAAATACGATGTTGGCTTTTAAAAAAGCAATTGAAAGCGGATTTGATGGTATTGAAACAGATGTGCATAAAACAAAAGATGGTGTTCTTGTTTTATGTCATGATGAAAAAATTAATCGAACAAGTGATGGAGAAGGTTATATCAAAGATATGACTTATGAAGAACTTTGTGCATATAATTTCGGGACAAAGGAGGATCCACAAAGAATTCCTTTGTTGAAAGAGTTATTGGAATTATGTAAAGGAAAAAATGTAAAGATCAACTTAGAAATTAAAACAAATAAAATTCAATATCCAGGAATAGAACTAGAAAGTTATCAAATGATTAAAGAAATGGATATGTTAGACCAAGTTTTATTTTCAAGTTTTTATGTTGATTCTCTTTATAAATTAAGAGCAATTGATTCATCTTTATATTTAGGTTACCTTTTTGAAGATGATTATGAAAAGAACAAACAATTATGTTTAACACAAAAATTTCATGTACATGCACGAGAAGACTTTCTAGATGAAGATGAAATAGCACTCTTTTTAAAAGCTGGATTAGATATCAATACATGGGGTGTAAAGAACCGTTTTAGATATGCTTATTTTAAGGAAAAAGGGGTCAATATTGTCATCGCAAATAAAAATTTCAAGAAATTAAAAATGTAATCGCTTACGTTATTTTTTTCACATCAAACGAGCGATAATGCTTGTTTTTTATGTGTTTTTCATGTAAGATGATTGTGTACAAATGAAAAATTTCACAATAATTATGGAGGAAATAAAATGGCAGAAAAAAAACCTGTACAACAAGCTGTCCCAACAGAAGCAGAAACTGATGCTCATGTTGATGACCTTGTAAACAAAGCTTTAAAAGCTTTAGAAGAATTTGAAGATTTTACACAAGAACAAGTAGACTACATCGTCGCTAAATGTTCTGTAGCTGGACTAGACCATCATGGTATTTTAGCTGAAGCTGCAGTTAAAGAAACAGGACGTGGAGTATTTGAAGATAAAGCTGTTAAAAACTTATTTGCATGTGAATATGTTACTAACAATTTACGTCATTTAAAAACAGTAGGGATCATCAATGAAGATCCATTAACTGGTATTACTGAAATTGCTGAACCAGTAGGTGTTGTTTGTGGTATCGTGCCAACAACTAACCCAACTTCAACAGTAATTTTCAAATCATTAATCGCTTTAAAAACAAGAAACCCAATCATTTTCTCGTTCCACCCAAGCGCTCATGAAAGTTCAAAACAAGCTGCAATCGTTATTAGAGATGCTGCTATCGCTGCTGGTGCACCAGAAAACTGTATTCAATGGTTATCTATTAAATCTATGTATGCAACTAATGCATTAATGAATCATCCAGGTGTTGCTACTATTTTAGCAACTGGTGGTAACGCAATGGTTAAAGCTGCATATTCATGTGGAAAACCCGCTTTAGGTGTAGGTGCTGGTAACGTACCTGCATATGTTGAAAAAACATGTGTATTACCAAGAGCTGTAAATGATATCGTATTATCAAAATCTTTCGACAATGGTATGATTTGTGCTTCTGAACAAGCTGCAATCGTTGATCAAGAAATCTATAATGATTTCATTAAAGAAATTAAAAGATTCCATGTTTACTTTGTAAACAAAGAAGAAAAAGCAAAACTTGAAAAATTCATGTTTGGTGCAGAAGCTTATTCTGAAAATGTTGCTCAAGCTAAATTAAATCCAAATGTTGTAGGTAAACCTGCTGAATGGATTGCTGAACAAGCTGGATTTAAAGTTCCTGCTGAAACACAAATTATCTGTGCTGAATGTAAAGAAGTAGGACCAAATGAACCATTAACTAGAGAAAAATTATCTCCAGTATTAGCTATCTTAAAAGCTAAAAGCACTGATGATGGTATTGCTAAAGCAGCTGCAATGGTTGAATTCAATGGTTTAGGTCACTCTGCTGCAATTCATACAGAAGATCATGAAATTTCTAAGAAATTCGGACATGCATGTAAAGCAATCCGTATCATTGAAAACGCTCCATCAACATTCGGTGGTATTGGATCAGTATATAATGCATTCATTCCATCATTAACATTAGGTTGTGGTTCTTACGGACATAACTCAGTATCTAACAACGTAAGTGCTGTTAACTTAATCAATATTAAGAGAATAGGGAGACGTAATAACAATATGCAATGGGTTAAACTTCCTCCAAAAGTATACTTTGAAAAGAATTCAATTAGATACTTAAGAGATATGAAACACATGGAAAAAGCCATGATCGTTACTGATAGAAGTATGGTAAATCTTGGTTATGTTGAAAAAATCGAAGATGTTATTAGAAGAAGACGTAATCATGTAGATATCGAATTATTCTTTGATGTTGAACCAGATCCAAGTATCGATACTGTAAGAGAAGGGGTAGAATTAATGAGAAAATTCGAACCTGATAGTATCATCGCTTTAGGTGGTGGATCATCAATGGATGCTGCTAAAGTTATGTGGTTAATGTATGAAAACCCAGAAGTTAACTTTGATGATATCAAACAAAAATTCATGGATATCAGAAAACGTGCTTTCAAATTCCCTGAATTAGGTAAAAAAGCAAAAATGATCTGTATCCCAACTACATCAGGAACTGGATCAGAAGTTACTCCTTTCGCAGTTATCACTGATAAGAAAGAAAACAAAAAATATCCATTAACTGACTATGCTTTAACTCCAACTATCGCTATCGTTGACCCTGAATTCGTAATGTCATTACCAGGATCAATCGCTGCTGATACAGGTATCGATGTATTAACTCATGCAGTTGAAGCTTATGTTTCAATCTTAGCATCTGACTTTACTGATGGATGGGCTAAACAAGCTGTTAAATTAGTGTTTGATTACTTAGAAGAATCAGTTAAGAAAGGTACTCCAATCGCTAGAGAAAAAATGCACAATGCTGCAACTATCGCAGGTATGGCATTCGCAAATGCATTCTTAGGAATGAACCACTCATTAGCTCATAAGATTGGTGGAGAATGGCATATTCCTCATGGTAGAACAAATGGTATTTTATTACCACACGTAATTAGATATAACGGAACTATTCCAACTAAATTAAATATTTGGCCAAAAATTGAAAACTATAAAGCTGATGTTAAATTCATGGAATTAGCTCAATTAATCGGATTAAATCCAAAAACTCCAGCTGAAGGTGTTGAAATGTTCGCTGATGCTTGTGAAGAATTATGTCACAAAGTGGGTGTTGCATCTAACGTAGAATCTCAAGGTATCTCAAGAGAAGCTTGGGAAGAATCAGTTCATAGAATTGCTATGAATGCTTACGAAGATCAATGTACACCAGCTAACCCTAGAATGCCTATGGTTAAAGATATGGAAGATATCTTACGTAAAATTTACGATTACAAAAATAAATTTGATAAATAATAGTTAAGGTAGGCATGTCCTACCTTTTCTTTTTAATATTTTTTGTAACGGAATTTATTCACATTTTGTTATGAACAACAAAAAGAAGAATTTGAATTATATGCACAATTAGCAAATTATGAAACGCAGTTTTATGAGTAAGAATTTCTCTTAAGAGAAAGTTCATAATGAATTCATATAAAATTGTTATATTAATCGTGTCAGATGAAGACAATATAATAAACAAGTATAAGTGACCCCTCTCCCAAAAAATCACTTATACGCAAGGAAAGGAACGGTGTTCCTTTTTTTTGTGTAAAAATAATAAATTTATTATTGCAATAAATATTTAATATTGTTAGAATAAGAAAGGGCAATACAGTGTCTTCCATAGGAAGGCACTTTTTATTTTTATAGATACTAGAGGAGGATAGAAAATGGCTAAATACATATTTGTAACAGGTGGAGTTGTGTCTGGTCTTGGTAAAGGGTTAACAGCTGCATCTTTAGGAAGAATTTTAAAACAAAGAGGACAAAAAGTCTTCATGCAAAAATTAGATCCATATATTAACGTTGATCCAGGAACAATGTCACCTTATCAACATGGGGAAGTATTTGTTACTGTGGATGGGGCAGAAACAGACTTAGACTTAGGACATTATGAAAGATTTATTGATGAACAATTAAATAAAAACTCATCAATTACAACAGGTAGAATTTATAGTAACGTTATTTCAAAAGAAAGACGTGGAGATTATTTAGGAGCTACTGTACAAGTTGTTCCTCATATTACAAATGAAATTAAAGAAAGAATTTATGCAGCTGCACGTAGTTCTAAAGCAGATATCGTCATTACTGAAATCGGTGGAACAACAGGAGATATCGAAAGTTTACCTTTCATTGAAGCTATCCGCCAAGTAAGATTAGATTTAGGATATGAAAATACTGTTTATATTCATACAACTTTACTTCCATATATTGGAGCAAGTCATGAAGTAAAAACAAAACCTACACAACATAGTGTTAAAGAATTAAGAGGTTTAGGTATTCAACCTGATTTTATTGTTTGTCGTAGTGAACATCATATTGAAAAAGAATTAAAAGATAAAATCTCTTTATTCTGTAATGTACCAACTCAAAATGTTATTTCTAACTATGATGTTGAAAACTTATATGAATTACCACGTATGTTATTAGATCAAAAAATGGATGATTTAGTATTACAACATTTACAAATCAATGCACCAGCAGCACATATGGAAGAATGGGATGCTTTAGTTAATCGTGTTAAAAACTTAAATCAAGAATTAAATATTGCGCTTGTTGGAAAATATGTTCAATTACCTGATGCTTATTTATCAGTTAATGAAGCTTTAAGACATGCAGGATACTATGTAAATAGTGTTGTAAATATTGATTTTATTAATTCAGAAGAATTAAATAAAGAAAATGTTGCAGAACGATTAAAAGACGCTGATGGAATTATTGTTCCAGGTGGATTTGGTGATCGTGGTATTGCAGGTATGATTGATGCCATTGAATATGCTCGTACAAATAAAGTTCCACTTCTAGGTATTTGTTTAGGAATGCAATTAATTACCATTGAATATGCTAGAAATGTTTGTGGTATTAAAGATGCAAACTCATTAGAATTTGATGAATTATGTAAAAATCCAGTCATCAACTTAATGTCAGATCAATCTTTAGAAGATATGGGTGGTACACAAAGATTAGGTGATTATGAATGTCAATTAAATCCAGGTACACACGCTGCACGCCTTTATGGAAAAGAATTAATTAAAGAAAGACATCGTCATAGATATGAATTTAATAATAATTATAAAGAAGTTTTAGTTGAAAATGGCTTAAAAGTTGCAGGATTTAACCCAGAAAGAAATCTTGTGGAAATTGTTGAAATTGAAGATCATCCTTACTATGTAGGATGTCAATTCCATCCAGAATTTACTTCAAGACCAAATCGTGCACAACCTTTATTCCAAGGTTTAATTTCTGCAGCACATGATCGTAAATATAATAAATAAATATATTTCAGAGGCTGTAACGAAATAAATTTTTAGAAGTTTAACTTTCGTTGTTAAGCTTCTT
>CAVESC010000142.1:0-5613 GCA_963618275.1 Bacteroidaceae bacterium
AATTATTAATTGCACATGAAAAATACTTACCACAATTTGCGGATAAGATTGCTGAATTAAAAGCAGCAGGTGTTACAATCAAAGATGATGTTGCTCGTGAATTAACTAAAAAAGGTTTATAAAATTTTATAATATATATTAGTAAAAGTAATAGTTTTGAAATTTTATATAGATAATGACTAGAGGATATGTAGTTTTAAATCATATCCTTTTTTGTATATTTATAAACAAAAACAATAAATAGCTTGCATATTGATAAAAAAACTTTGACAAATAAATGATGAAGTGGTTTAATACAAATAAATACAGTGAAAAGAAATAGTAGATTATTTTAATATAAGTAGAGAGCTTTTGGTTGGTGAAAAAAAGTTATATTGGATAGTTGAATTCCTCTTGGAGTAGAATATTGAATTAAGTAGATATCTCCGGTAACACCCGTTAACGTGTATGAGTATGTAGGTACTTAGTAAGGTTATTATTGTGAAATAATAACGAAGTAAGGTGGTAACGCGATGGTCTCTTTCGTCCTTATGGGATGAAGAGACTTTTTTATTAATATATGGGGGAAATGAAGATGGAAAAAAGAATTACAGGACATACAGAATTATTAGGTTTAGTAGCAACACCAATTAGACATTCTAAATCACCAGTGATGCACAATGCAGCATGTCGTGCTTTAGGTTTAGATTATGCATATTTAGCTTTTGATATTCAACCAGATCAATTAGAAGATGCAGTAAAAGGTTTCAAAGCTTTAAATGTAAGAGGATGGAATGTTTCAATGCCTTATAAAACAACAATTGGTCAATATTTAGATCACATTACACCAATTGCTAAAATGTGTGGCGCTATTAATACCGTTATTAATGATCATGGTGTTTTAACTGGTACAATTACAGATGGAACAGGTTATATGACAGCTTTAAAAGATCAAGGAATTGATATCATTGGTAAAAAGATGACAATTGTTGGTGCTGGTGGAGCAGCTACTGCAATCGTCATGCAAGCAGCATTAGATGGTGTTAAAGAAATCAGTATTTTTAATATTAAAGATGCTTCATGGGATCGTGCTTTAGAAAATGTTGAAAAAATCAATTCACAAACACAATGTAAAGCACAATTATTTGATTTAAATGATCATGAAACATTAAGAAAAGAAATTAATGAATCTGTAATTTTTACAAATGCCACAAATGTAGGTATGGGTAAATTAGAAGGACAAATGGTTTTACCAGATACTTCTTATTTAAGAAAAGATTTAATTGTTTCAGATGTTATTTATATGCCAGAAAAAACAAAATTATTAGAAGAAGCTGAAAAATTAGGATGTAAAACAATTAATGGTTTAGGAATGATGCTTTATCAAGGAGCTGCTTCATTTAAATTATGGACAGATCAAGATATGCCAATTGATGTTGTTAAAGAAGCTTTAGATTTTTAAAATGTTATGCAATGCATAGCATTTTTTTATTTGACAAATAGAATATTTTATTATACTGTTGATATATCAACTAATGGAGGTATACTATGATTAAAATTGTTGCAGAAAATTATATTAAAGAAGAATATCAAGAAGAATTTTTAAAACTTACAAAAGAACTTATTATTTTAAGTAGAGAAGAAAAAGGAAATATCTCTTATCATCTTTATCAAGATATTAATGATGATAGTCATTTTACTTTTGTTGAAGAATGGCAAAATCAAGAAGCAATTGATGAACATAATCAAACAAAACACTTTACAACAATTGTTCCTCAAATCAAAAGCTTTGCTTCAAAACCTTCAAGAGCAATTAAATATAAAGAGGTACAATAATGAATACATTAGAAACAATTTTTACAAGAAAAAGTGTTCGACAATTTAAAAATCAAAAAGTAGATGAAAAAGACATTAAAACAATCTTAAAAGCAGGAATGTCAGGACCAACATGTGTTAACTCAAAAGATTGGTCATTTATCGTTGTTGATGATCAAGAAGTACTTCATAAAATGTATGAAGCAAATGGTGCGCCAGCGAAACCATTACTTGAATGTTCTTTTGCTATTTTAATTTGTGGAGATTACTCAAAAGCTTTTAAATTTTCTAAAGATTATTTTGTAGTAGATGGTTCTATTGCTGGACAAAATATGATTCTAGCAGCTTGGTCTTTAGGTATTGGAAGTGTTTGGCTTGGTACATGGCCACAAATGTATCGTGTTTTTGCCCAAAGCAAATTATTTGATTTACCAAATGATCAAATTCCTCATTCAATTATTGCTTTTGGCTATCCTCAAGATGAAATTAAAGAGAAAGAAGAATATTATGATGAATCTGTTGTTCATTATAATAAGTGGTAAAAATGGTTAAAGAAATTATTAAGGATGAGTTCTTTTTAAAACAAAAATCAAAACCATGTACAAAAGATGATTTATATATCGCAAATGAATTATTAGAAACAATTCAAGCTTATAAAGATCAATGTGTGGGTATGGCAGCAAATATGATTGGATATTTAAAAACAATGATGGTTGTTTTAGATGACAATAAATATCTTATTTTAATTAATCCTGCTATTTTAAAAACGAGTGGAAAAACTTATCAAGCAGAAGAAGGGTGCCTTTCATTACAGGGTGTAAGAAAGACACAAAGATATGAAAGTATCAAGGTAAGTTATTTAGATCAAGATTTTAAAAAGAAAATAAAAACGTTTAAAGGGTATACAGCCCAAATCATTCAACATGAACTTGATCATTTTGAAGGAAAAATCATATAAAAAAATCAGCTATTGCTGATTTTTTTAATGACATATTTCTTCAACAAGTTGATTAATTGCTTCTTGATTTTCATCTTTATAAGTAGATTTAATTGTGACCGTATTTTCACAAATAGTAATATTTTTCATTGGAGTAAGCATATCTTTCATTACTTTGTTCGCAAGAGGAGCCCAAGAACCATTTTCAATTAGACCAACTGTTTTATTTTGATAGCTTTTATGTTGTAAACGATGTAAGAAATCTTCCATTGGGCTAAAGACACCACCATCATAAGTAGCACCAGCTAAAATCATTTTAGAATATCTAAAAGCATCTTCAACTGCTTCAGCCATATCATCTCTTGTAAGATCACTAAAAGCAACTTTAACACCTTTTTCTTTTAATAAATCAACAACCTTTAAAGCCACTTCTTTAGTATTACCATGGATAGAAGCACACGCTACGAAAACACCTTCATCTTCACTTTGATAACTACTCCAAATTTGGTATTTATCAATATAATATCCTAAATTATCTTTCAAAACAGGACCATGTAAAGGACAAATCATTTTAATATCTAAAGTACTCGCTTTCTTTAATAAAGTTTGTACGGGTCCACCATATTTACCTACAATATTAAAATAATAACGTCTTGCTTCACATGCCCAATCTTCATCATGTGATAAAGCTCCAAATTTACCAAAGCCATCCGCTGAAAATAATATTTTTTCAGTTGTTTCGTATTCAACCATCACTTCTGGCCAATGTACCATTGGTGCCATGATAAATTTTAAATGATGATTTCCTAAATCTAATTCTTCTCCTTCTTTAACAACCACACATTTTTCATCTAAACCTTCAATATCAAAGAATTGAGGAAGCATTGCTTTAGCTTTAGCACTTAATACAAGTTTAGCATCTTGATACTTTTCAACAAATAACTGAATATTTGCTGAATGATCAGGTTCTAAATGAGAAACAATTAAATAATCAGGAACTTTACCCTTTAATTCCTTTTCTAAATTTTCAAACCATTCTTTTGTCTTTCTAGCATCAACAGTATCCATAACAGCAATCTTTTCATCTAAAATAAGATAAGAATTATAGCTGACACCATTAGGAACAATATATTGACTTTCAAAAAGATCTAATGTTGTATCATCTACACCAATATATTTAATAGAATCACTTATTATAACATTGCTCATAAAATTCCTCCTTTTTTCTTTATTATAACATTAATCATATAAATATTAGATTTTATATAAAAAAGAATCTGTATTTTCTTATGAAAATATAGATTCCTTTAAAAATAGCAGTTTTTAAAATAATAGACTAAGAACCCCTAAAAGAAAGCATCCTTGAGCAATTGCATTAGTAATTTGTTCAATCCAATTTGATTTTACTTTTGTACTATCAAGAATAAAAGCAAAGATAGTCATACAAATCATACCGATGATTGTAATTCCAAAAAATATACAAGTTGGAAATAATGTAATTTGATACCAAAGTTTTGAAAATTTAATAACATTTCTTCCAGTAAATAATCCTATAATTACTAAAAGAAACCCAAGTGGCATAAGTATGCGTAACTGACGATTTAAAAGACGAATATCATATTTCTTAGCAACTACTAGTATTTTCCAAAGTACTTTTCCACAACCAGCACAAGTACATAAAATAGTACCTATCAAAAAAAATATATTTTGGAATCGAGTAGCAATTAAAAGCATTGCAATACAAAAGAAAATGACAGGCAATGCATCAAAGAGAGCCAGTGATAGTGTAAAATCTAAATTGCTTTGTTTTTTTATTTCTTGTTTATTCATCGATTAGCCCACCAACCATTTATATTTAGCTACACTGTAAAGAGGAATAAAAGGAAGTAAAATAGGAGTAGATTTTACATACTTTTGATATTCAGGATCATTTCCATAATTTTTGTTTTGACGAAGTTCAAGTCTTCTAGCCCCACCAAACATAATGTAGACAATACAGATCCATCCTCCAAGAGCTACGATCCATTGAAGTCCACCTTGCAAAGTTGATCCACCAGAAATAAGGACTCCAGTCCATGTTAGTACTTCACCAAGGTAATTTGGACAGCGTACAACTTTAAAAAGACCAACATTACAAAATTGTTTTGGATGAACTTTTTTAAATTTGTTTTTTGTTAAATCAGCAGCAGATTCTAATAAAATTCCAAGAGCCATAATGATGGCACCAATAATAGAAACAACATTTGTAGCAGTTCCATTTTCTAAACGGAAAAAGACAGGTGAAACTTCACAACAATAAAGTAGTGCACAAGATGCCCAAACAACAACCTTTAATATAAAGTTCATGTTAGAACCATCTTTTATTTCATTTTTCATAGTTGATTGATAAGAAGCACTTTTCCTTTCACGGATCAATAGATAAAACCCAAGTCGACAACCATAGATAATAAAAAGAATTGACATGATTAAAGTAAGTGGTGTTAGTTTATTAAAAAACATAATAATCATTGCAAGACCTAACCCGGCAATAGAAAATCCGTATCCAAGAGAAATAAACCAAACGAATTTTTTGAAACCAATGGAGCTAATTAACATAGCAATAATGAATAAAATTAAAAATTTCATAATACATCTTCTTTCTTTTAACTTATTTTGCCAAATGTAAATAAGGCATTGATATAATTATACAGTTGCTTATAAAAAAATACAATGTGTATATAAAATAGGAAAAATAGCATTTTTTAGCACTCTCCTCTTGACAGTGCTAAAAGTAAGAACTATAATGTATTTAGAAATTAGGAAAGGTATAAAAAAGGACCTAGTTTCAAAGAGTTAACACCGCTTGAAGTAACGATGCTAATGACTAAGCATTTATATTGAAA
>CAVESC010000143.1:0-5579 GCA_963618275.1 Bacteroidaceae bacterium
AAAATCAAAGAAATATGATATTTCCACTTGACAATCGTCATTTCATAACAGCTTTAAATATTCAGCAAGTTTGGTGAATTTTGGAATACATACAAAATGTTTATCAAGAAAATTCTTGAAAAAACTAATGAGTGTTCCATTAAACAAAGCAATAAGAATAGTTCCTATACCAATACCAACAATTCCATGAAATAAGAATAAAGACATGATGAAAGATAAAATAAGGAATGTACAATCAAAGTATGTTTTAAATATTTTTAAAGTAATATGATATTTTTTTGATATTTCTTGAACAAAAAAATCATAGATTTGAGGATATAAATAAGATTTATAAAACATAGCGATAGCCATTGCTGAAAGTATAAAACCTATAAAAAAATAAACGATACGCAATTGAAAACATATTTCATTTTGAGTTTGAAAGAAAGGAATAATTATTTTCCAAATATCTGCCATTGTTGCATATAAAACACCGGTGATAAAAGAACTCAAATATGTCATTTTAAATTTCTTCATTAAAATACAAAAAATGATAAAAATAATCCCTTCAACAATATATTCTGCTTGTCCATAAGTAAGCGAAAAAATCTTTTCACTTAAAATATAAGCAGGTCCATTTATAGCGGATAACCCCATGTTTGCAATAGTCATTAAGTCTATTGCAAATGATAAAACTAATATAGCAATTAAATACAATATCTCACTATTTATTCTTCTTTTTTTCATTTTAACCACCTCATCAGGAATTATAGAATTATTTATCTATAAAATTAAAAATGTTTCCAAATTGGAAACATTTCTAAACATGTCTACAATTGGTAGATAGTCCTTTTCTTTCTATTTTAATTTGATTCATGTATAGTTGAAGTAGGAGGTAAGGTATATGGATAATGATAGATTTGCTAGAACAATTAAAAACGCAAGACTTAAAAAAGGGTACACTCAAAGTCAACTTGCCGAACTATTAAATGTCAGTAATAAAACAATTAGTAAATGGGAAACAGGAAGAGGTTATCCTGATATTACCTTGCTTGCTAAAATAACATCTGTTTTAAAATTAGATTATGAAGAACTTCTTCAAAGTAATGAATATATTATTCAAAAAAGAAAGAAGAAAAGAAAATATATTTCTATTATTAGTATTGTTTGTCTTATTTTTGTAATTACAATAATTGGTATGTATAAAGTTCAAAAACAACAAAACTATGAAAGAAACTATAATAATATCATACAAAGACTATGTAGTGATTATTATGTAGGTAATCAATTAGCTTTAGCTTATCGTGAGCCTGCTTCATTAGAGGTTATGTATTCAGGTGGCTTGACACAAAAGAAAGTTATTCAACTTTGTGATTATTTAAATATTAATGATTTTAAAAAGATTAAAACGATTAAAACTGAATTTTCAAATAACCCTACGATTTCTTATATTGATCAAGATAATCAAAAAAAACAATATGAATTTTATATTATGAGTCAAGAAGGTAAAATAAAGGTAATTATTGTGATACTTAATGATAATATTATTAAAATTCATGATAATGAACACAATCAAGTGCATTATTATCAAAGTCAAAATATAAATTATGAAAAACTTAATATAGATCACTTACCTTGGTAATACCAAGGTATTTTTTTATAAAAATGTTATAATTTTATGTAACATATTTGACTTTTAAAAAGTATTACTAATGAAAGGAGGTTTTTGTATGGAAGAAGTGATTCAACGAGAAAAAGAATTGGTTTATCGTCTAGCCTTTAGTCAATGTCATCAAAAAGATCAAGCAGATGATATTTTTCAAAATGTGATGTATCGCTATATGAAAAGAAAACCTGTTTTTGAATCTTTAGAACATGAAAAAGCTTGGTTTATAAGGGTAACACTTAATTGTAGTAAGACATCTTTGAAATCATTTTGGCATAATAAAGTAGATGAAATCGATGAACAAACGTATGTTTTTGAAAAGCAAGAAATTGATTTAACCCCTTATTTAAATAAGCTTTCTAAAAAGTATAATGCAGTTCTTTATTTATTTTATTATGAAGGGTACTCAACTAAAGAAATGGCAGAGATATTACATATCAAAGAAAACAATGTACGTGTTTTATTAAATCGAGCAAGAAATCAATTAAGAAAGGAGATAGAGGCTGATGAAAAATAAATCATTTGAAAATTATTATGATGAAATCCATGTTGATGAAAAGCTTCTTCAACAAATTCCTATAAAAAAACATCATTACTATAAACCTATTTTGATTATTTCTTGTGTAGTTCTTTTATTTGTATTAGGTATTCAAAACAAAGAAACAAAAGATACATTTGAAATTCTTGCTTATAATCAAACCTATAATTCTATTACGACTCAAGCAACACCGATGGATTATTATTTAGTTCATGATCAGGTCGATATAATGGATAAAGTGCAATTGAAAAAGAAATATGAAGAAAAGTATTTTTCTAAAAAAACTACTTTTAAACAATCGCAATTAGATTTAAAAAATTATGATGGAAAATATTATTTAGATGGGTATCTTACAACGAGTTATTTTACAGTAGATGTACAAAGTGATGAAATTGAATCAATTCGTATTGTTCAAGGAGGAAATCCTTTAGAAGTACATCTAGGTGGAAAAGTCTATCAAAGTGATACTACGATTTCTTATGATCTCTATAAAAAATATTATCATACTAAAAAAAGTTTAAAAGTGATTTGGAAACCAGATGAAAGTGTTTTTAATTCTAAATTAGAAGATATTAGAGATAATTTTAGAATAGAAGTGAACTATAAATCTAAAGAAAGTAAATTGTTTGAATTAGAACTTTCTTTTAATAAAAAAGGACAAATGTTTGTTCAAAAAAGAAAAGCTAAACGTACAGAAATAAATACAGAATTAAAGCAATCAAAACAAAAATATTTAAAATTTAGTACCTTAAATGAAACAGAAACAATCAGAGAATTAAAAGAACTCCTTCCTCAAGAAGTTATAGATGAATTGATGAAAAATGGCTATGTCTATGAAGATAAAAAAGATAACTATATTTGTTTTGAAAATGATAAAGATAATCCAACATTAAGATTAGATGTTACTTATGATAAAGAGAATAAAATCATTCAATATGTTTCAAAAGAATACGGTTTTACAGATAGCATTACATCAACGATTGAAAAAGATTCAATAGAAATCATTAAACATGCACAAGATATTTTAATGAATCAACAACTTCCTCTTACAGAAGTCATCCTTCCTAGTCATTATAGTGGAGGAGATTATAAAGCATATGTGGATGAAGATTATCAATATGTCATTCAAACAGATATTAATATGCTTGTTCGTATCGAAAAAAGAGAAGAAAATGATATTGTAGAAAAAGAAGTCACTTCAAATATTTATAGCTATGATGATATTACTTCAGCAATTAATACCATCATTGATTATTTTAATGAAAACTTTAAAGGCTGTACTTTAAAAGAAATCTATTATGCTGGAGATGATGAAAACTATTTTAAAGAAATATTACAACAACATGGTGGAGATGAAGCGATTGTTTTAACATCAACTTTTGATGTTGATGGAAGTGGTGGAGATGGGTCTTTAAACCCTAATAGTACTTATAAAGATTGGATTTGGTTACTTGTAAGAAATAAACAGGGTGAATGGAAACATGTAGATCATGGTTATTAAAATGGTATAAAAAAGATGAGCATCCATCAAGGATGCTCAATCTCTATACAAACACTACACTTCCGACATGGTTATTATAAACTATTTTATTGAATAAATAAAACAAAATAACTAAAAAAATTAATTTTCACATAATCCATTGATAGAAGAGTATAAAATAGAAAAAATAGTTATTTTGATAATAAGTTTTTTATTATTTATTATGTTATTTTAGTTTGTAAAAATGAATCAGTATAATAATATAATTCCTTTTTAACAAATTATTTCCCAAGAAATAATTCATAAATTGGAAGATTTAAAATAAAGGAGAAAGATGATGACGAAAGAGAAAATAGAAAATAAATTATTTTGGCATTATTTATCAGGAGGAGTATTGGCACTTATTTGGATTTGTATAGAAATTGATATTTATCCTGTTAGAAATACTGATGAGTATTATTGGGGTGGATATAATCAATTAAGTTGTTTATGCTTGATTATTTTAGGAATTTTGGTTTATAAAGTAATAAAGATCATCTCTTTGAAGAAACAATTAAAAAAAGCACAGTTGTGCATAGAGCATAAATAAAGCTTGATTGTTTTTTGTGATAGATGCACAAGAAAAATATTTTTTCTTGTCTTTGAAATAAAATATCAATAAAATACTGCTAGACACTAAATGTCACCTTGCTACTGTCAGACGGCGAGGTGGCATTTATTTTTTTAGGAGGAATTTATGAAAAAAGAATTAAAAATGCCCAAAACAAGATTTGAAGCTATTATTTTTACAGCAATTACAGCTTGGATGATGGTTTATGTAATGACACTCTACAATACAGTACTTGCAACATCATCTTTTACGAATAGTACTTTTTTAATTGCTTTAAAAAGTATGTGGATTGAGTTTGTGATTATCTTTTTATGTGCTTATTTTATTTCAAGTAAAGTGGCAAAGTATTTTGCTTTTAAAATTGTTCAACCAACAGATCGCGGAATCATTATTGTTTTGATGATTCAAGTATTTACGGTGATTAGTCAAGTGGCACTTGCAAGTATTTTAGGAGTTTATCATGGTTATGGTTTTGATAGTCAATTTATTCCTAATTATTTAATGACTTATTGTCGTAATTTTATCATGGCTTTACCTGTTCAATTGTTTATTGTTGGACCAATTGCGAGATATTTATTTAGAGTTTTATTTTCTTCTACAAATGGTGTTGAGGAAGAAAAGATTGAAAAAGAATTATTAGAAGAAGGCTTCGCTGAATAGTGAAGTCTTTTTTTTGTGTACAGATAAGGTGTTTATTTTTTTGCAAAAATAGTATACCAAGATGTGCACTTTTTTTTTGCAATTCTTTGTTATATTCAAGAACATGGGGGGTTGCTAATATATAGGTGTAAGGAACGGAGGGATAGGAAATGGTGATTGATAAAGATCTTATCTTACTAGATTTAACAGGAGATAAAGAAACAATTATTTCTACTCTAGCCAAAAAAGCATTCGATCAAGGTAGACTTGAAAACCAACAAGAATATATCGATGCTGTATTAAAAAGAGAAAAAGAATATTCAACAGCTTTAGGTTATGAGGTAGCTATACCTCATGGTCAAAGCGATACAGTGAAAGATCCATTTGTGGTATTTGGTAGAGTGAAAGATCCAATTATATGGGATCAAAATTCAGTAAGAATAATATTTATGATTGGTGTTCCAGAACATAATAAAGATAAGATTCATATGAAAATCTTAGCTAATATTTCAAGAAAATTGATTGATGATGAATTTAGAAAATCATTAATTGAAGCTAAAGATGAAAAAGAAGTATTTGATATCTTATCACAAATAACAATTTAGAAGGGAAGAAGTGTATAAATAAAATCAACATTTTTACGAAAAAAAAGACGACTTAAAAACAA
>CAVESC010000144.1:0-5369 GCA_963618275.1 Bacteroidaceae bacterium
CATTTTTTCTACCAAAATTATCACTTATTTCTCTCTAAGTTTTCGAACCTACTCACCCTGTGTCATTATACACATTTACTTTTTCTTTGTTAAGGTAAGTTTTAGATAAAAATACATTTATTGATTTTGAAAGAGTTTACATTTAAAATAATGATATATTATTGGAGGAAAAAGAATGGATATCAACAAATGTTTTAGTTTTATAAAAATATGTAATGAAAAATTACTTAATAATAATGAATATAATATAGCCCGTGTTTTAATGAACAATATTGAAAATATACAAGATATCACCCTTGAAAAAGTATCTTTAGAAGCCAATATTTCAACAGCCTCTGTAAGTCGTTTTATTAATAAATGTGGTTTCCAAAACTTTCAAGAATATAAAAACTGCATGATGGCATTTAATAATAACGTTAAAATGCATCGTTTGATTTCTCATACTCAACGCTTTATGAGAAAAACAAATCAATCTCTATCAGATCAATTATATGATGATGCTATAAATAATCTTCAACAAACAAAAATCAATTTAAACATTGATTTATTAAAACAAATCATTCAACGACTCAAATACAGTCAACATGTTATTATTTTAGGTGATAGTCATGAATTGGCTGATTTCTATACCCTTCAATTAGATTTACTTGTAAATGATATTCCTACTCAATTAGTAAATATTGGTGATAAAAATAATTCTTTTATTAACTTCTTAAATGAAGAGGATACTGTATTATATATTGATTTATATCATGATTGGTTTCCTGGACAACGAGAAAATATTTTAAAGCAAATCAAAAATAAAAATATTTTTACTATTTGTTTTGCCCAAGAAAAAAGTCACCTAAAAGACTTTGCAGATATTCTCTATATTTATGGTATAGAAAACAGTATAAATGATGGTTATTATTCCTTACCTTACTTAAGTAGGTTATTATCTGAACTATTTTATCACATTATTTGACATCGCTTTACATATTTTGTAAAGCGCTTTCTTTTTAGATAATTGTAAGTGTTTTTTTATCGAAATATAATTATTTTAGGGAAGGAAAAGGAGGAAAAACTACAATATGAAAAATTCAAAAAAAGCACTTTCTTTAATGATGGCTTCTGCTTTAGTTTTTACTAGTACTCCTCATCAATTCATTGTTAATGCCTTAACACAATATCAACCAGGCGTAACAGTTGAAAAAAACAGTACTGGTAAATCTGATGCAGACTATCAAGCAACATTTGTCTACGAAGACACTGATGAAAGAGATGCTGTTGACGTTACAGTAAGTGGAAACTTACAATTCTATTCATATGACGATCCAGCAGTTCAAAACTTCATCAATACAGGAGATGCATCAAAAGCGAAAGTTTATGATGTATTTAATTACAAAGATGGTATGTTTAATACCGGCTATGGATTAAATGGTGATAGTCAATCATATAAACTAACTGAAGTTGAAGATGAAAGATTCGAAGTTACATTACCTGTTCCTGGTAATCTTTATTACTATGACTACACTGTTACTTATGCTGATGGAAGTAAAGTAACAATCCAAGATCCAGCAAATCCATCACCAAAAAATAAATTAAATGATCATGATTCTGGTCATAGTTTAGTTTATGTAGGTGATGAAAGTAATACTACTAAAGGTCAAGAAAAAATCTATGCAAGAAAAGATCAAAAAGGAACATATTCTTATACTACATATACAGCAACTGATGGAACTAAACAACCATTAGGAATTTATTTACCTGCTGGTTATGATGATTCAAAAGTTTATAAAACAATTTACATTTCTCATGGTGGTGGCGGAAACGAAGCTGAATGGATGGGAATTGGTTCAGTTCCAAACATCATGGATAACTTAATGGCTGAAGGTGAAGTAAGCCAAGCTGTTGTTGTTACAATGGATAATACATATTTTAAATGGGATTACGATACAATCGCTAAAAACTTTAAAGAAAATATTATTCCATTTGTTGAAAAAAATTACAATGTATCAATGAGCGTTAAAGATAGAGCGTTATGTGGTTTATCTATGGGTTCTATGACTACATCTACAATTATGCAATCTTATACAGATTTATTTAGCTATTATGGATGTTTCTCTGGAGCTAACGTTGGTGCAACAGTTAAAGATGTTGATTTATTAAAAGATGTTACAATCTATTTAACTGCTGGTAATGTTGATATGGCATTAATGAATAATAGCTATGGTCAAGAAAATGATAGAACAACTAATGGTTTAAGAGATAAATTAGATCAATTAGGTGTTAATTATACTTTTGATACAAAAGGTGGAGCTCATGATTGGGGTGTATGGCGTGATGAACTTACTACATTCACTAAAGACTTCTTATGGGATGCACAAGATCTTACATTAAAATATCAACCAGGTGTAACTGTTGAAAAAAATACAAATCCTGATTGGGATGCTGATTATACAGCAACATTTGTTTATAAAGATACAGATAAAAGAAATGCCGTTTCTGTAAATGTTCAAGGTGGTTTCCAATTCTATAAAGAAAGTGAAGTTGGAAATTACAAAGGAGCAGCAGATAATTCAAGTATTCCTTGTTATGATGCTTATCATTATGAAAAAGGTATGTTTGCTGGAAGTTCAAGTACACAAACTAACGCTATGATTCCTTATGAAATGACAGAAATTACTGACGAATTATTCCAAGTAACAATTCCTGTTCCAGCAAATCAATATTTCTATGCATATTATGTAACATATGAAAATGAAGAAACAGCTATTAAAACATATGATCCTGCTAACTTACCAGAAAAGAGTCCTTCTGGAAGCGATGCTGGATGGAGCTTATTCTATGTTGGAAATAGTGGTGAAACTAAAGGACAAGAATATATTTATCCAAGAGCTGATAAAAAAGGTAATGTAGAATATAAAGAATATACTGCTATTGATGGAACAACTCAATATATTGGTGTTTATACTCCTTATGGATATGATAAAAATAAAACATATAAAACTATTTATGTATCACATGGTGGTGGCGGTAATGAAAATGAATGGATGACAATCGGTTCAGTACCAAATATTATGGATAATTTAATTGCTAATGGTGAAATTGCTGATACTATCGTGGTTACTATGAATAATACTTATTTTGGTTGGGATTACGATAAAGTTCTTCCAAATGTTATTGATCATATCATTCCTTATGTAGAAGAAAATTACAGCGTTTCTAAAAACGCTAAAGATAGAGCATTCTGTGGTTTATCTATGGGTTCTATGACTACAAATCAAATGGCTAAAACTTATCCTAAAGAATTTGGATATTTTGGATCATTCTCTGGTGGTTCTACTGATTTAGATAAAACACATTATGATGTAGATGCATTAAATGATGCTGTATTATATTTAACTGCTGGTAATATCGATATGGCTTATAATAATGATTTAGGTATTAGCTCTGTTGATTATATGAAGTTATATGATGAATTAGGTGTTAAATACGATTTTGATTTATTATTAGGTTCTCATGACTGGTATGTATGGCGTGAATCATTTACTAATTTTGCTAAAGATTACTTATGGGATGTTGAAGCAAAAGATGATGATGTAGATGATAAAAAAGACAATACACCTAGTCAAGATACTGAAGATAAAGTAAATACAAGCACATCAGATAAATCAGATAAAAAAGATAATACTAATGATAAAGTAAAAACTGGTGATCAAACATCTATCGCTGCTTATATCATGACATTATTTATTGGTTTAGCAGGTATGATGGTACTTGTTTATAAAAGAAAAAAAGAAAATCTTTAGAAAATAACAATTCCTTTCCACTCTAAAGAAAATAAACGAGATTATGCAACATAATCTCGTTTTTATTTATTCAATGAATAAATTTTTAGCTATGATAGATTTCTTCATCTAACATTTGTTCTTTTTTAGCAACAATTACGGATGTTGCTGCATCTCCTGTAACATTTAAAGATGTTACTAACATTTCAATCGGTCTATTAATTGCTAGAATCAATGAATAAGCAAGTAATGCTGCATCATTAGTATATCCCATACCTGTTAAAATAGTAAATAAGATCACTGCTCCTGCCCCTGGTGCAGCTGGTGTTCCAATAGAAGCAATTAAAGCAAGAACAGCAATGATAGCCATTGACATAAATGTAACTTTATATCCTGAACTTACAGCAACAAACATTGCAGCAATAACTTGCATAATTGCTGTTCCATCCATATTAACTGTCATTCCTAATGGTAAAACAAATGATGCAATTTGATCATGTACTCCTAATTCTTCTACTGTTGTTTTTCTATTTAATGGCAACGTAGCAGCTGATGATGAAGTTGAAAAACCAAATAAAGCAACTTTTGCAGCCTTTTTCATAAATGGTTTTGGATTAACTCTAGCCATTGTCATTAAATAAATTGGATAAGCGATAAATAAATAAGCAAATAAGGCAATAATAACTGTTATAACATATGCTAATGCTGGTTTTAATGAATCAATTCCATAAATTGCAAATGTTCTTGTAAGTAAACAAAAGATAGCATATGGCGCAAATTTATTAATTACAAATGTTAAAAATAAACTAATAATTTTTGAAACTTCTTCAAATACTTTTTTTAATGTTTTTGTTTGATCTTCAAGTGTATTCATTGCAAGACCAGTAACAACTGCTAAAAATACAATTGCTAAGACATTTCCATTTGTTGTAAAGGCACTTACAAAATTGTTTGGAATAATTGATACAATAATATTTAACGGATTAGATCCTGTAGCTCCTTGTTGAACAGTAATCTTTCCGGCATCCACTGAATTAAATAATCCTAAATGATAAATAACTGTACTTACAATACCTGCAAAAATTAAAGCACATACTGTTGTTGTAAAAAAAGTTAAAATTGTTTTAGAAGAAATTCTTCCTAATTTTTTAGTATCAGTAATTGTACAAATAGCAAGTGTAATAGAAACAAATACCATTGGTACAATAATTAACTGCAACGAATTAACAAATAATTGACCGATAATATAGAAAATACCGATGGCACTTGTAGCACCTTCCGCTGTAATATCTTGGAAAAAGATATTGTTAATCGTTTTCCATAGGTCACCTTGACCACTAGAATTCAAATGCTCTCTAAGTAAAATACAACCAAATCCAGCAATTAAACCACAAATCAATGCGATCAGCATTTTCTTAGCTAATTGCTTTCCACTGCTTTGTTTCATAATCGTCCTCCTAATTTTTCCCAAATTGCCAACATTATACATGATTTTTTTTTAAATACAATTCCTTTTTAAAAAAATATAAAAAACAGCACAAATGTGGCTATGTTAGACAAGGTTGCCTTTACTATGAATTCAAAAAGTTTTATCATTAA
>CAVESC010000145.1:0-5278 GCA_963618275.1 Bacteroidaceae bacterium
AACCTCCAATTTCCGCATTTGAAAAAGTGCTCAAACCTCCAATTTCCGCAAAAAAACATTAAATATAAAATAATTTATATTTAATGTCCCGCATTTTTCTATATGTATTTATGATAAATCATTTTCATAACTTCTTTAATTTAATTACATTTCTTATAGAAAAAATAAAAGTGCCTACGCTTGGTAGACACCTTATGACTATTCAAATTCGTTTGTTCTAGCAACTTCTCTAATCCATGCAGCTGATTTCTTTTCTTTACGTTTATAACCATCATCTAAGCACACACGAATAAATCCATATCTATTTTTAAAAGCATTGCACCATGACCAGTTATCAATAACACCCCAATAATGATATCCTAAACAGTTAGCGCCATCTTCAATTGCTTTCGCAATCCATTCTAAGTGATCTCTTACAAATTCAATACGATAATCATCTTGAACTGTTCCATTTTCATCCATGTATTTTTCTTCACCTTCAACACCCATTCCATTTTCAGAAATAAAGAAAGGTAAATCAGGACATTCTTTTTTAATTTTCATACCAAAATCATAAATTCCCTTTGGATAAATTTCCCATCCACGATAAACATTCATTTTTCTTTCAGGCCAGATATATGGTTTAAAAATACATGGTAAACCATTTTCATCAAATTTACTATCAGGAGCTTGTACACGAGTTGGTTGATAATAGTTAAATCCTAACCAATCTACTTTACCTTGAGCTAAGATAGCTTCATCTCCAGGACGACGATTGATTTCTACTTTCCAATCATTTTCAACTGTATCTAAAACATCTTGTGGTAAATGTCCATGAGCAACAACATCTAACCACCATCTATTGTGTAATCCATCAGTCATACGTACGGCTTCTAAATCTTCAGGAAATGGATTTTCTTTTGTATAAGGTGGAGCAAAACAGTTGATCATCCCAATTTTAGCACCTTCACAAAGTTTTCCTTCTGCTTTTAATTTTCTAAAGTTTGCTACTGCAAGACAGTGAGCTAATGTAATATTATATTGTACATTGATTGATTGTTTAAAATCTTTTTGATATGGATACCAAACACCATGTAAGAATTGTTGTTCTGGTTCTACGATTGGTTCATTGAAAGTAAACCAATATTTTACTTTATCACCAAATTCTTCCATTGCAATTTTCACAAAGTTGGCATAAGCTTCAACAACTTCTCTATTTTGCCATCCACCACGTTTTACTAAATATTCAGGCATATCGAAATGGTACATATTCATGAAAATATCAATTCCATTTTCATTTGCACAATCGATTAATTTATGATACCAAGCGGCACCTTCTGGATTTAATTTACCATCTTGATCTAATAAACGTGTCCATTGCATAGAAGTTCTAAATGATTTAAAATTTAAACTTTTTAATAATTTAATATCTTCTTCATATTTATGGTACATATCATTTCCAACGTATGATCCCACATTATTAAAGAAAGCATTAATTTCTTGATCAGAATACATATCCCAATAAGAACGTAATCTTCCACCTACATTCCAGGCACCTTCTGTTTGAGGCCCTGACATTGCTGCACCAAAAAAGAAATCTTTAGGTAATTTAATAGTCATCTTTTCTTCCTCCATTATTTTCATGATTATTATACTGTCATTATATCATGAAGCTAGAGTTGTTAGAGGAAATGTATTTTATTTTCAAAGTATTATTATTTTATTGATTTTAATGTAAACAAAATACAAAAAATGCCCTTATTTAGGACATTTGTTTAATTTGTTTCATCATTTTAGATAGATTAATTGGAACATGTTCTTCTTTTAATAAATTGTGTATTTTCTCAATAGAAATATGTTCATGTAAATGAATAATCTTTTCTATTATTTCTTTAGATAAAGGTTGATATTCAATTGTTTGATCAACCTTATCAAACAATTCATGTTTTAAATATTTAGTTTGTCTACTCTTTTTAAATCCCATACAACAACGTGACGTACATGTTTGACTCATTATAAAAACAACATTTTCAAAACTAATCTTTCTTTTAGCTTGATCTTCATAATAACCATCATCTAAGATTTGTGAAAACAAATGAATAATGTCTTCACATGCTTGATCAATATGATCTAATAATAAAACAGTATGTGGATAACTTTGTAAAGTTGATAAAAGAAGACTTGGTTTTTCATGATATGTTTCTAGAAGTTTATAAAGGGAATGGCTTTCTTGATATTGATTCATATCTAATTTTAAATAATGATAATTTAGATATTTAGCTAAGGATTTAGCCGTTAATGTTTTACCACAACTTGTTGGTCCATAAATAAAAAAGGAGATAGGTAATTGTTTATGTTGAAATGTTTCAACAATCTGATGAATTCCTTTTTCTTGACCTAAAATAGTTTTATTTAATTGTTTTTCTAATTTTTGATAATCCATTTGATGATGAATTGTAATATTTAAATACTTTTCAATTGTTTCAATAACTCTATTCTTTGTAAGTTCTTTTTCATGATAAAATTTAGCCTTAACACATGATAAATCTAAGATATCAATCGCTTTATCAGGATACGTTCTATTTTTAATATGACAATCTACTAATTCTATTAATTCTTTTAAAAGTGTATTATCTATTGTAATTTGATGATAACTTTCATAATAACCTTTAATTCCTTTTAATATTTCTAATGTTTCCTCTTTTGTATTTTCTTTTAAAGTAACAATAGAAAACCTTCTATTCATCGCATGATCTTTTTCAAAATGTTTATAATATTCATCAATAGTTGTAGCGCCAATAACTGTCATATCTTTTCTAGCAAGATAAGGCTTTAAAATATTAGAAGCATCGATTGCTCCTTCAGCTCCACCAGCCCCAATAACATTATGAATTTCATCAATAAAAATAATTACATTATCCAAATCTTTTACTTTATCAATAATCTTTTTAAACTTCTCTTCAAATTCACCACGATACTTTGTACCTGCAACCAGTGAAGATAAAGAAAGTTCATAAATAATCTTATTCTTCAAAGAATCTACTACTTTTCCTTGATTGATCATCATTGCTAGTTTTTCTACTAAAGCTGACTTACCAACACCCGCTTCACCAATAATCAAAACATTATTTTTTTCCTTTTTAGATAAAATAGTACATACTTGATCAATTTCATTTTCTCTACCAATAATTTTATATTTTTTAGTCTTTACTTTTTTATTAATATTGACAAGTGTTGATATTTGATCTAATGGTGTTTCAAAAGCAGATTTTTCTTGCAACAAATAAATAACTTCTTCTACATCTACATGATATTTTTGTAATATTTCATAAGCAACTGATTCTTTTTCTTTTAATAAAGAAATAATTAAGATATTTAAAGTCACTTGATCTTGATTTTTATCTTTAGCGTATTCAATACTTCTTTCTAATATTCTTTTTACACTTTGACTATATTCCATATAAAAAGGTTGATCATCATTTGTGCCAAACAACCTTTTTATATCTTCTTCTACAACTGCATCATTGACATCATATTTTTGTAATAATCTTTTTAATTGATTATCATGAATCTTTAATAATGAAAGCAATAAATGTTCACTTCCAACATTTTGATGACCAAAATCAAAAGATAAACTTTCAGCTACCACAATCGCCTTTTGTGCTTGTTCATCAAATTCTCTCAACAATGACTTCACCTCTTTCCTTATAATAGTATGTACAAACTTAATAATTATTAGTACACACCATTAAGAAAACATCTTAATCAACCAAGATTTCTTTTTAATTTCCTTACTTGACGTACAATAAGAAACCTGTAATTTCCCTTCTAAAGATTTACCTTTACCTTCACCTAATACAATCGTATAAAGGCCATTATAATATTTTGCATTAAAATCATCTTGATGATCTGCTAAAACTTGATAAACATCATCAACACCTTTGACCCATTTTTTATAATTTAAAAGGAGTTGATCTTTTACTTTGTACATTTCATCAATATCTTCTTGTTGATAAGAAGAACTAATGATCTTATACCTTGGAGTTTCATTTACTGCACAAACGCTTGTTAAATTCATCATAATTAAAAGAAAAATAATGATTTTTTTCATAAACTTCACCTCAAGTTCATTATGTTCGTTTATAATAAAAATAAACATAAGGAGTGAACTTTTATGAGTCGTATCATGCAAAAAGAAATAAAAAGTGAAATGAATGATTTTTTCTTTGCGAAAGACCATTTAGATTTTTATCATGAATATGTCAACGTTGAACAAAAGTATTTAGCAGGTATTAAGGAAGTAAGAACAAAATTAGAAATTTTAGATGATGAATTTCATCATCGTTTTGATCATAATCCTATTCATCATATGGAATGGCGTTTAAAATCTCCCCATAGTGTTGTTGAAAAAATGAAAAGAAGAAATCTTCCTGTAGAAGTTTCATCAATTAAAGGAAATATTGAAGATATTGCTGGTATACGTGTGATTTGTCATTATATTAAAGATATTTATCGTATGTCTGATCTTCTTTTAAGACAAGATGATATTCATTTATTAAAAATTAAAGATTATATTAAAAATCCTAAAGAAAATGGTTATCGTAGTTTACATCTTGTTGTAGAAGTTCCTGTTTATTTAGCGAATGAAAAAGTAATGGTTCCTGTAGAAATACAAATTCGTACTATTGCGATGGACTTTTGGGCAACATTAGAACATCATTTACGTTATAAAAATGATAAAGAAATTTCTGATGATATTCGTAATCGTTTATCAAATTGTGCTAAAAGCATTACCGATATTGATTATGAAATGGAAGATATACATAATGAAGTCTTTGGTCATCACAAAATCTAAAACATAATAATTAAAAATTCATCTTAAAACACTACATCTACGTAGTGTTTTTATGATGCTTAATACCAGTGGACAATCTGTCCAATGACAACCTAAAAATACCATGTTACTATCGTTTAAAGAAGCAAAAATTGTTTCTTAAACAAAAGGAAAGGATGGTATTTTTATGATTGATTTGATTGAAAAAAATGAAGTAGTACAGTTCAAAGATGGTAATTTTGTATTAGATGTCAATGTTTCTTCTAATGGTGAAACAGTATGGTTAACACTAGATCAAATGAGTAGACTTTTTAATAAAAATAAGTCAACTATTTCTAGACATATTGCTAATATTTTCACCGAAGAAGAGTTAGATGAAAAGAGTTCAGTTGCAAAAAATGCAGTTCAACTAAAAAGATATGATCCTCGTACTAAAAAAGATAGGATTGCTACAGTAGATATTAA
>CAVESC010000146.1:0-5246 GCA_963618275.1 Bacteroidaceae bacterium
TATTTATACTTTTTTACCATAGATTATACTTTGTTCCATTTCTATTTCTTTTAAGCTCAGTTAAGATATATTTAGGAGGAAAGAAGAATGGAAATGAAAAATGAATGGGTCAAAGATCCAAAAATTTTTAATGTCAATCGTTTAAGTGCAACAGCATCAATTCATAGATATGCAAGCACTAAAGAATTACAAAAAAAACAAAGCAGTTTCAATTATTCATTAAATGGGAGCTGGAAATTTCATTATGCAACAGGATTTAATCAATTGATATCTGAATTTTCCAACAAAGATTATTGTGTAGATAACTGGGATGAAATCAAAGTACCAGGTCATATTCAATTACAAGGATACGGAAAACCAATGTATGTCAATCAAATCTATCCTTGGTCTGGAACACAACAAATCATTCCTGGGGAAATTCCTGATAAAAATCCAATTGGAAGCTATGTTACATACTTTGACAGTTCAGTAATCAAAGATAATGTTGATACTTATATTACTTTTCATGGTGTTGAATCAGCAATGGCTTTATGGGTCAATGGAACTTTTGTTGGCTACAGTGAAGACAGTTTTACACCTTCAAGTTTTAATATTACAGATTTAATTGTTGATGGAGAAAATAAGATTGCTGTTAATGTTTATCGCTTTAGTAGTGGAAGTTGGTTAGAAGATCAAGATTTCTGGCGTTTTTCAGGTATCTTTAGAGATGTTGAACTTCAAATGGTTCCTCATATTCATTTAAAAGATATTAAAATTTTGACACATTTAAATGAAAATTATGATCATGCAACTATCGAAGTAACGCCAGTGATTGAAAATAATAATCACAATTTTAAAGCAATTTATACTTTAAAATATAAAGATGAAGTTGTTGATCAAGAAGAAAGATACGATTGTATTAGTTCAATCAATTTTGAATTGGATGATCCACATTTATGGTCTGCAGAAAAGCCAAATCTTTATCAATTATACGTAGAAATCATGGATGAAAAGGGTTTAGTTGAATGCAGTCAACATAATGTGGGTGTTAGAGAATTTAAAATCATTGATGGTATCATGTGTATCAATGGTAAAAGAATCGTTTTCCATGGTGTCAACCGTCATGAATTTTCAGCTAAGACAGGAAGAACAGTTTCTTATGAAGATACTAAAAAAGATATCTTGAATATGAAAGCCAATAATATCAATGCTTTACGTACATGTCATTATCCAAATCAAACATTTGTTTATGATTTATGCGATGAATACGGTCTTTATGTGATTGATGAAGTCAATCTTGAAACACATGGAACTTGGAGTGAACTTTTTGATAAAGCTCATATCTTACCAGATGATAAACCTGAATGGTTAGATATTATCTTAGATCGTGCCAATTCAATGTATGAAAGAGATAAAAACCATCCTTCTATTATTATCTGGTCTTTAGGAAATGAATCTTATGGTGGTAAAAATCTTTATGAAATGTCTAAGTTCATGAAACAAAAAGATACTTCTCGTTTGATTCATTATGAAGGACTTTCACATGATCGTCGTTACAATGAAACAAGTGATATTGAAAGTCAAATGTATACTTTTGCAGTTGATGTTGAAAAATATTTAGAAAAGCATCAAGATAAACCATTTATTTTATGTGAATATGCCCATTCCATGGGAAACAGTAATGGAGCATTATTCAAATATATTGATTTAGAAAAGAAATATCCATTGTATCAAGGTGGATTCATCTGGGATTACATCGATCAAGCATTATATCATGATGGTAAGTTATGTTATGGTGGTGATTTTGGTGAAAGACCAAGTGATTATGATTTCTGTGGAAATGGTATTGTTTTTGCAGACCGTACAAATACACCAAAGATGCAAGAAGTCAAATACTGCTATCAATATGTAGATTTTAAAATTAATGAAAATGATATTCATATCAGCAATAATTATCTGTTTACTGATTTAAATGAATATCAATTACAAATGGATCTGTTATGCAATGGAAACGTTGTTCAAAATAAAACAATGACAATAGATTGTAAACCTTTATCTTCAGTTGTTATTGAAAATCCATTTAAAGTAAATGATCAAGACCAAGAATGTGCAGTAACAGTTTATTTGAAAAAGAATAATGAAGTCTACGCACAACAACAATATATCTATGAAGTAAAAAATAAAACACATAACATTCATACAACAAAACACGTAGATATCGTTGAAGACTACTTAAATGTAGGTGTTGTTGGAAAAGATTTCAATGTCATTTTCTCAAAACAAAAAGGTTTGGTATCTTATAGATATCATCAACAAGAATACATCAGAGTACCAGTCAGACCAAATTTCTTTAGAGCATCTACAAACAATGATGTTGAAAATAAATATGGTTATCGCTATAGCAAATGGTTAACTGCCAGTCTTTATGCAAAATGTGAGTTTGTTGGTGTTTCAAAAGGAGACTGTTCATGCAAGGTTGAGTATGCTTATGACTTACCAAATTTACAAGATGAAAAAGTACATCTAGTTTATGAAGTCTATGGTGATGGTAAGATCATTGTAGACATGACTTATCAACCGGTTATTTCTGAAATTGAAATGCCTGTATTTGGTCTTATCTTCCAATTATATAAAGATATGGAAGAAGTAAATTATTATGGATTTGGTCCAGAAGAAAACTATATCGATCGAAACAAAGGAGCACTTCTTGGAAAATATAACTATCAAGTAACAGATAATTTGACACCTTATCTTTATCCACAAGAATGTGGTAACAGAACACATGTAAGAGAATTATCAGTTACTGGTGAAAATACAAAGCTAGCAGTCAAAGGTGAAGACTTTGAATTTACAGCTTTACACTATACACCTTATGAATTAGAAAATGCCCGACACAAAGATGAACTTCCAAATGTTTATCAAACGGTTTTATGTATCAATGAAAAACAAATGGGGATTGCAGGTGATAATACATGGGGTGCTAAAACACATGATGAATTCTTGTTAGATAAAGAAAAACATCACTTACGTTTTAGTTTTAAAGGTAAGTTATCATGAGATTTATATTTGTAAGACACGGAAAGACACATTTCAATGAAATCAATCTAACACAAGGTTGGTGTGATTCTCCTTTGTCAAAAGTAGGGATCAAACAAGTTGAAAGTATTTCAAAGCAGCTAGAACAATACCAAATAGATCAGGTCTACACATCTCCACTAGGTAGGGCAGTACAAACGGCAAATATTATTCTAAGTAAAAAGGAAATTGAGCCAATTTATGAAGAGCGCTTCAAAGAAGTTAATTTTGGAATACTTGAAGGAATATCCACAGAACTTGTAAGAAAACTCAATATTGAATCGCCTGACTGGTTAGAAGATTTGGATATGGATTACAGACTTTATGAAGGAGAAGACATTCATGATGTTATTTTAAAACATCATGAAGCGCTTCAAGAAATCATAGAGCATTGTAATGATAATGAAACAGTTTTAATTGTAGGGCACGGCTGTTCATTATATGGATTTATCAAATCATTATTACTTCAACAATCTTTTAAATTCCCAAATAATGCTACGGCGATGATTGTTGATTATGAAGATGGGAATTTCTTTCTTGAAAAAGTTTTAAATCCTACGATATAAAAATAAACAGGTTCACTGATGTGTAGTGAACCTGTTTATTATTTATAAAGTTTCAGAATATTTGATACAGATTAAATCAGAAATAAGCTGTAATGGATAGGGATGACTTGCATAGCCACCTTTACTGTTATAACGAATATAGAAATCGATAAATGGATATTCTATTGACTGATCAGAAGTGATCATACATATTTTTGGCTTTCTTTTATTGCTTTTGAATGGTTTGGCTCTTGGAAAAATACGATCAAAATAGGTTCCTGACTCTGAAAAAATGATAATAAGATTATTTTCATCAGCGTCGGCGATATAGTCAGCCTGATCTTTGGTATTAAAACAAGAAAAGATAAGTTTTCCACTTGTCTGTAGATCAAACTGTAAATTACAAGCAATGCTTTCAGATTGCATATAGCCAAAAGCGGCTATTTTCTGATAAGAACTGATTTCTTGAACAAGTGTATCGATTTGTTTTTCAATATCATTTTCTAAGAAATAATTTAAATTGGAAATAACATTTTTTACATATGATTGAACCATTGAGGAGGATTCATATTTTTCATAGTCAAACTTTCTTTTTAAGCGAGCAGACTCAACAGAAAATTTTGCGATTTGATTTTTTAATGCATTGAAATCTTTAAGCCCAATATCACGACAAAAGCGCGAAATACTAGAATTTGATACATAACAAGCCTGAGCTAGATCTGTGAGAGAACATTCTTCTAAATCGCGCATATTTTCTATCATATATTTAGCTATTTTATAGTTATTTGAACCTTTTGGTTCATCATTAAGTGTTGATAAAAGTATAATTATTAGGTTAAACATGGAGAATCTCCTTTATGTATATTTTGCATAATTATACCATAGTTAATTATTGTTTAACAACAATAGTTTTAGCTACTTTATCATGAAAAGATTGTGTATTTGCTTGAAAATAAGCATAGATAATTGAACCAATAGTTAAAGCATAGGCAATATATTTTAAAGGATCAACGATCATTGAAAGTTTAAATAATGGAAGTATCTTTCTTATATAGGTTGGGATGATAATCATTCCACCTTCAAGTAAGGATGCTCCAAGAAGCTCTCTTAGCATCATATCTTTCAAATTGATTGATTCATTATTTTCTTTGATGATTTTGATTTTACATATCTTTTTACCAAGTGTTTGTCCTTTAAAAAGATATGTTGGAATAAATACATAGTAAATAATACCAATCAAAATACCATAAAGGCCTAAAGCAAGACCTATAGAAAAATCATAGTGTGTTAGATCAAACATGTAAGGTTTCAAGTAGTCATTTCCTCTTAAATAGAAGGTAATAGGGATAACAGCAAACATGTTAGTAAGATACCAATCGATAATCATAGCTACAAATCTTCTAACACGTGTTTCAATGATATCCATATTATTTCTGTTTTTATTGCTTTTTTTATTTCTTGTTTTATTTTTTCTCATAAACAGTCCTCCAAGATAGAAAAATTATAACAAATGAATAGCTTGTTTGTTTTTTGATTTCCAAAAGGTAGAAATCATTTCCAAATGTTGGAAATAAAAAAAGAAAGCCGAAGCTCAATGTCATTAAGTTAAGATTTGATGATTATGAGGTTTACAAAAAATGTAAGCCT
>CAVESC010000147.1:0-4951 GCA_963618275.1 Bacteroidaceae bacterium
TTAACATAAATAAAACTGTCGTTTATACAATGTCGCCTTAACTTAATGACATTGGCAAACGGGCGTCGTCTACTTTTCTATGTCATTCAATGAATATAGTTGTCAAAAAAATATCTAAGAGAAGAATGACTATAATCTCTTTTGATTACACTTTCATTTTACATATCTTTTATGAATTGAAAATGAAATTTATTAATTTTGATAGCTATTTTCATATGTTTTTTTATTTATAAATAAGTCCTTGAAAATTATTTTCATCGATGCTTTTGGATGAAAGAAATATTCTTTAATTCAATTTCATTAAAATATTGTGACATATTATTATTCATCATTTCTGAAGTTAAATTTTCATCTGCACTATACCAGCTTTTAGATTTAAAATACTCTACAATTTCAGGTGTTTTAAATGTACAATGATGCCTTGCATAAATTTCATTAAGTCCTAAGCGTAACTTAACATCATCTTTATTTTCTAAATCTGCTTCTGTAAGCAATTGCGTATCACTATGTGGAAAAATATATTCATTATCATTAATAGTTGTTTCTATTTTTTCACTTACAATAACTTGAACTGCTTTTTCTTTTCCAGTTTTACTTTTACATATAACTTTTGTTTTTCCAGAGGCTATTGCTTTAATTTTACCTGTTTGATCTACTGTACAGATATTTGTGTTTTTAGATAGATAAGTACATGTTAAGTTGGCTTTGATTGTATATTCTTCTCCTATATTTAAGGTGATTTTACTTTTTTCCAAATGTAATGGTTTTTCAACATTTTGGCTTACCAGATTATCTGGAGAATAAGTAGGTTTATTTCCTTTAAAAAAGATAACAAATCCTAACATTGATATTACAATAATTATTGCAATAATACCTAAAATAATAATACGTGTTTTTTTGCGAGCTGCTTTTTTACGATTTTCTCTATTTTTAACTCTTGAACCTACTTCTTCTATTTGGTCTTCTTGATATATTTTTTCTCCACAAGCACTACAATATTTTGCACCTTTGGCTAATCGACTATGGCATTTTGGACATAACATAATCATCATCTCCTTATCCTTATTATAAATTAAAATATATTGATTTTCACTACTCGTTTTAGTATAATGTCAAAGACTGGTTCGAGAGCCAAACCCAGTATAAAAAACTAAGGATAAGTAATGAAGATGGCTCTGTCATCTTTTTTATTTTATCTGGCTTCTAACTGTACTTTAGAAGAGGAGGACTACAAATGAATAATAAAAAGGTACAATTAATTGTAATGAATGCCATGATTGGTGCTGCTTATGCAGTTTTGACAATTTTAATTTCACCTATTGCTTATGGAGCAGTGCAAATGCGTTTAACTGAAATTATTGTCTTACTTGCATGTTACAACAAGAAATTTATTCCAGGACTTACAATTGGATGTTTACTTGCAAATCTTGCATCTCCAATGGGACTATATGATATTTGTTTTGGAACAGCTGCTACTTTAATAGCATGTCTTGGTATGTATTATGTTAAAAATGTTTTTGCCGGTGCTTTAATTGGTGGGGTCATTAATGGATTAATCGTTGGTTTAGAACTTTATTTAGCTCTAGAATTACCATTTATGATTAATGCATTCTATGTTTTCATTGGTGAATTTATTGTGTTAATTATTGGAGCATTCTTATTTAAATGTTTAGAAAAGAATAAAACACTTATGAATAAATATATTTTAGAATAATGTGAAAAAAAGCTATAACAAGCAATTTTGCTGTTATAGCTTTTATTTATGTTCTTCGATATAGTTTACAATATCGTTTACTGTTTTAAAATTCATAACATCTTCATCTGGAATTTCAATTCCAAATTCTTCTTCTGCTGACATGATTAATTCAACTGAATCTAATGAATCTAATTCTAAATCTTCTTTTAATTTAGCATCTAAAGTAATTTTTGATTCATCTATATCCATTGTATCTTTTAAAATTTCTTTGATTTGATCAAGTACCATTTTATTTCCTCCTTCTTT
This sequence comes from Bacteroidaceae bacterium, assembly GCA_963618275.1. Lineage (GTDB taxonomy): Bacteria > Bacillota_I > Bacilli_A > Erysipelotrichales > Coprobacillaceae > Faecalibacillus. Next base: position 2,003 of record CAVESC010000147.1, read on the forward strand.
ATACAGCTATTATAACAAATGCTTTTGATTTGTAAACAAAACAATTTGACAAACAACATAAAACTCTATATCATTTAGGAAAGTCTGTTTGGGAGGTAAAATAATGATTTTAAGACCAACGAAAATCGAAGATATTTCACGCGTCATTGACATTATTAATCAAGCAAAAACTTATTTCAAAAATAATGATATTGATCAATGGCAAGATGGATATCCTAATGAAGAAACAATTGAAAAAGATATAGAAAATAATGAAGCCTATGTTTTAGAAGAAGATGGTATTATTTTAGGAACTTGTATGGTGACTATTCATGGTGAACCTGCTTACAATCGTATTGAAGGAAAATGGATTTTAAATTGTCCTTATATATGTGTACATCGTATTGCTGTTGATAATGAATATAAAGGAAAAGGATTAGCTTCTATAATTTTAGATCAAGCAGTTGCTATGTATCCAGATTATCATAGTGTAAGAATGGATACACATCATGATAATCTTTCTATGCAAAGTTTTTTAACAAAATACGGTTTTAAATACTGCGGAGAAATTACTTTAAAAAGCGGTGCTTTAAGAAGAGCTTATGAAAAAAGAATCTAAGCTCTTTTTATGTCCTTAATTTTCCATCTTTAAGCAATCTTAATAATTCATCATTTTGATTTTGGGAGCCTGTATAATTATCTATTCCATTTAGTCTAGCAAGTTTTGTTCTATTAGCGAAAGAAGCATCTTCTTGAATAGAACGTAATGCATCTGTAAAACTATTACCTTTATAATCAGGTGCACTTAAATACCTTATTTTTCTTTCTATCACTTGATCATTGACCCAACCGGCATCTTGCCCTATAAGATAAGGATTTCTAGCCCCTTGGACAATTCTTGTAATAATTCCAAAATGACGATATGGCATTAAAGGTTGCGAGGATTCACTTGTTAAAAAGACGTGATGAAATTCTACTTCATCTCCTATTTTATATCTTGTTAGATTTGTATTAGAAAAGTTATTGTAGCCGCCTTCTTCGATAATTTGTGGAAAATCTTTATAAGCATAATTTAAATCAACCATTGTATCTATACCTAAGACATTTCCTGTAGCACTATATTGCCACATTCCATATTCTCCATCATAATTAAGTTCGTCATTGTATCTTGCAATCCATTTTGTATATTCATTAAAGATAGGACTTGTAAGTTTAGTTCTAAACCAAAATAATGATGCATACATTCCTACATAGTAGCCTTCTTGTTCAAGTCTTTGCGCAAACGTTTGGGCAATATTTGCTATTGTTTGATTACTTTGTCTTCCAGTTGTATTATTATCTTCTAAATCATAATAAACCGGATAAGCCATTTGATAATCTTTTACGAGTCTTAAAACGTGCTCAGCTTCTGATAAAGCTTCTCTTTCATTGGTTGCATAAGAATATAAATAAACCCCAAAAGGTATTTTTAAACGCGTACATTCATCGGCATTTCTTTTAAAAAAAGGATCATCTTGGCTTTCAAGATTACTTCCGTAACCACATCTAATAATTGCAAAATCAATATGTTTTTTAACCTCTTGCCAATCAATCACTCCTTGAAATTTAGAAACATCAATTCCATGTTTTACCAAAATTATTCACCTCATTATAAAATATGTCATAATGTCAAAAATGTTATTATTATCGTTGTTTATATTTACTTTTGGTTAAAAAAATAAGATAATAGCTACGGGAGGAATTATAGTTATGAAAAAGAGTTTTATCTCCATGATTTGTTTTACTTTGTTAGTATCAATTTTTTGTTCTACAAGTCAGGTTCATGCTGTAAACTTTGAAGGGCAAGAGAATAAATATATGAAACTTTGTTCTAGTAAAAGTTTATCTAATAGTAATTATAATACTTGTAAACAATTTAATTCTTATTTAAAAAAGAAAAACAATCAATTACAAAGTTCTATTGATGAATCTAAATCTAAAATTTCAGATACTCAAAGTTCATTAGATGATGTAGTTTCTAAAATTGCTGATTTAAATAACCAAATTGAACAAAAACAACAAGAAATCAACTATTTAGAAAGTTCAATTAAATCATTAGAAGATAGTATTACTGCTAAAGAAAACGAAGTCAAAGAACGTATGTATGCTATGCAATCATACAACAATAGTAATAGTTATATTGAATTTATTTTCGGTGCTTCTAATTTCTCTGATTTCTTTTCAAGAATTGATAGTGTTAATGAAATCACTCAATTTGATAAAGAATTAGTAGAAAAAATAGCTGATGAAAAGAAACAAGTTGAATCTCAAAAAGCAACTGTTGAAACAGTAAAAGCAAATATTGTTTCTCAACAAAACCAACAATATGCTTTACAATCACAATATGAAGATTTATTAGCTAAACAAAAACAAGATTTAGCTGCTGCTGAAAGTGAAAAATCTAAAGTTTCTGATACTCAAAACTCATTAGATTCTTTCTTATCTTCTGTAGTTGTAACTCAACCATCTTCATCTGGTGGTAGTGGTTCAACAACTATTAAACCATCTACAAATATTCCAACTACAAATAAGTATGGTTCAACAGTCGTAGCTGCTGCTTATTCTAAATTAGGTTGTCCTTATGTATGGGGAGCTAGTGGTCCTAATTCATTTGACTGTTCAGGATTAGTTATGTGGTGTTATGCTCAAGCTGGCGTTTCACTTGATCACTATTCTGGTTCTCAAGGACATGCAGGAGCAATCATTCCATTAAGCCAAGCCCAACCAGGAGATATCTTATGGAAAAGCGGACATGTAGGTATCTATATTGGTGGTGGACAATATATTCATGCACCACAAACAGGTGATGTTGTTAAAATTGCTTCTAATGTAAGTAGATTTACTTGTGCAGTAAGACCATATTAAAAAAGGCGTTTGCCCAATGTCATTAAGTTAAGATTTGATGATTATGAGGTTTACAAAAAATGTAAG
>CAVESC010000148.1:0-4862 GCA_963618275.1 Bacteroidaceae bacterium
CTTATTGTATTGAATTCATCCATTATTTATAATCGCTTATTTATTTGACGCTTACTCATTTTCATAGATTAGTAGATAATAGGTTTTAGAAAATGTATAATTGTTCTAATAGAGTAACTTATAAGAGGAGTAAATAGTATGAATAAATTCTATTTAAAAAATAAAATTGAAAAGCAAATAATTTCTACAAGTTATGGCTTAGTAGCAATTAATAATATTATTTTTGATCCACTTGAGATAGAAAACTATTTACCAAATATAATTTTTGATGATGATAATTTAAAATTTATGTTTCAGCAAAATAAATTAAATCCACGTATGAGGCATTTAATACTTAATAGATTTATTCCTAATGATAGAAGCACTGATTTAACAACATATGTACAAAACTCACTGAGTCAAAATAAAAATTTTTATTCTTTTTTAGCAGAAGGAATGTTGACGCTTATTTTTAGAGATATTAATAATTATGAACTTGCTACAGGAATTATTGATGTTACGGATACATTAAATGATACACATAGTGGTGTGGATGCTTGTATGTTTGATAGAGAAAATAATGTGTTGGTACTAGGTGAAGCAAAGTTTTATAAAAGCTTTAATGGTGGTATTAATGCTATTATTGATGACTTTACAAATAAAAATATTCTAAATAAGATAGATAATTTTAAAAGACAGTCAGAATACAATGAAGAATCAGAGAATATCATAATAAAAAATCTATATACAAATAATATAATGGAATTATCTTTACAAGAGTTTGTACATCAAAAATTGATATTTGCGGGTTTTGTCTTACATAATTCATTAAAAAGAATAGATACATATTTAAAGGAAGATATTTATGATGATCTTTACTTTTCTGTTGATGATTTGAAAAATAATATAAATAAAAGGTTAAACACAGATGTATCAAAATGTGAATATGAAGTATTTTTATTTCATTTGCCAATTAATGATAAAAAGGAACTAATTGAAAAAATTATAACTCGTGCAGAAGAAGATAGAAAGAAATTAGCAGGAGAGAGAAAGACAAATGGATAAATATAATGATAAGAGAAAAGATTTACTAATGGCAATAGATCAAGGGGAAAAGGTTAGTGATCTGGCATTAGGAATGTATGATTTGACGCCGTATTTTAATGAAGATATAAGCAAATCATTAGCAGAAAAAATAATGTACATAAATAATGAATGTAGACAAGTAGGGCATGTTTTGGACAAGAAAATATGTTTTGCTCCTCAGCAAGAAGAAGCATTGAATAATTTAGAAAAATATAATAAATGTATTTTATCAGCACCGACTTCATTTGGTAAGACATTAATTATTAAAGAGTATATTTATAAAACAAAACCAAAAAATATTATCTATATTGTTCCAACGAATGCATTAGCTTACGAATTAGAAAATTCATTTAAATCTAATCAAGTTTTTTCTGACTACAGAATTTTTGATAGGACAAAATCATCAATGGATACGAATGAAAAAAATGCAAAATTATTATTTATTGGAACTCAGGAGAAATATTTAGAAATAAGGAATAGTATTGTAGAAAAAATAGATTTATTTGTTATTGATGAAGCATACAAGCTAGAAGAAACTACAAAAAATCAAAGAGCCTATAAACTATCGGAAACTTTTTTGGATTCAATTATTAATTTAAGTAAAAAAGTATTTCTTTTGTCGCCAAATGCTAACTTTATAGGTTTTGAAAAATATGAATTTCAAATATTAGAGTATGATTATAATTCTGTGGATAAGGTTTATAAAGTTATTGATAAATCTAATTTTTATAATGTTGTTTATGAAAAAGCAAGTGATAATAAAACAATTGTGTATTTTGATTCGCCAAATGATATTAATGAATCAATAGATAATTTTCAAAGTATTTCTAAAGAAAATAATAATGAATTTATTGAATTTTTAGAACGGGAATATCATCCAGAATGGTCTGTAATAAAATTATTAAAAAAAGGAATTTTAGTTCATCATGGGCAAATGCCAAAATATATTCAAAATAAAATGATGAATTTATTTATTAGTAATAAAAATTATAATTTATTGCTTGGAACACAATCTATATCAGAGGGAATTAACACACCTTGTAAAAATATGTTTATACACATGAGTTGTAAAGCGAAAAAAATGCAAGGACTCTTATTAAAGAATACAATTGGTAGAGCAGGAAGGCTAGGAGTATATCCAATAGGACATATCTTTTCTACTGAAAATATTGAGGAGTTGACAAAAAATAAAATTACGGTTTCTTTATCAATTTCTAAGGATGAAGAATTAAAAGAAATAGAACAAAGTAATGATGAAAGCGCAATAGATCAATTATGCAAAAAATATAATATAGAAAAGGAATTTTATGAAAATATTAGAAAAAAATATCATTTTTCTTTAAATATTATTTCAAAAATATTAGAAGAATTACAAAATGATTTAATATATAGTAATTTTTCAAGTTTGCCATATATTGCAGTAAAAATTTTTGATGAGTATAGATGGGCCTATATTGATTCTAAATGTATATGTGGCGTTTTACAGTATTACTATTATGAAGGAAATGTGGAAAGATATTTGCAAACTTATGATGACAAAATTAAGTTTTATAGATTTAAAGATAAAAAAAATAAGGGAAATAAAAAAACAGATACTGAAATAATGGATTACTATATGCGCTTTTTATATTCGTCATTAGAAAATTATATTGTGCCAATCGCAAATATTGGATATGAAATATTTCAAAGATATTCTGATTGGATGTTTGGTAAAAATGTAATAGAGTGCATAAAAAATTTTATTGATAGATATAATAAAATGATTATAGGAATACGTAATTATGAGGCATTTACTGATGAACAAAAAATTATCTTACAAACGTTACGAGATTATGGAATTATTATTAATAATAATACGATTAATCATGAAATGATTGCAGAAATTGAAAGTAGATTGAATATTAGATATTCAACATATGACATTATAAGGGCAATTAATTATTTAGCTATTAATTCAAAAAATAATACTGAAAGATTTCTTAATATAAAAAAAGATATATTGATTAAGAATTAAATCAAATATAAAAATATTTATTTATAGTTTTTATCTAAGAAAATTATATTTGTTGACGATAAAATAAGGTTATAAAAATTTATTTCGTTTTTAAAATATTGAAGGGAATAGTTGTTATGAAAAGACTAGTTATTATAGGAAATGGTTTTGATTTGGGTCATAAACTTAAAACAAAGTTTAATGATTTTATTGGCTCAAATAAAGAGTATTCAATAAAATATGAAAGATTTAAAGGGCAAGATAAAGAGCCGGATTGGAATAATGTAGAAGATAATTTTAAGAATTTGTTAATAGAAACGATGGAAGATAGAAATCCTTTCTTTTTAAGCGAAGAATTAGAAAATAAAATAGATGAATTTGTATTTGATGATAGTGAAGATATTAATTATTTTACGCCCAATAAATCAGATTATTTCAATGATGAATTTAATAAAATATTAAATGATGTTAATTTGCTAAATGATTTTGAACACAATTTTTTGATATATATGAACAAAGAATGCAATCCTTCAAGATTAAGAAAGTTGAAACCTGCAAAAAAGGTTGCTGAGATTTTAAAAGATACGAATCTAGTTATAAGTTTTAATTATACAAAATTAGTAGAGGAAGTATATCATTTTGATAATATAATTCATATTCATGGATTTTTAGAAAACAAAGATATTTTTATAGGTACAGAATCATTACAAGAATATAAACAAACAGTAATAGATGATACCTATCCAACTGATATACCTTGTAAAGATAAATATGATTATCAAGAACGAATGAAATATTACATAGATGATGGAAATGGTAATGATTATTTAAATCAAAATTATGTTACTACTTTTAATAGTATAAAAAAATCAAATACTATAAAAGAAAATGAACTGTTTGATTTATTGGATAAAAAGAATAAAGAAACTTTGCCATTAAGAAAAAGTGTAAAAGAAAGACTTAAAAAAGAAAAATATGATGAAGTATATGTTTTAGGACATTCATTGGGAGATGCTGATTTTGAAGTCTTAAATTGTATTAACAAAGATGCTAAATTTTATTGTTTTTATTATGAAGATAAGCCAAATGAAATAATGGAAAGAACATTGAAAAGATTAGGTGTAGAATCAGAAACTATTCCTAATGGGGATTTGTATGAGGTTATTAAGGAATAGAGAGGTATAAATAATATGGAACTGATTTATTTATATATTCGTAAGTATGGAGAATTATTTCAAGACGAAGAGTTTAATTTTTCTTCGAACTTTAAAGTATCGTTAAAAAATAATGAGCTTATTATTAATAAAAATGAAGATAAAATTAATAACTATTACGGTGACAATGTAAGCAATGTCTCAATGTTTTTTGGTAAAAATGGTGTAGGAAAAACAACTTTATTAGATATTTTGGGAATATCGAGAAATGATCGTATTGGGGATACATTTACTTATAATAGAAAGACTAATGAGAAAAAATCGGAAAATTATTTATATTTTATAATGTATCATTTAAAAGATAATTATTTTGCTTTTGAATTTAGTAATGATTATTTTTTAAAAGAGCCAAATAAAATAAAAAATTTTTATTTATCAAAAAAAGCTCCAAAAAATATAACTTATAAAAAATATATGGGAACTATATTTTATTTAAAAAATAATATCTTTGAATATTATGATAATGTTATACAACAAGAATTACCTAAATATGATATAGATGGAAGAAATATTTATGCATATATAACGTCAGGATATTGTAAAGGATAAAATAAAAATGTAGGAAAAAGACCAAATAAATATGTTGGAAA
>CAVESC010000149.1:0-4746 GCA_963618275.1 Bacteroidaceae bacterium
GTACCAAAAATGGTACAGTAAACATGTTTTGTCACCAAATTGCTAATATAGCCTTTTAATAAATGTAAAGATATCTTTTTTACATTACATATTCTCTCAAATAAAGTTTCACATAACATACTTTTTTTGCATAAAAAATATGTATTTATAGTATTTTATGTATTTTATCTTCAGTCATAAACTATATTAGGTATAACGGAGAAAAATATGAAAACTGTATATTTAAATGATCGTATTAGTCCTATCGCTAGAAAAAGATTAGAGTCAAAAGTTCATATCGTTGATAATTTTGAACATCCTGAAAAAATTGATGTAATTTTCGTTAGACAACAATACTGTACAAAAGAAATGATAAAAAAAGCTGTCAATTGTAAATTAATACAAATGCATGGAGTAGGATTAGAAAGAATTGATCTATCTGCCGCTAAAGCAGCTGGAATTCCTGTATCTAATACACCTGGAGTAAACGCACAATCTGTCGCAGAACTTACTGTAGGTTTTATCATTGCTTTATCCAGAAAATTAACCTATATTAATAACGGCGTAAGAAAGGGAAAATTCCAAAAATTCGGTTTACCAGAAACAGAAGGAAATGAAGTATCAGGAAAAACGCTTGGTCTTGTTGGAAGTGGGCATATTGCTCAATGTGTAGCGAAAATCATGAAAGAAGCATTTCAGAATGAAATCTTAGTTTATAATCCTCATTTAGATACAGCTAAATGTAATGAATTAGGCTTTCATAAAATAGATTCTTTAGAAGAACTATTTAGTCTTTCTGATATTATTAGTATTCATGTTCCACTTACTGAATCAACTAAGCATATGATCGACAAAAATATATTTGATCATGCAAAAAAAAATTTATTACTAATCAATACTGCCCGTGGTGGGATTGTTGACGAAAATGCTTTATATGAAGCACTTGTCACAAATAAAATAAAAGCTGCTGCTATGGATGTTTTCGAACAGCAACCAGTAACTAGTGATAATCCACTTTTAAGTCTTGATAATTTTATTTCAACTTTACATATTGGAGGAAGCACTGAAGAAGCGCTTGATAGGATTGGGAAAATCAGTGTTGATCACATTTTCGAAGTATTAGGAATAGAAGAATAAGATGGATTTCGAAGTTTTATCAAATTTTTTGAAAATTGCAGAATATCAAAATATAACAAAAGCTGCTCAAGACTTGCATATTGCACAGCCACACTTAACAAGACAGCTTCATAACCTTGAAGAAGAACTTGGTGTCCAACTTTTTTCACGTGAAAAGAAAAGACTACATATTACAGAAGAAGGGATCTTTTTTAAACAACAAGTAAAACAGATATTAGCGCTAACAGAGAAAACAAAAAAACAAATTAACGAAATGCAATCTGAAGTTAATGGAACTTTATATATCGGCTCCATCGAAACAGTAGGTAACATCTATTTACCTCAATGGATTTCCGATTTTAAAAATAAATATCCAAACGTTAAATATAATTTATGGTCAGGAAATTCCAATGATGTTATTGAAAGATTAGATAAAGGCTTAATTGATCTAGCAATAGTAAGAGAACCTTTTGATAATAAAAAGTTTAATTCATGGAAAATTTCAGAAGAAAAATGGATTGTTTTAATAAACAAACAACACAGTCTCGCAAAAATAAAAAAAGCATTATTATCTTTAGAAGATTTAGAGAGCGAAGAAATTATGGTTCCCTCTCAACGTATTGCTGAAATAGCAGGCTGGTTTGAAAAAGAACATTTAAATAGCAATATTATTTGTGGTTTTTCACCACTCATGAATGCGATTGTAATGGTAGAAAACAATTTAGGGGTAGCGATATTACCAGAATCATGCAAAAGATTTATATTTACAAATAATATCATTATTAAAAACCTATCCGAGAATAAAACGTCAACTGTTTCAATCATTTGGAAAAAAGATAATCATATAAATCATGTAACAAAAAAATTTTTAGAATCTATCAAAGATATATTTATTCAATGAATATAGGGATGTTATGTAATTGACATCCTTTTCTTTCCTCAAAAAAACTATTTACATTCAAATGAACTTCATTATAATTATCAATGTTAATTATCTTCGGTAATTAATTTTTAGGCGGAAACATGACAGAAAAACAAGCAAAAAAAGTAATCGACGCTTTGGAAAAAGCAGAGAAGTTAGCAAATAGTCGACCACAACTCCCAAAAGAATTATTACCTTCTTATTTGAAACTAATTGATTATATTTATCAATTATCCAAAGAAGGAGATGTTCGAGTTAGTGATTTATCAAAAGCATTACATCAAACAACGCCTAGTATCACACGTTCTTTGATACACATGGATGAACTAGGATATATCAAAAAAACAATAAGTTCATCTGATAAAAGAGTTGTTTATATTTCTTTAACAGAGTTAGGAATTAAGTTATATCAACAATACGTAGAAAAATATTATAAAAAATTATCTAAACGATTAAGCAAATTTAATATTAATAAAATTAATTTGATGATTTCTACAATTGATGAAATATATGAAGATTTAATGAATGACCCAATTAGTATGGAGGAAAAGAAATGAATAATGATTTTACAACTGGTTCTATTTTCAAAAAAATGATTTTATTTATGATTCCTATTTTAGGATCGCTCGTCTTACAAGCAATGTATGGTGCTGTTGACTTAATGGTTGTTGGACAATTTGGAACTACATCTGGATTATCAGGTATTTCTACCGGTTCTAATATCATGAACTTTGCGACCTTCGTAGTTTCAGGTTTAGCGATGGCTGTCACAGTTTTAATTTCAAGATATATCGGAATGGATAGAAAAGATAAATTAGGAAACTTAATTGGTGCTACAATTGCGTTATTTTCTACGATTGCGATTATCTGTACCATTGCCTTAATGATATTTGCTAGACCTTTAGCGATTCTAATGCAAGCACCTGAAGAAGCATTAGATTTAACCGTTCAATATGTTCGTATTTGTGGTGGTGGATTTTTATTGATCACAGCGTACAATACGATTTCTGCAGTATTTAGAGGTCTTGGTGATTCAAAATCCCCTCTATTATTTGTGTTAATTGCTTGTATTGTGAACATTGTTGGTGACTTAGTTTTAGTTGCAGGATTTCATATGAATGTTGCTGGTGCAGCTATTGCGACAGTTGCTGCACAAGGTGTTAGTGTAATCTTGTCATTTTGGATCATATCCAAACAAAATTTACCTTTTCATTTAAAAAAATCTGATATTCATTTTAATGATGAAGTTCAAAATATCGTTAAAATAGGTGCACCTATTGCGTTACAGGAATTATTAACACAAATGAGTTTCTTAGTTTTATGTGCTTTTGTAAATCGATTAGGTTTAGCTGCTTCTAGTGGATATGGTGTAGCTAGTAAATTACAGAGTTTTGTGATGTTGATTCCAAGTGCATTAATGCAATCGATGGCATCCTTTGTATCACAGAATGTTGGTGCTAAGAAAGAAAAACGTGCATTTAGGAGTATGGTGACTGGTATGGGAATTGGAGGATTTATAGGAATCTTTGTTTTCTTTGGAGTCATATTCTTTGGAGATAAGATTTCCATGTGCTTTACAAGTGATCCTGAAGTTATTCAAAAATCATTTGAATATCTAAAAGGTTTTGCACCTGAAGCTGTTGTAACTGCTATCTTATTCTCCTTTATGGGATACTACAATGGACATTCAAAAACATTCTGGGTCATGGCACAAGGTCTAGCACAAACATTTATTGTTCGCTTACCAATGGCATATATTATGTCTATTCAACCAAATGCATCTTTGACTTATATTGGTTTAGCTGCACCATCTGCAACTGTATTTGGAATTATCATTAATATTATCTATTATTACTTCTTCAAAAAAACTCTTCCAAATACAGAAGAATAATGATTTATTGAGAATTCAGAAATTGAATTACTTCTGAATTCTCTTTTTTTATACCTTCTGTTTCCTGATATGTTTCATCTGAAACTATCAATGAAAATATTCCTATCTCTTTGATTTTCTCAAGCAAGAATATATCACTCTTATCTACTGCTACTAACAAATAATATGGGACACCTATACTATCTTGTTGATTCACATCTATTCCATTAATATCTTCAATTTGTAAGATCCTACAATGTTCTATCACAATATCTTTAATTCCTTGTTCTTGTATTGTTGCGATAAGATCTACCCTTTGTGAAGAAACTACGGTAGCTAAAATCGCACTATCTATTTGTACTGTAAAAATTGCTTGTCCATCTTTTAATAACGTAGATGGAATATCTGGCAGTTCACTTGCATCATATAACATAGACTCATAGAATAATGAACCAGCTGGTATTTCCCCTTGTATCTCTGTGTATTTTCCAACGATTTCTTGTTTTGTATGTACTGCATGATCTGTTAAATTAGTTTTCGGTATTGTTATCATTTGAATATCTTCTTCTGTAATACAAGTTCTTGGTGCGATATCATATTTTGCGATATATGTTGTTATTAAATCCAATTTATCATTTACTTTTAAATTGATACTTAAAAAAACTATACAAACATTTAAAACAAAACATAATAAACAAAGTATTAATTTCAAAATAATCTTTTTTGTCATTTCTATCACCTATAATACTATTCACAGTTTTTTTCAAAAATCCTCAAAAAAACTATGACATTTCTGCCATAGTTTTCATTTTAAGCTTGAACGTGTTCTGCAAGATATTTTTTGATTTCTTCACGTGCT
>CAVESC010000150.1:0-4572 GCA_963618275.1 Bacteroidaceae bacterium
GTGTTTATTCATTAATACAACCCATTCTTCATCAATTACAGGAAAAGAATCATATTTATCTTGATCAAAAGGTTCTCTTACAAACGCTAAATCAAGTAAACCTTCATCTAGTCTTTCAATCACATCTTTTGAATTTCCTGACCAAAGATTATAATTGATTTTAGGATATTTCTTTTTAAAACCTGCAATCCATTGTGGTAAGTAAATCGTTCCCGTAGTTTCAATAGAACCAATATACAAGGTTCCACTCATGCCTAATTTCATTTCTAAAATTTGTTCCTTTGTTTTATCTACAATTCCTAAAAGTTGTTGGGCTTGTTGCTTTAAAAAACGTCCTTCATCACTGATATGTAACCTTTTCTTTTCTCTGACAAACAATTCAACGCCAAGTTCTTGTTCAAGATTTTTTATTTGTCTTGTAAGATGAGGTTGTGCCATATGTAATTCTTTTGCTGCTTTGGTAATATTTTCATATTCCGCTACTTTTAAAAAATTATTTAAGTCCTTTAAATCCATTTATTCCTCGATTCCTAAAGCTTCAAAAATATGATCCACAACAATTTGACCATTTCTTTTTAAAGCTTCTGCGGTGCTTCCGCCTATATGAAGTGTACTAATAAAATTATCAAGTTGTAATAAGGGATTATCTAATTGAGGTGGTTGACTTTCAAAAACATCCATTCCTGCGGCTTTTATTTTTCCATTGATTAAAGCCTCATACAAATCTCCTTCATCAACTACACCTCCACGTGCTGTATTGACAAGAATAAGGTTTTCTTTGGCGTATTGAAAGATCTCTTTATTAATCATATGCTTTGTAGAATTTGTAAGTGGAACATGAATACTTACAAAATCCACTTGAGAAAAAAGTTCTTTTAAATCATCTACTTTTTCAAAACCATATTTTTGACATTCCTCTTTCTCTAAAAAAGGATCATAAACCAATACACGATTATTAAAGGCAAGTTTCATCACTTGTCCCATCATCCTTGCGATTTGTCCACCACCAACTAAACCAAGAACCTTACCAGTCACCTCATTTCCTTCAGTTTCCGGTAATCCAAACTTAGAAAACTTTCCCTTTTTTACACCATCATTAATATAAGTTAATTTTCTTGAAAGTGCAAGAAGTAAACCCATAGCAAGTTCTACAACCGATTGAGCATTTCCACCACGAGTATTTAAAACAGGGATACCTGCTTCTTTTGCTGCTTCAACATCAATACGTTCAAGACCAACACCATGCATTTGAATCAACTTACAATTCTTCACTTTTTCAATAATCTCTTTTGTACAATATTGTTGTCTTACAATAATCGCATCTATTTCTTCAGGATGATCAAAATTATTTACTAGACGAACATGTCTTTTTAATCTTTCAATCGCATTTTGATCAATTCGATCATTTAAATAAACAGTCTTCATGTTTACTACCTCCATTTTTCTATATCATATGTTTTTTTACCACATACGTCTAATACTATTATTTTATATACTTCATACTTATTTAAGTATGAAGTTAATCATTTCTTTCCTATACAAAACCATTATACTACACAAAACTTGCATAAAAAAAGGCTAAAACCCTTGCTGTATAAGGAGTTTAGCCTTTTAATGCTTCTAAAGTTTTAATATATTGAGGTCATCATCACAAAACAAAACTTTCATAATTTTCTATATTTCAAAACGAATACCATTATTAAAATAATAATAAATGATATTAGAAACACTTATTTCAACAGGCTTATAAAAAAATGCTAATGCGCTAAAACAAGATAGGCCAACTAAAAATAAAATAAATATCAAACCTGTAATCAATAATTTTTTCTCTAAATCTCTATCCCTCCTATTAAAATCTTAATAAAAATAAATAGATAGTCATCTTTTGCTCCATAAAAGACACTTTTCCAACTTAAATGACATTCATATACATAGAATTATCATTCCATAGATCAACTGCTTTATCAAACTAGGAAGTTTATTGATCAATACCATCATTGTTTGAATCACTCTTTCTGTTACTTATATTTAATATACAACATTTACATTAGCAAGCAAATAAGAAAACAGTTATTTTTATAATATTTTCGCATAAAATGTAACCGTTTACTAAAATTATGTGATACAATATGTGGAAAAAATATAGATTTAATCACACTATTTTAATGAAAGGAGGATCGATATGAAACCGATATCAAAAATTAAAAAGCCATCATTTAGAGTGGATGACGGACGATGTGAATGGGCTTATATAACGTTATCAGATGGAGAAGAACTTGTTTTGTTTGGTGGAAAGAAATATGCAAACGGTGTATATTATCGTTTAAGAAGTAAAAAGGAATTTGTAAAGAAAGTAAAATCTATTTTTTCTCTTTATTCTAATGATTTAAGACAAAGATTACACATTTATAATTTTTTCTGTGATGAAGATTTTACAAAATATAAAGTTTCAAAAGAAGAATTAAAGAATGCACTTCTTGAATATGGACTTTCAAAAGAAAAAATCGATGAATTCTTACATCACGCAACAGAAGTATAAAAAACATCTTGTTTTTTTGCCAAGATGTTTTTCTATGGAAACTATTTTATGAAATCAAGTATATTTTTTTCTAACTTTAGTAAAGGCATCTCTACAAGTGATAAATAATCAAAATTAATTATTTCTTTTATGTCATCAATATTAATTACCTCTAGATACTTTATAGTTTCATCATTTAAAAATTTATACTTTGAAACTATTTCTTTGCACAACATTTCACATTTTGAAAATAAAATTTTTTTACTCTCATATTCACCATTTTTATAATACAAAGAAGAAATATCGATAAGAACTCTCCTATTCATTTTTTCTAATGAATCAAAGTCAAAATCAATTAAGGATCTATCTTTTAATTCTTTGTAAGAATTAGCACTTAATAATTCATATATAACTAATGGATATGTTTCATTAATCAATTTATCAAATACTTCTTTTTCTTTCATTGCAGTATTATCATTGGAAACAAAAACAAGTTTTTGTATATTTTTCATATTCAATAAAAGAACAATATTATTTAAACATGGTATCACTATTTGATCATAATAAAAATTATTTGAAATGTATTCCATTGTATTAAAAGTAATAGGATAATATTTAATTTCAGTATGCTCATTGAGTTTTATTCCTATATATCCCCAGAATTGATATTTTTTATCAAAGTTCTGACTTTCTACGTTTCCTTTATTAAAAAATTACGGATCAAAAAAATAATTATTTTTTATGATATGTGCACTTGTGTTAAGGCTATATGCCAGCTTAATAGTATCTTCTAAAGATGCATCATTTCCTTGATTTATATCTAATAATCTATTATGTGAAATGTTGGAAATTATAGATAGTTTTTTAGTTGTCAATCCTGTTAATCGTTGAAGATTTCCAATTTGATTTTCATTTTGTTGATCCTTAGTCATAAAAGCATCCAAAGAAACATTTAAGTATTGAAAAATCTTTTTCATATGTTTTTCAAAAGATATCTTATTAGTAATTGATCCGTTAATTAACTTATCTATTGTAGGTCTAGAAATTCCTGTTTCTTGCGATAATTTCAATTTCGTACATTTTTACATTTTTAATTTGCATTTTTATTTAAAAATCACTTTATATCCAACAATTCCGTCATTTTCCCGATACGGCTCTATATAGCCACTTAAATTAATATTGCTACTATTCAAGACTTGATTCATATAATCGCTTGCCGCTTGACTACAGGATGATAAATCATAGTTGTAATCTTTTATATAAAATATCTTTGGTTCAACATTTATTGTTTTAGGTGTTTCTTTAGTAGCTGTTTTATTATTCTGTTCTTGATTCTTTTTTACTGTTGAATCTTCTTTATTTACAATAACCATCTTTTGTTCATTTGAAACTACAGTTCTAACGTGAACTTTTAGAATAGACACGGCAACATTGCCGTGTTGATCTTTTAATTGATATTCGACTTCATAATCACCATCTTTATTTGTATCAACAGTATTTTTAATTACAACATTATCAGATGATAACTGATCATAATTATCCTCTACTTTTTTAATATAATCTTTTGGAGTAATCTGTTCCCCACTATCAAGAGTAATTTCACTTTGTGTCAATTCAATTATTGGTTTTGTTGTATCGACAACGCTAACTAATAATGCTTTTTCTTTTGTTTTAACACCATTTGTAACTGAATAAATAAATTTGTAATCCTTTATCTTTTTTAAATTTTGATTCAAAGGTATCGTTAATTGTTGAGATTTGTCATAATACTTTACATAATCCATGAAATGAATATCTTCACCATATTCAACAGTTACTCTATCTGTTGTTAATTCTAACGGTACTGGTTCAATGTACTTATCAATTGTGTCTTTGTTCATTAAATAAACAATACATGTAATAAAAGAACATACTATTGTGAAAATGATTAAAGAAATTCTTTTAGTACGTTTCTTTTTTATCTCCTCTTTTGCATCTTCAAAGACACTTTGCTGATCCATTGAGATTCTGTTTGGAACAGGAAATATGATGATGATCAATATCAAAATCAATAA
>CAVESC010000151.1:0-4318 GCA_963618275.1 Bacteroidaceae bacterium
ATTTTTTTACATATAGCAATTGCTAGAGAATGAGGTCCAATATGACAAGAAACACTTAATGATAAAGGATCACAAATAATATTTTCACCTGGATAAAGTTCTTCAAGTTCTTTCTTTAACTCTAAAGCAGGTGCTTCATCATAAGTATAAGCTACACAAATATGCACATTATGATAATCATCACCAAAACGTTCTTTAATATCTTTAGCGATAGCTTCTTTCATAATTTTAGTTCCTCTAGCCATAGTTCTTGTTTTAGCAAAAGAATCTAACTTTTCACCTTGTATTTGTAAAATAGGTTTGATTTTTAACATTCCTCCTAATAAAGCAGCAGCTGGAGTAATACGTCCACCTTTTTTTAAATAATCAAGGGTATTAACAGTAATATAAATAGAAGCATTTAATTTGTTTTCAGTTAAAATATCATGAATTTCTTGTCCTGATTTTCCTTGATCAGCTAATCTTTTAGCGTCAATAACATCATATTTTTGTGTAACAGAAATACGTTGACTGTCAACAACAAAAACACGATTATCGTATTCTTGAGCTAACATCATAGCTGTTTGGCATGAACCACTTAATCCACTAGACATTGGAATATGAACGATTTCATCATAATCTTTTAAAATTTGATCCCATAATTCTTTCACATTTCCAACAACAGGTTGAGAAGTAAAAATTTCTGCACCACTTAATTGTTTTTCAAAAAACTCTTCATGAGTCAAATTTATATCTTCATAGTATGTTTGATCATCAATAGTAAAAGGCATTGGCAAAACAAAAATACCAAGTTCTTTTGCTTCTTTTTGACGAATACCTGCATTACTATCAGTCACAATTGCGACTTTTTTCATAATACCACTCCATTTCTAGTATAATCACAAGCACATAATAACAGTTATGGCGATAAAATTCAAATAATATAAGCATATCACTTGTAAAAAAAAAGAGTTTTGGCATAATATAATGGAGGTGAAATTATGGAAGTTATTACAGATGTACAATATGATGAAGTTATTTCTAAAGGTGTTGTTGTGATTGATTTCTTTGCTAATTGGTGTGGACCATGTAAAATGTTGGCACCTGTTTTAGAAGAAGTTGCTCAAGAGTTACCAACAGTTACATTTGCAAAAGTAGATGTTGATCAAGATCCTTCATTAGCAGGAAGATATGGCATTCAATCAATTCCACATTTAATTATTTTCAAAGATGGAAAAGCAGTTGATCAAATCAGTGGTTTTGTTGGAAAAGATGTTATTTTAGAAAAACTTAATCCTTTATTATAATAGGCAGTTTTGCCTATTTTATATTATGATAAAAAATATTGTTTTAGATATGGGAAATGTTTGTTGTAAATGGGATGTTTCCTATATAGCAAGTCATCTTTCATCTTCTTTAGAAGAGGAAGAATATATTATTGAACATTTATTTCAAACAAAGCAATGGGCTTTACTTGATCAAGGGGCTGTTTCTTTACAAGATGCTAAAAAGCAATTACTTGAACAAATTCCAAATGAAAAAAGAAATTTAATTGAAAATGCTTTTGAACATTGGTTTGATTATTTTGATCAGTTTGATGAAATGGAAGATTTTATTAAACGCTATAAAGAAAAAGGATACCAATTTTATTTATTATCTAATTGTTCTTTACAATTTTATCAATATTATCAATCAAAACCAATTTTTCAACATTTCAAAGAACTTTATACATCCGCAAAATATCAAAAGATCAAACCGAATCTAGATATCTATCAAGATTTTTTAAATCGTTATCATCTAGAAGCAAATGAATGCCTTTTTGTTGATGATCTACAAGAAAATATTGACGCGGCTATAAAGGTAGGAATGAAAGGAATTGTTTATCGTCAAAATATTCAAGAATTAGAAAATTATATAGAAAATAATTGTTAAAAGTATGATTTATCATTTTTTGTGATAAATACCATACTTTTTTTCTTTACCTATGGATAATTTGTGATAGAATAGGTGCGGAAACGTAAGAGAGGAAGAGTATTTATGGCAAAAAAGAAGAATAATTGGTATTTAAAACATAAAAAGCCAGTTTTATTTTGTGTGATTATTGTTTTGATACTGCTTATTATTTATCTAGCGGGTATGCTATATTATAATGGTAAGTTTTTAAATGGAACAATAATTAATGGCAGTGATGTTGGGGGTATGACATTAGAAAAGGCCAATGATCAATTATCTAAAAAAGTAAGTGATCAATCGTTAAAACTTGTTTTTAATGATGGACAAAGTGAAATTTTACAAGCTAAACAATTAGGTGTTTCTTATAATAAAGATAATTCTTTAAATCAATTAATGAAAAAACAAAATAAATGGGCGTGGTTTTTAGGTTTCTTTAAAAAAGAAAACAATACATTATCTGATTTAATACAAATTAGTGATGAAAATCTAACAAATGGTTTATCTTCAATGCAACATGCTAAAGAAGAAAATCAAGTGGCACCAACTGATGCTTATATAGAATATAAAGATGGAAATTTCTCAATTGTTGAAGAAACTTTAGGTTCTAAACTTAATACAGAAGAATTAGTAAAAAATATTAAAGTAGCATTAAGTGAAGGAAAACAACAATTAGATGTTACAAAGGCAAATGGTTATGTTAAACCTCAGGTTTATAAGGATGATCAAGATTTAAATAATCGTTTAAAAGCTGCTAAAGAATATTGTTTAGCAAAAATTACATATACTACTCCTAAAGGAAAAGAAATTGTTTTAGATGGTAGTACACTTGTTACTTGGTTAACTAAACAAGATGATGGAAGTTATACAAAAGATGAAAGTGTTTTTAAAGAAAAACTAACAGCATTTGTTAAAGAACTTGCTAGTCAATATAATTCTATTGGAGCAACAAGAACTTTCACTGGTAAAGATGGACAAAGTCATACAGTCAGTGGAGGAACTTATGGATTTAGAGTTTCTACAGATAGTGAAGTAAACGCATTGTTAAAAATAATTAATGAAAATAAAAGTGAAAATAATAGAACACCAGAACATACGGGTCAACTTCCTTCAGGAGAAAATGGTGGACTAGGAACAACTTATTTAGAAATCAATATTACAAAACAACATCTATGGTTTGTTAAAGACGGTAGTGTTGTGTTAGAAAGTGATTTTGTAAGTGGTAAAGAAAGTGATCCTACAAGACTTACACCAAGCGGTACATATTATATTTATAATAAGGAAAGAAATAGAGTTTTAAGAGGAACAAAACAACCAAATGGTAAATATGAATATGAATCACCTGTTTCTTATTGGATGCCATTTAATAAAGGAATTGGTTTACATGATGCTTCATGGAGAAGTTCGTTTGGTGGAAATATTTATATAAATAGTGGTTCACATGGATGTATCAACTTACCTACAAGTTTTGCTGGAAGCCTATATTCACAAATTTACGTTAACTTGCCAGTTGTTGTTTATAGATAAAAAAAGAGATTGCTTGAGCAATCTCTTTTTTTTATACATTATTTTACAACAACGTTTTGTGCTTGTGGACCACGATCAGTTTCTACTACATCATAATCTACAGTTTGACCTTCTTCTAATGTTTTGTATCCATCAGCTTGAATTGCTGAGAAATGAACGAAAATATCTTTTCCTTCTTCACTAGTGATGAATCCAAATCCTTTTTCAGCGTTAAACCATTTTACTTTTCCGACAGCCATGTCAGGTACCTCCTATAAAAATTACAAATGGAAATACTCTATGTATAAAATCGCAAATATGAGATTGTGTACATAAAGTGAAATACAACTTCCTCATATTTGAGATATTTTGGAAAATCATATAAAACCTTTGCATATCTATTATATCATTACAAAAAATATTTTGTAAACAGTTTCAATTTATTTTTTTAATGATAAAATAGTAAGAAAGGAGGAAATTATTATGCCATATATATCATTTAAAACAAATCATAAATTAACATTAAGACAAGAAAACACAATTAAATCAAAAGCAGGTGAACTTATTTCACTTATTCCTGGTAAAACAGAAAAAGCTTTAATGATTCATATGGAAGATGATCAAATCATGTATTTTAAAGGGGAAGAGATTCCTTGCATGATGATTGAAATTAATCTTTATAAAAGTGCAGAATTTGATGATAAGAAAAAATTGACAGAAGCAATGATTCAAATGATTCATGAAACAACAAAAATCGAAGCAGATAATATATATGTTATTTTCCATGAATTTGATCATTGGGGACTTAATCAAACATTAATTTAAAATAAGAGGCTGTAACGAAATAAATTTTTAGAAGTTTAACTTTCGTTGTTAAGCTTCT
>CAVESC010000152.1:0-4308 GCA_963618275.1 Bacteroidaceae bacterium
ATTGAAAGTACCTGAAGATGAAGTTTTAGAAATAGAAAATTATTTTAAATCTTAATCATATTTGCTGACAAGGACGATATTTTGTCCTTGTTTTTTGTTTTTGATGACAAAAAAGGGATGTAAATAGCTAGAATTGATAGCGTTTTCTAGAATTGCTTGTGATAAAATAAACATGAGGAAAAAGGAGACGTATTATGAATAATTATGAACATTTATTTACACCTATTAAAATAGGAAACACAACAGTTAAAAATCGTATTTTTATGCCTCCTTTATCAACAAATCTTGCTGATAAAGGATATGTGACAGATGCATTAGTAAAACACTATGCAGCAAGAGCAAAAGGCGGGGTAGGTCTTATTGTAACTGAAGTAACAACTGTAGAACCTACGTATACATATTTACCAGGGGATATGTCTATCTATGATGATTCTTATATTCCTGGATGGAAAAAGTTAGTAGATGCTGTGCATCAATATGATACTAAAATCTTATCACAACTTTTTCATCCAGCTTATATGGCTTTTCCAATTCCTGGAACACCACAATTGATTGCTCCTTCTAATGTAGGACCTTATTATGCTAAAAGCGCTCCTCGAGAAGTGACAAAAGAAGAATTGAAAGTAATTGTTAAACAATTTGGAGAAGCTGCTTTACGTTTTAAAAAAGCAGGAGGAGATGGTGTAGAAATCCAAGCAGCTCATGCTCATGGTTTATTAGGAGGATTTTTAACACCTTTATATAATAAAAGAACAGATGAATATGGTGGAGATATCCATGGCAGATTACGTTTAACTTTAGAAGTTATTGAAGAAGTAAGAAAACAATGTGGTAGAGATTTTATCATTGATGTGCGTATTTCAGGAGATGAATACAGTGATGGTGGTTTAACTCTTAATGACATGATCTACGTTTCTAAACAATTAGAAAAAGCAACCGTTGACTTTATTCATGTTTCTGGAGGAAATACTATTAAAAGAGGAAGTTCTATGCCAGCAAGTGGAACAGCTCCAGCACCACATAAACATGCTAGTGAAGAAATCAAAAAACATGTATCGATTCCAGTAGCGACTGTTTCACGTATTAATGAACCTTGGGTTGGGGATGAATTGATCGCTAATGGAGTTTGTGATGCTTGTATGATTGGTCGTCCTAATTTATGTGATAGTGAATTTGCGAACAAAGCAAAAGCAGGAAAAACAGATGAAATTAGACCATGTATTGGTTGTGGAAGATGTTTAACAGGAATTATGTTTGGTAAACCAATTAGTTGTACAGTCAATCCAGCTGTTGAAAAAGAAGAAATTGATGAAGCTCATGTTAAGAAAAAAGTACTTGTTGTTGGTGGTGGACCAGCAGGAATGGAAGCAGCTTATGTAGCTAAAAAACGTGGACATGAAGTTGTTTTATGTGAACAAAGTGATCGTTTAGGTGGTCAATTAAATATTGCTTGTGTACCTATTGGTAAACAAGAAATTACTAAAGTTGTTAAATATATGAAGAGTCAATTAACAGGTGTTGATGTGCGTTTAAATACAACTGTAACTAAAGAAATGATTGAAAATGAATTTAAAGATTATGAAGTGATTACAACAGTAGGAGCAAAACCTAAAGAAATCGAACCATATAAAGTCTTTAAACAAACAATGACAGCTGATGATATTTTATCTGGTAAAAAGTTCCCAGGTAGAAAGATCGTGATTATTGGTGGTGGTTCTGTTGGTTGTGAAACAGCAGATTATTTAGCACCATTGATCAATGATTTATTCCCTACAAATAGAGATATTACTTTAATTGAAATGACTAAAGGATTAATGACAGGTGAATCTGGAGCAACGAAATCATTGCTTACAAGACGTATGATGGAAAAAGGTGTGAAGATTGAATTAAATTCTAAGATCACTTATGTAGATGAAAATACAATTAAATATGAAAAGAATCATCAAGAATATGTTTTAGATGATGTCGATACATTAGTTTTTGCAGTTGGTTATAGTCCAATTGCTTCACCAATTGAAAATGCGCATTTAATTGGTGATTGTCAAAAAGTAGGAACATTAAAAGATGCTATTACAAATGCATATCAAATAACAAAGGAGATATAATAATATGAAACTATTAGAACCAATCCAAGTTGGAAAAATGACATTAAAAAACAGAATTATGTTTCCACCTCTTACAACAGGATATGAAGAAAGAGATGGATCTATTGGTCAAAGAAGTTTAAGCTTTTATGAAAGATTAGCGAAAGGTGGAGCTTCTTATGTTGTTATTGGTGACGTAGCTCCCGTACGTACAGCATCACCAACACCAAAACTTTATAGTGAAGAACAAATACCAGCATTTAAAAAACTTGCTGATACTTTACATCAATATGATTGTAAAGTAGCTTTACAAATCTTCCATCCAGAATATGATGTTCCGGGTGTTGGAAAAATGATTATGGAAGCAGGAATGGCTCGTCAAAATGTGGCTAAAGCAAGAGCTGAAGGAAATGAAGAAGAAGCTGTAAAACAAACTGAATTAGCACAAAAGATTACCAAAGATGCTTATGCTAAATTACATCATGATATGCAACACTTTGTAAGTGAAGCAACAGTTGAACAATTAAATCAAATTAAAGAAAGTATTGCGAGTTGCGCACATAAAGCAATGCTTGCAGGAATTGATGCCATTGAAATACATGGCGATCGTCTATTAGGTTCTTTATGTTCTGAAGTATTAAATCATCGTAGTGATGAATATGGTGGTTCTTTTGAAAATAGAATTCGTTATGCTTTAGAAGTTGTTAAAGCAATTAAAGAAGCAGCGCCTGATTTAACAATTGAATATAAACTTCCAATTATTACTTTAAATAAAGATGGAAGTTTAAGAGGTAAAGGTGGTTTAAAAGAAGCTGAAGGGATTGCTTTTGCTAAAAAACTAGAAGAAGTAGGCGTTGATATGATTCAAGTTGCACAAGCTAACCATACAGGAAATATGGGAGATACGATTCCTCCAATGGGAGATGTTCCTTATAATTGGACATTACCTGTTGCTAGAAAAGTTAAAGAAGTTGTTTCTATTCCAGTAGCAACAGTAGGTAGAGTGGTAAGTGTAGAAGCTGGTGAAAAGATCTTAAATGATGGAGACGCAGATATGATTGGTTATGGACGTTCTTTATTAACTGATCCTGATATTGCTTTAAAAGTGAAAAAAGGTGAATGTATTAGAGAATGTTTAAACTGTAATAAAGGATGTGTTGATGCTATTCAAAATAGACAATATATTTCATGTGTATTAAATGCTGAAAATGGAAATGAAGCTACTGTTTCAATTAAACCAACAAATAATCCTCAAAAAGTAGTTGTTATTGGTGGAGGAATTGCTGGTTTAGAAGCAGCAAGAGTTGCTGCTGTTAAAGGACATACAGTGACTTTATTTGAAAAAGCAGATCATTTAGGTGGACAAATCAATATTGCCTCTGTTCCACCAAGAAAAAATGAAATCTTAAGAAGTATTGAATATTATCAAAAAGTCTTACCTACATTAAATGTTGATATTCATTTAAATGAAGAAGCAAAAGATATTAATAGTTATGATTATGCTATTATTGCTGTAGGGGCACATAATATGGAAATGCCAATTCCTCATGATAACAGTAATATTGTTTCAAGTTGGGATGTTTTAAACGGACAAGAAGTAAATGGTGATTGTGTTGTTATTGGTGGAGGTTTAGTAGGTGCTGAAACTGCTGAATATCTAGCAAATAAAGGTCATCAAGTGACAATTGTTGAAATGATGGATAAAATTGCTGCTGGTGAATCTACAACTGTTTTACCATTAATGATGAAAGACTTTGCTGATCATAATGTTAAGCAATTAGTAAATACAAAAGTAGATCATATTGAAAATAATATTGTCTATACAGCAAATGAGCAAATCAAAGCTGATACAATTATCAATGCCTTAGGATCAAAGAAAAATATCTTTGATGATTCATCAATTACAATTCCTCATGTATGTGTAGGAGATTGTTCTGGTGAAAGAACTGCTGATATTGCAAGTGCTATTAGAACAGCTTATCATGCTGCTAATGCTATAGATTAGTAAATAAATATAATATATATATGTGTTACTTAGTTATCTAGGTAACACTTTTTTATGCAAAAAACGCACATATAATATACCATTCACGTACGAAAAGTAGCCGTTCGTGAACGAAAATGGGAAATAGAGGGAGTGAGTTATATAATAATATTAGTATCATTTTCGTAAGCGTCAATTTATAAGCATAGAATAAAAACAAACAGGAAGCCTTCATAATGA
>CAVESC010000153.1:0-4121 GCA_963618275.1 Bacteroidaceae bacterium
GTCCATAAGGCAAATGTTATTTAATGAATAACACACATTTCGTCTAACATAGCCGCTTTTTAGGTGTTTAAACATCACTTATGAAAACAATATTATTTTTATTTATCTATAATAAAGATAGATAAAGGGGGTAGCTATTATGAAGTATGCAATATTAGATGGAAAATTAACTCATATTTCTAAAGTGAAAAAAGGAACAATTGCCAGAGTTTTTGGATACAGCGATGATTTAGTAATAGCTGTAGGTGGTAGGGAAAGAAAATATTGGAAATATTTAGATGTGA
The DNA here is from genome assembly GCA_963618275.1 of Bacteroidaceae bacterium. Classification (GTDB taxonomy): domain Bacteria; phylum Bacillota_I; class Bacilli_A; order Erysipelotrichales; family Coprobacillaceae; genus Faecalibacillus. Next base: position 285 of record CAVESC010000153.1, read on the forward strand.
AACGTACAAGAATGTATCAAGGAATATAGCAATAACATTGTTTATTCCTTTTTTTATTTGTATAATAGTATTATTGGAGGTTATAGGATGAAATATGGAAATGAGATAAAAAATATATGTCATCTTGCATGGCCTGCTATTATTCAAGAAGCAATGAATACAGTAGTGACTTATGTAGATACGGCAATGGTTGGTGCCATGGGAGCAACAGCTTCTGCAGCAGTAGGTTTAACATCTACTGTTACTTGGTTACTTGGAAGTATTTCAGTAGCTTTTGGAGTAGGAGTTTTAGCTGTATGTGCCAAGTCGGATGGTGCTAAAGATCGTAAGAAAGTACAGATTGCTGGTCAACAAGCTTTATTTATTTCTTTTGTTATAGGATTAATTACCACAATTGTTAGTATTATCATTGCTCCATTTTTACCTGGTTGGCTTAATGGTGCTAAAGAAATAAGACATGATGCTTTTTTATATTTTTTAATTGTATCAGCACCATTTATATTTAGAACATTTATTATCATTCTTTCTTCAACTTTAAGAGCTGTTAAAGATATGAAAACACCAATGATGATCAATGTTTATATGAATGTTATTAATATTGTTTTAAATTTCTTTTTAATTTATCCAACAAGAAAGATATTTGGGATAACGATTTATGGAGCTGGTTTATCGGTTGCTGGTGCGGCGATTGCTTCAGCTATTTCTTATATTGTTGGAGGAATTTTGATTTTTAGACATTATTATCAAAATAAAATCTTTGATTTTAAACATACTGGTTTTCATTTCCATAAACCTGTTTGTTTAGAATGTTTAAAAATTTCTGTTCCTGTTGTTATGGAAAGAAGTGTTATTTGTTTAGGACATGTGACTTTTGCTTCCTTGATTGCGAAGTTAGGGGTCGTTTCGCTTGCTACACATTCTATTGCAATTCAAGCTGAACAGGCTTTCTATGCACCTGGATATGGTTTCCAATCGGCAGCGAGTACTCTTGTAGGAAATGCAGTTGGAGAAAAAGATGAATCTAAAGTTAAAAGAATGACCTATCTTACATGTGCGATTACTTTAAGTATTATGATTATTGCTGGTATTTTATTATTTATGTTTTCTCAAAATATTATGTCAATTTTTACACCTGATCAAAAGGTTATAGCTTTAGGAACAAGGGTATTAAGAATTGTTTCTGTTAGTGAACCAATCTATGGTATTTTGATTATTTTAGAAGGAACATTTAATGGAATGGGAGATACGAAAGCACCATTTGTATTTTCTTTGATTACAATGTGGGGAATAAGAATTTTGGGTTCAATGTTGATGATCAATATCTTTTCATTTGGACTTGAAAGTGTTTGGATCATGATGGTGTTAGATAATGTTTCAAGATGTACATTACTAGCAACACGTTTTTTAAAAGGAAAATGGAAATATCGTGTTTATCAATAGGAGGAATGAAAGTGAAATACAAAAGATTTGATAATACAATTATTGCAAGAATTGATAAGGGAGAAGATATTGTTGAACAAGTTAAAAATATTGCTTTAAAAGAAAATATTAAACTTGCAAGTATTCAAGCACTAGGTGCTATTAATGATTTTACAGTAGGTGTTTTTAAAACAAAAGAAAAGAAATATTACGCTAATGAATTTAAAGGAGACTATGAAATTGTATCTCTTACTGGAACCATTAATACAATGAATGGTGAATATTATAGCCATATGCATTTATCTGCTGGAAATGATCAAGGAGAAGTTTTTGGTGGTCATTTAAATAAAGCTATTGTTTCAGCAACATGTGAAATGGTTATTCAAATTATTGATGGACAAGTAGATCGTTATTTTGATGAAGAAATCGGTTTAAATTTATTAAAATTATAAAGGAGCTAAGTTATGGAATATTTAACATTACCACAAACAGGTTTAAAAGTATCAAAAATTGCTTTAGGATGCATGAGAATTGCTGATAAAAGTATTGAAGAAGTTGAAGAACTTGTAAAAATAGCTTTAGAATTAGGAATTAATTTTTTTGATCATGCGGATATTTATGGTGGAGGAAAATCAGAAGAATTATTTGGTGAAGTCTTAAAAAGACACCCTGAATATAGAAAACAAATGATTCTACAAACAAAATGTGGCATTGTTCCAGGAAAAAGATATGATTTTTCAAAGGAACATATTTTAAAATGTGTCAATGAATCATTAGAAAGATTACATACAGATTATGTAGATATTCTTTTACTTCATAGACCAGATGCTTTATGTGATCCTCAAGAAGTAGCCGAAACTTTTAATGAATTATATGAATCTGGAAAAGTTCATTATTTTGGTGTTTCTAATCATACACCTTTACAAATTGAGTTATTAAAGAAATATTTAAAATATCCAATTATTATTAATCAATTACAATTATCAATCGTTCATTCAGTAATGATCGATTCAGGATTAAATATGAATATGAAAGAAGCATTTGCTCAAGATAAAGATGGTGGTGTTTTAGATTATTGTCGTCTAAATGATATTACGATTCAACCATGGAGCTCTATTCAAGCTTCTTGGGCTGAGGGTACTTTTATAGATCATCCAAATTATCAAAAATTAAATGATGTCATGCAACAACTTGCTGATAAATACCAAGTGACTAAACCTGCTATTGCGATTGCTTGGTTACTTCGTCATCCAGCACATATGCAACCGATTGTTGGAACAACATCTCCTCAACATTTAAAAGAAACTGTTAAAGCATGTAATTTTACTCTTACAAGACAAGAATGGTATGATCTTTATCTTGCTAGTGAAAAACCATTACCATAAAGCTGCCTAGGCAGCTTTTTATATACGATATAATAAAAATAATATTCATTGAATAAATATAATATATTGATATAATAGAGATAGGTGATAACTATGAAATATAAAAGAATAGCTACAAAAGATTATCTTGTAAATGAAGAGAAGTTTATTGAATTATTAGAAAATAAAGCTTTAGAAGGTTTATTTTTAAAAAATATCAGTTTAAATTATTTAACTTTTGAAAAAGGGAATCCCCAAAGAAAAAGTTATAGAATCTATTATAAACAAATTAATAAAAATATAAAACAAGCAGGTTGTCGTATCATTGTTAATTATTTTGGATTACAGGTAGTAGAAGTTGAAGATCCGTTTGCTCAATCTTTAAAGCAAGATGCAAATGATAAAAAAGAAATTTTATCAACAATCTATAATTTTACAACTCATTATTTTTTAATGCTTATAGCTCTAGTTTTATTATTTGCCTATCAACCATTTAAAATACATGGATTACCAAGTTTACCTTATTTGACTTTTAACTTTGGAACTTATCTTTCTTATAGTGCTATAAGTTTTTTAAGCTTCTATTTGTTCTTTTTTGGATTATGTAATCTTTCTCATTTGAAAAAAGTAAAGAAAAATAAAGCTTTTAATTTAGAAAATACTTTTAATGTACTTGCAAAAATATGTCTTTATATAGGTATTATTTTAATATTGATAGATCTTTTACAACAAAATGGCATTCAATCATTCCTTGTTTTGCTTGCTTCTTGGTTAATTGGTTATCTTGGAAATATTTATAAAGAGAAAAATAAAAAATCTAGTACCATCGTTTATCTTTGTGTTATTGTTACAATTGCACTTGGATTGTATGATCATCCTAGTAATGATGATTCTTATATAGATATTCCCGCGGTACAAAGTTTATCATCTGCTACAGGATGTAATGATAGTGGAATGTTATATCAAGGATATTATATTGAAAATTCTAAGGGAATTATGGAAAGCTGTTATGAAATGACGATTGTCAAGTGGAAATATCATATTTCTTTGATTT
>CAVESC010000154.1:0-4098 GCA_963618275.1 Bacteroidaceae bacterium
TATTTTATAAAATATAGGAATTCTTTTAAAAACGTCTTAACTTAATGACATTGGCTAAATGGTCCTATTTTTTGTTTTTAGTATAAATAGTAAGCGAATTCATGAATTGATATAGTCAAAATGTTTAGAAAGTAGTATAATAATATAAGCAAAAGGAGGAATTTTTTAATTATGGCTAAGAAATATTTGTCAATGGATGGTAACCAAGCTGCTGCTCATGTTGCGTATGCATTCTCTGAAGTAGCAAGTATCTATCCTATCACACCTTCATCTCCAATGGCTGAACATGCTGAAGCATGGGCTGCAAATGGAATGAAGAATATCTTTGGATCTCCTGTAAATGTAATTGAAATGCAATCAGAAGCAGGTGCTGCAGGTGCAGTTCATGGAGCCTTACAAGGTGGAGCTTTAGCAACTACATTTACGGCATCACAAGGATTATTACTAATGATCCCAAACTTGTATAAAATTGTTGGTGAAAATTTACCTGGTGTATTCCATGTTGCTGCACGTGCTTTAGCAACTCGTTCACTTAATATTTTTGGTGATCATCAAGATGTGTATGCTTGTCGTCAAACAGGTATTCCAATGATTTGTTCTCATTCAGTACAAGAAGTTATGGATTTAGGGGGAGTTGCTCATTTAACAGCAATTAAAGGATCTGTTCCAGTAATGCACTTCTTTGATGGATTTAGAACATCTCATGAAATTCAAAAAGTAGAAGTAATGGACTATGATGTATTAGAAAGCTTATTAGATAAAGAAGCTTTAGCTAAATTTAAAGAGAATGCATTAAATCCTCATACTAATCCAATCGAACGTGGTGGAGCTGAAAATGATGATATTTACTTCCAAGGTAGAGAAGCTCAAAATAAACATATTGAAGCAGTTGTAGAAATCGCTGCTGATTACATGAAAAAAATCTCAGAAGTAACAGGTAGAGAATATGCACCATTTACTTATTATGGTGATCCAAATGCTGATAGAGTTATTATCGCTATGGGTTCTGTTACTGAAACAATTAAAGATACAATTGATGAAATGGCTAAATCAGGAGAAAAAGTTGGTTTAGTTAAAGTTCATTTATATCGTCCTTTCTCAGCAAAATACTTATTAAAAGTATTACCTGCTTCAGCTAAGAAAATAGCGGTATTAGATCGTACAAAAGAACCAGGATCTGCTGGTGAACCATTATACTTAGATGTATGCAGTGTTGTAAAAGATGCTGATGTTTTAATTGGTGGACGTTATGGTATGGGTTCTAAAGATACAAACCCTGCTCAAATTAAAGCTGTTTATGATCATTTAAATTCAGATAATCCATTCAATAGTTTTACAATTGGTATTGTTGATGACGTTACTCATTTATCGTTACCAACAGAAGAATTCAATGTAACTGGTGATTATACAGAATGTCTATTCTATGGTTTAGGATCTGATGGTACTGTATCAGCTAATAAATCATCTATTAAAATCATTGGGGATCATACTGATTTATATTCACAAGCTTACTTTGCATATGATAGTAAAAAAGCTGGTGGAACAACTCGTTCTAACTTAAGATTTGGTGCTTCACCAATCCGCGCTACATATTATGTAAATAATGCAGACTTTATCTCATGTTCATTAGATAACTATGTATTAAAATATGATATGTTGAAAAACTTAAAGAAAAATGGTTCATTCTTATTAAATACAGAATTCTCTAAAGAAGAAGTTGCTGACTATTTACCAAATAGAGTGAAAAAACAATTAGCTACAAAGAATGCTAAATTCTATATTATTAATGCTAATAAGATTGCAATGGAAATTGGTATGGGACGTCGTACTAATACAATTTTACAATCTGCTTTCTTTGCATTAAATCCACAAATTTTACCAATTGATAAAGCTGTTGAATATATGAAAGAAATGGCTAAAAAATCATATAGTAAAAAAGGTGATGCTATTGTTCAATTAAACTACAAAGCAATTGATGCTGGTAAAGATGCAATTGAAGAAGTAGTAGTCGATCCAAAATGGGCAGATTTAGAAATCCAAGAAACTAAAAAATTAACAGGTGATGATCATTTTGATAATTTCGTTTCTGTAATTAATGCTTTAGATGGTAATGATTTACCAGTTTCAGCATTCATGGATAAATTAGATGGTTCTATGAAATCTGGAATGGCTTATATGGAAAAACGTGGAATTGCAACAATGGTTCCTCAATGGAATAAAGATGACTGTATCCAATGTAATAACTGTGTTATGGTTTGTCCTCATGCTACAATTCGTGCGTTCTTAATGACTGATGAAGAAATCGCTAATGCACCAGAAGATATTTCTAATGATGTCTTAAAACCTATGGGTAAAGGTGTTGATGGATTATCTTACAGAATTCAAGTTTCACCAGATAACTGTGTTGGATGCGGTTTATGCGTTGAACAATGTTTAGGAAACAAAAAAGGTGAAGCTTTAAAAATGGTTAATGTTCATGAAGAATTAGAACATGCTCCATTAGCTGATTATATTTATAAAGAAGTAGAATATCGTGATGATAAATATCCTACAACTACTGTAAAAGGTGTTGGATTCAAGAGACCATATTTTGAAGTATCTGGTGCTTGTCCAGGATGTGGTGAAACTCCATATTATAGATTAGCAACTCAATTATTTGGATCAGATATGATGATTGCAAATGCTACTGGATGTAGTTCAATTTATTCTGGTTCTACACCATCTACACCATTTACAACTGATAAAAATGGACAAGGTCCAGCATGGTGTAACTCATTATTTGAAGATAATGCTGAATTTGGTTATGGTATGAAATTAGCTCAAAACTATAATGAAGCACATATGATTCAAGTGATGGAAGAAGCTAAGGATGCTTGTGAACCTGAATTAAAAGAAACAATTGAAAAATACTTATCTGTAAAAGGACAAAGAAGTGAAGAAAAAGCAATTGTTCCAGAATTATTAAAATTAGTTGAAGCATCTTCAAATGAAGCAATTAAAGAAGTTTTAGACAACAAAGGTAACTTAGTTTCTAAATCTCAATGGATTGTTGGTGGAGATGGATGGGCTTATGACATCGGCTATGGTGGATTAGACCATGTTATCGCTAATAACGAAAATGTTAATATTTTAGTATTAGATACTGAAGTATATTCAAATACTGGTGGACAATCTTCTAAATCATCTCAAGCAGGTTCTATCGCTAAATTTACTGCTGGTGGTAAAACAGGAGCTAAGAAAGATTTAGCACAAATTGCTATGGCTTATGGTCATGTTTATGTTGCTCAAATTGCGATGGGTGCAAATCCTGCTCAAACAATTAAAGCAATGAAAGAAGCTGAAAGCTATGATGGACCATCATTAATTATAGCTTATGCTCCATGTCAAGCACATGGTATTAAAGGTGGTTTAGCAAATCATCAAGCCGAACAAAAACGTGCAATTGATTGTGGATATTTCAACTTATTAAGATATGATCCAAGATTAGAAGAACAAGGAAAGAATCCATTACAATTAGATTCTAAGACACCAAACTTCGATGGATTTAAAGATTACTTATTAGGTGAAAATAGATTCTCACAATTATTAAAAGTAAATCCAGAACACGCTGAACAATTAATGGCTAAATGTCAAGCAGATGCTCAAAAACGTCGTGCTCGTCTAGAAAAAATGGCTCAATAATTAAAATTAAAATCCGTTTGGTTAATTCCAAATGGATTTTTTTAATATTTAATAAATATAAGATAATTAGTTTTTAAATGAAAAGGTATAAAAGTATATTCTAATTAATATCAAAAACACACTATAGAGAATGAATTATCAAAAACTTTCAAAAAAGATATAGTAAAAAAAGTCGATATAAAGGTAAAAAAACGAGGAAATAGAGAAAAAAGCAAAAAAAGATAAAGAAAAAGCTTTACAAAAGACAAAAGGGATGGTAATATAAATGGGCACTCGACGAGAGAGACGAGTGAGAGGACATTGAAAACTGAACGAGAAAGAATAAAACACAACGTCAATTAAAAAAGTTTATTTAAATAAAAAAGAGCTAAACAGACTAAGAGATTGTCTGAGAGAATAAGAGACAATGGAGAGTTT
>CAVESC010000155.1:0-4025 GCA_963618275.1 Bacteroidaceae bacterium
TGAATATCACTGTAATGAAAATGGACGATGATACCTATGGATATATAGAATTAGCATACAACCATTGTTGGTTCATACAGGAAATGCCAAGATCGTGTTTTACGACAATGGTAGTGTTATATGAAAAGGCACATTCCATATACACAGAAACGCAGGATGATAAGGTGCTGCAGAAATTTGATTTTATTTTGGCAGATGAGTTGAAAGTAGAGTGATCATTGCAATCGTTGCGGTGATAATAATGAAAAGTACTGGATGAGGATACTGTCAAGAAAATGTTTTGAGAGGAGAGATTAGTGTGAAAAAAAGCAATCGCCCAGTTATTTTTATATTGATTTTGTTTGCAATAACTTTAGTGATATCTGGAATTTTAGGTGGAATTATAAATATTTTTGTTAAAGATGATAATATTAGCGGAGCAATTTCCAGAATTATTGTAAGCATATTCATGATATTATTATTTTACAATAAAGATAATTTCAAATACAATTTTAGAGGTTTGAAATTGATGTTACCTCTATTGTTATTCGTGTTATATAAAATTCCGTTATGGTTTTATACGCAGGGAGAGATATCTAATATATTAACTGGATTTATTTGTGGGTTGGCACCGGAAATTTATGAAGAATTTTTATTTAGAGGAATATTCATAGATCAGCTAAGTAGAAAATATAAAAGTAATGTGAAAATATTATTACTTTCTACAATCGTCTTTAGCTTGGTTCATTTGACGAATGCAGTTGGACAAGATTTAACGTCCGTTATTTTTCAGGTAATATTTTCCGTTGCATTTGGAATTGCGGTTGGCGGCGTTTATATAAAAACCAAAGATATATGTTCCGTTATAATAGTTCACGCTGCCACAGATATTATTGGATATATATTCATATCGAATCCAACCAGTTCTGATCTGGCTCTGATTCTGGTAGTTATATTATGCGTGTGTGAGTCATTGTACGGATTTTTATTGTTAAAAAAATCTGCAAATATAGCATGATGAAGCCAACTTGCCTTGCATGGTGTACTGGAAGGTGCACTAAAGGTGTACTAATGGTTTACTGACTTTTTATTTTGTAGGTGATATGATTACAGTGGCGAAAAAGAAAAGGAGCAGAGATGCAATGTCAATAAGTTAAGACTTGATGATTATGAGGTTTACAAAATATACATATCAGGTAAATTTTACCAGAGCATGCCATTTTATAAGGAAGTTTCTAAACAAAAAAGATGGAAAAACTCCATCTTTAGAGAATCTGATAGTTAAAGAGATCCTGCCAATTCGATCCGGTAGATCTCATAAGAGAAATGTAAAATCAAAAAAATTGTACAATTCAACTACAGATTTGACTAATCGATAAGATTATATACCAATAAGGCAATAAAAACGAGAATATTTTTAAAAAGTCATGAAAATGACACTTTTTTAGCTACAACAAAATAAAAATCAGAAGAATATATACAATCTATATTTCTTCTGATTAAATTTTTGTCATCTTAACTTAATGACATTGGCCGTTATGGCTCTTTATTTGTTAGAAGTAATGCTTGTTGAATGTATTTTTGATGATTTTCATCGAAAATACATTCAGGATCATGATAATAAGTTTCTAAAACATCACACATTTTAAGTAGTTCACTATAAGCATCATGTACTTTATTTTTAGTTGAATGATTTTTAATAGCTTGAACGATAATATTCATTTCTTCATTTTCAAACAACATGCTTTCTTCTAACATTTTTCTAGCAAGTTCACTTGAAAGTTGAGCATGATTAAATGATGTGTTATTTTTATAAACGGAATAGTCATGTAAAATTCCCATAATAGCGCATAATTCACGGTCTAATTGTACATACTGACTATAGGCAATACACAAGGTTGAAACTCCAAATAAATGACGATAGCCTTGTCTTTTTTTATTTCCAAAACAGTTTTTTTCAAGTTCTTGATAAACGATTTTTTCAATTTCTAAATATCTTTTCATCGTCTAAGTCCTTTAGGAAATAAGTTTTTAACTTGGTTATTACTTTCTTTATAGAAAGAAAGTGGATAACCATCTACAAAAATAACACCATATCCTTTTTGATTATTTCCTTTCAAAGTCAAACCAGAAAGATAATCCTTTACTTCTTGATTATCACATTTAAAGTCATATGATCTTTTAACATCTTCTTTATTTAAAGTAAGTGCGAGAGAAAGACTTGGTTCAAATCTTCCTTTTTTACATTCTCCTAAATAAAGACCATTTCTTAAAACTTTGATTGGAAGCTCAGGAAAATGATTTAAAATGGCATAGACATGATTATTTGATTGATAAAGATAAGGTGGCACAGGTATATTTAAATTTTCTTGATAAAACTTTTGAACAAGTTGTAATTGTTCTTTTTTTAAGTTTGGTTTTAAGATTTTTTCTTTTGAAACAGCTGTTTCTGTTGTTTTTTGTAACATGGCTATAAATTGTCCTTCACCACGATTAATATGAGGATACATTCTAATAGTCCCTTCAATAAAACCATCAGACATTCCTTCTTTTTTATCAATTGGAAGTAATTTCATACCTAATTCATTGATCATATATTCAACTTGTTTTTCATTTTCTTCTAAAGAATAAGTACATGTAGAATAAATTAAAATACCATCTTTTTTAAGCATTTTATATGCTTGATCAATTAAATTTCTTTGAATATAAGCACATTCATTTACTTTTTGCATTGACCAAGTACTGATTGCTTCTTTATCTTTTCTAAACATTCCTTCTCCAGAACAAGGAGCATCTAAAATGATTTTATCAAAGAAACTTTCAAATTTCATTTTTAAAGGATCACAATTCGTTACAATCGTATTTTTTAAACCGAAGCGTTCAATATTACTTGATAAAATAGAAGCACGTAATTTAGAAATATCATTAGCAATCATTAATCCATCATTTGAAAGACGACTAGCAACATAACATGTCTTACCTCCAGGAGCCCCGCACATATCTAAAACATAATCATTTTCTTTGATATCTAAACAAGTTGCGACGCTCATAGCACTTGGTTCTTGAATATAATAAAGTCCACACATAAAATAAGGACTTTTTCCTAATGGATAATGAAGATAATCAAAATAATAACCATCATCTACATAAGGATGTTTTTCAATATATTGATGATTTAAATGATTTAAAACATCTTTTTTTAAAGGATTTAAATAAAATCCTTTCACTTCCTTTTCATTTAAAGAATTAATAAAAGCATCAAAATCATCTTTTAATAATTCTTTCATTCTTTCAATAAATAACTCATTCATTACTTTTTCCCCTCAATAAAATAAGTTGCTTCCATATCGGCAACACTTAATGCAAAAGCAATCGGAAACATTTCAAAAGCTTTTCCAACATTTCTAGCATCTTCATTTCCAGAAAAGCCCATATGATATCTGATTGCAAAAGCTTCTTCTCTTGTAAGACGCATATAACCACTGATCATATAGACACTTTTTTCACCATGACCATAAGGCAATTGATCATCATATTCATAGTTTGGGACTTGAATCCATTGACCATCTTTTTTAACATTACGTGTTCCCTTTTTATAACAATTAATTTTACATAAATCATGTAATAAAGAAACAATAGCAATTGTTTCTTCACTATAATGCATTTGATAAGTATCTTTCACTCTTTCTCTTTGAAGATAGTCTTTTAAACAATCATAAACATTTAAACTATGTTCAAGTAATCCACCATCAAAGCTTCCATGAAATCTTGCACTTGCAGGTGCTTCAAAGAAATCAGAATGTGGAGATAATAAATATTCAAGAAGTTTTTCACTTCCAGGTCTTTTTATATTTGTTTTATATAATTCTATAAATCTTTCTTTATTTGTCATAAGCATTCCTCTTTTTTTTATATTTTATCGAAAACATGCTTTTTCTTCAATAAAAGTATGAAATAAAATATCAAGGACATACTAGAAATGAAAGAAGGAATAATCTGAATAAAAATTAAAAGAGAAAATAAGTTTTACCCTAAAAAAGTGTATA
>CAVESC010000156.1:0-4005 GCA_963618275.1 Bacteroidaceae bacterium
TATTTTTCGTAAGCAATTAAGAATGGTGTGTAGATAACTGTTGATACAACAATTAAAATTGCTTGAGTGACTGCACCCATTGGGTTTGCACCTGTTGCTAAGAAACCAAATACAAGTGGTGGAGTTGTCCAAGGTACTGTTAAACAAGCAACTGGACAGAATCCGATAACTGTTAATACATAACCAATAATGATTGTGATTAATGGAGCAACTACGAATGGAATACCTAAGATTGGGTTTAATACCATTGGGATACCAAATGTAACTGTTTCATTGATGTTGAATAAACCTGGAACTAATGATAATGTAGCGATTGCTTTGTTATCTTCACGTTTACCAAAAATCATGATTGCAATAACTAAACCAATAGTAACACCTGAACCACCAAATTCACCCCACATTTGTAATGCATACATGTTGATGATATTTTTTGGAGTTTGTCCTTTGTTGAAAGCTTCAACGTTTTCAAGTGCTAATGGTGTAAATAAAGCTTCTTTTACAGCTGATAACATGTTGTTACCATGAATACCTACTAACCAGAATAACATGATGACTAAATAAATAATCATAACACCTGGAACTGTAGCGCCTACAGCCCCTAAAGGACCTTGGATACCATTTTTGATAACGTCATTTAAATATAAACCAGTTAAATTATAACATGCTGATCCAATACAAGCAGTTACGATTAAAGTTAAAGTAGCTGGTACTAAAACTTCAAATGCACGAGCAACTCCTGGTGGAACTTGTTCTGGCATTTTGATTTTTAAAGCATCTTGTTTTTCAAAGAAGCAGAATAATTCAACAGATAGAACTCCAATGATCATACCAGTGAATAAACCAGTAGCTCCTAATTCGTTAGAAGAGATACCAGAGAAAGCATCTTTAGCTCCTTCTACGATGTGTGAAGTGTTTGTAACTGATAACCATGCAGCTAAACCTACTAAACCTGGAATGTAACCAGCTTTTTCAGCTCCCATGTTCCAAACACCAATTTCTTGAGCAATCCCAAGAGTGATACCAACTGTGATACAGCTGATTGTACAGAAGTTAACGGCTTGGAATGCTGGGTTTAAGAAATCTAAAGCCATTACAGGTTTAAAGAAAGCACCTAACCCAGTAGATTCGTTAACTAATACGTTACACCATAAAACCCCAATTGCCCCTGCGATTGTTAAAGGCATGAAGTTTTGGAACGCATTTTTAATTGCAGATAAATATTTGTTTTGACCGCACCATGCACCAGCGCGACCTAAGACATCCGCCATTTTGTCCATAAATTTTTCCTCCCTTAAATATTTTTTTGACACTAATAGTATAATCTATTATGCAAATAAAAGTCAATGTTTTTTTAATTTAAAAGTATGGTACTTTTAAATTAAAAAAACATAATATTTTAAAAAAACCGCATAAAATAAAGGTTTTTTAACCATTTTGAAAGCGGTTATTTTTTTTGACTTTTTTTGCAAAAAAAGAAAACGCTATCATTTTGATGGCGTTTTTTTATGATTTTTAGCTATTGAACAGTAACGGTTTGTAGTTCAAAATTATTGTAATGATATCTTGTAAATGAGTATTCAAAAATAATTCCACTACTCAAATAAGCTGTTTGTTCAACCTCAATATATGGTTCATACTCTTTCAAACCAAGTTGTTCTTGTTCGAGAACACTTGATAAATGTGCACGAATTGTTTTATGCGTACTTTGTATTTTTAATTTTAATTCTTTTTCGATATACTGATATATCGAGCCTTTTAAATGCTCTAATTTTAAATTTGGAATAATAGAAATTGGCATATATGTAATTTCCAAACAATACGGCTTTTCATCAAATACTCTTTTTCTAATAATATGATAGACAAAGGATCCCTCTTCTATTTGTAATTTTTTAGATATATGCTCATCACTCGGTATAACAGAAAATTCAATAATCTCACTTCTTAATTCACCTTTACCTTGCAATTTTCGTGTTAAACCCAATCCTGATTGTTTAAGTTGAGTTGCATCTTCTGAAGAAGCGTCATAATCCTTAACAAAAGTTCCAGCCCCTCTTCTTCTTACAATCAATCCTTCTTTAACTAATATATCTAAGGCTTTTTTCATTGTTTCTTTATTACAATGATAAGCAACACACAATACATATTCATAAGGGAGTTTTTGTCCATATGTATATTTTTTATCAAAAATCTTACTTCTAATATCATCTGCGATATCAATATATTTAACCATAGACTTTCCCTCCTACCATAACTAAAAATACCATACTTTTCATAAATTTGCACGGACTTTTTGATAAGAGCATTATTTTTGTATAAAATAAAAAGCAATTTTAAACTTGTTTAAGCCATAATAAATTATCTTTATTTGCTTCTATAAGTTCATCGTCGACTCACTTCAATACAAAACATTCATGTTTATAACTGTTTTTATTTTCTCTTTTAAACTATCAATTATTACAATAATTTTTTAAAGAAAAAACAAAAATCGCTTGATATTATTTATCAAACGATTCTTTCACTAGTCTAATTGTATTTGTTTTACAATTTCGTTATCAAATGTTTTTATTGTAAAACAATCATTTTCATAAATACCATAGCTATTAGTACCTTCTTTAGGTAAAGAAATTGAAGACGGATTTAAAATATAAATACCGTTTTCTTTTTTAGCAAGTGGTTTATGAAAATGACCATAAATTAAAATATCATTTTCATTTAATAAAGGAAGTTGATCTTCATTAAATAAATGTCCATGTGTCATAAAGAAATGATGTTGATCAACATCCATCAAAGCATAATCACTGCGCATAGGAAAATCCAAAACCATTTGGTCAACTTCACTATCACAATTACCTCTTACTGCTATAATATCCTTTTTTAAAGGATTTAACAAAGCAATAACCTTCTTACAATTATAATCCTTTGGTAAATCATTACGTGGACCATGATATAAAATATCCCCTAAAATAATAAGTTTATCTGCTTTTTCTTCATGATATTTTTCAATCGCCTTATTTGCCCAATAATAAGAACCATGAATATCAGATATAAACATAACTTTCATATAATTACGCTCTTCTAATTGTTTTAATCACAACTGGTGTTGTTGGACAATCTTGGAAATTTGTAGGGACATTAGCAATTTGATCTACAATATCTAAACCTTCTGTAATTTTACCAAATGCTGCATATTCACCATCTAAATGAGGTGCCGCTTTATGCATAATAAAGAATTGTGAAGATGCTGAATCTTTAATCATTGTTCTAGCCATAGATAAAACACCTTCTGTGTGTTTTAATTCATTGTTAATACCATTGCTTTTAAATTCACCTTTAATAGAATCACAATGTTTTTCTTTAAAATCTTTTGTATATCCTCCACCTTGAATCATAAATCCAGGGATAACTCTATGGAAAATTAATCCTGCGAAGAAATCTTCATCAATTAATTTTAAAAAGTTTTCTACAGTAATTGGTGCAACTTCAGGATAAAGTTCTCCTTTCATTACATCTCCATTTTCCATTTCAATTTCAATAAATACTTTTTCCATTCTCTATTTCTCCTTATCTACTACTTCTACATCAACAACCTTATTTTCAATAGATTGTTGTTTTTCTCTTTTCTTTTTCTTTAAAAGAAATCTAACTACAAAATAAACAAGTACAACTCCTGCTGCTATTCCAAATAACCAAACAATATTCTTCACTTGATCAAATTGATAAGCTGTCGCTACAACTAAACATAAATTAATAATATTCATTGATCCCGCTAATTTATATTTTTGGTTAACAATAAAATTCAAGGATAGCGCAGATGAAGCAAATAACCCAACAATAAGCATAACTTCCATACTATGTACCTCCTTGTATCATTCTATCATAATAGAATCATTTTTGTTATATATTATTTAGGATCGAAGGGCGTATTCTTCGTTTACATAGATATCCTTAGAGAAATATGAAAAACGGAGGTGATGGAAATGACAGCTTATGAAGCAATCATGATTA
>CAVESC010000157.1:0-3832 GCA_963618275.1 Bacteroidaceae bacterium
CTTATACCCCCCCACGCAATTTTTACGAGGAAATTTATATCCAATAAACTATAAAAAAGAACATAGTTTTCCTATCCAATAGTAACCCTATTCGACTCAAAAAACTATGTTCAAACACTTGAATATAGGCGGCTATCCCTACGCTATATCTAGATGTTTTACCTCACTCTTAATCCCGCTTTTATCTTTCGATTTAAAAACTGAATTCTTAAAATCGCTAACATATCCTTCTTGTTAACAGCAACAATATCTTGTTGAAACTCTTTCAAAGGTCCATCAGTAACAACCGTTACTCCATTTTCTTTATAACCCTCAGACATTACAAGAATACCTTTTTCATTTAACAGTTTGCGTAAAAGATCTTTTTCATCATCAGTCAAAGCCGAAACATCTTCTTTCCTTAATTCTCTAATAATACCATCTTTCTCTTCATCCATTGAACTTAAAAAAGCATCAAATTCAAGTTGATCAAGTGTTGTTTCTACAAACACATATCCTGGAAACATCACTTGTAATATCATTGTTTCTTTAGAAGCAATGTATTTTTCCATTTGTGGTATATAAGCGTGAACCTGTTTTCTTCTATTTAAAAACAAACAAACTTTATCCATTTTTAACGTTTGACAATATAAAATATAACAATTCATCCTATTTATAATACTTCATCCTCTTTTACTTTACTGTTAAATACCATTTTATCACATATTTTCTTGTATTGTTTTACAATCAATACAAGAAAATATGTCATAAGACAATGATAAGATGGTACGATTCGTATCCATCTTCGCTATGGATTATATCATATGAAATTAAAAAAGCAACGTAAAATCGGCTATTTTGTAATTTTAAAGAGAATAGGTCTATAAATAAAATAAATAGTTACATATATTTTACAATGATTAACATTTATTTTACATAAATATTCACGAAAGGCTATTTTTCGTTCATAAACGGCATTTATATGTCCATAATAACCAAGATATATAGTATATATTGTCGAATAAAGAATATTTATGGTATAGATTGTAAGACTATGAGTTGTTCATCATTGTTTCCTTCTTTATAATAGAAATGAGGAGGGGGTTCTATGGAAACAAATAAAAATGGTGGTTTAGCTTTATTACGATTAGTCTTTATGCTGATGGTTTGTGTTTTTAATGTTTTAGTAGTAGGTGGTATAGAAAGAGCATGTACAGTTCATACAGTGCAATATAATGTTTATTATTTTTTAGAAGCTTTTGCTTTATGTGCAATTGATGGTTTTACAATGATTTATGGGTATCTTGCTTATAAGTATTTTAGAAGATATGAAAAGATTGTAGAGATGTGGTTTCAAGTCATCTTTTATTCTTTGATTCTAACTTTGATTTTTTCTTTGTTTGGTTTACATCATTTATATTTAAGTGAGATTCCCAGAAATTTATTTATTCTTACATATAATAGATATTGGTATTTTAGTGCATTATTTACTTTAGCACTTATTTCATCTATTTTAAATAAGCTTATTTTTTCATTAGATGAAAGAAGTGCTAAAAAGGTATTAGTTATTATCTTTGTATTATTTTCATGTATGAATCTCATAGCTGATCCTTTTACAACTGAGTTTGGTTATTCTTTTATTTGGGTGGTTGTTTTATATTGTATTGGGGGACTTGCTAGTAAGGCAAAGCTCTTTGAAAATAAAAAAACAATTATTTTAATGCTTATTTGGTTTGGTTGTATTATCTTTTCTTATCTTGCTTTTATTATTCGTGGTAGGACATTGTTTTTAGATTTTACTTCACCTACTATTTTATTAAGTGCTTTATTAATGGTGATTATCTTTTCTAGAATTGATTTAAATAATAAGGTAATTAATAAGGCATCTTCTTTAGCATTAGGTATTTATTTCTTTCAATTAAATCCTGTTATTTGGTATAAGATTTATAATAATCTTGCTGGTATTGTTCATTTTGATATTGTTAAAGGGACACTTAGTATTCTTTTAGTTGCTGGTGGTTTATTTATTGGAGGATTACTTGTTGAATTTATAAGAAGTGGTATAGCAAGAATGATTCAAATACCTGCTTTAAGTAAAAAGATTGTTTTATGGATCAATCAACTTTTAGATAAAATAATAACTGTTTTAAACTAATACAGCACTAGCTTTCGCTAGTGCTATTTATATGCTTTTTTTCTTAGTAGAACAAGGATTATAGCTGCACATATTGCCATTAATACAAATGGAGCAATAACTGTCATATCACCTGTTTTTACTTTATCATTTTTATTTTCTTTGTTATTTGTTTTATTAGATGTACTAGTATTTACTTTGTTATTGGTATCTTGGTTAGGTGTATTGTCTTTTTTATCATCTACTTGATGATCATCTTTTGTTTCATTGTTCCATAAGTAGTCTTTAACAAATGTTGTTAAAGCTGCTCTCCAAACATTCCAATCATGTCCACCATTTTCTAATTCAAAATCATAGTTAACACCAATCTTATCAAGATGAGGACAATAATAATCTAAGAATGATCCTTTACTTGGTGAATTAACTGTTCCTAGATCTAATGTTCCTCCTGCTAAGAAGATATTTCTTGTTTTCATAGCTTCAATGACATCATCTGTAAAGTATTTATCTTCTACAGTTACTGTACCTGAATATAATCCATAGTATTTAAATTCGTTTGTATAGAGTTGTAAAACTGCACTTGTTTCAATACTTCCTTGTGATAAACCAGATAAAGCACGATCATCTTTATTTTTAGATACTTTATAATGTGATTCTACATAAGGTACTAAATAGTTAACTAAGTTATCTACTTTTTGAGATACAGCTTCTGTATTAAAGCCACCTTTCATATTCGATTCATCTACAAAAATAACCACTGTATCTTCAACTTCGCCATCAGTAATTAAATTATCAAAGATATTCTTTGCTGAACCTAATTGATACCATTCAGTTTCATTACCTCCACCACCATGGATAAGATAAAGTGTTTTATAATCTTTACCTTGTTCATATCCATTAGGTAAATAAACACCAAAATGATTAATTCCTGATTCATCCTTTGTAGGAGCTTTAGTTTCATATTGATCAAACTTAATAGTTCCTTTTTTAGAATCATTTCTTTCATAAATATATTCTTGACCCTTTAAAGCATCACTACTATCTCCTACATAGAAATAAGACCATTGTGCATCATGTCCACTTGTTTCATTAATTAAAGAATGATTTTGAGGATCTTGTACATGATTTTTAGTTGTTCCATTAGCATAAGTCACATAATATCCATAATAATACTCTGTAGCAGGAAGAGGCATTGTTACTGTATAAAAATGTCCTTTTCTTTCCATATTATATAAAATACAACCACTATCATATTTAAAGTCTTTTCTTAATGTATGACTTACTGCACCAATTGGATACATTCCATCTTTATATTCATAAGCACTATAAAATGTAATTTGACTGGCATCACCATTATTATCAATATAATAATGATCATCTTCTGCTTTTAAGAATTGAAAGCCACCTTGAAGTTGAACATTAACAACAGGTCCATTCAATTGATTACTATCTACCACAAATGTTGCTTGATATTTTGCATCTGATTGAGGGAACATTGTATTTTTAGAAACAGTCACACATTCTTGCATATCTACTGTTTCATCTTGCCAACAGACGTAGCTGACAAAAGCACGGAAGCTTTGTGTCCATGTAAACCAATCATGGGCACCTTCTACAAAACCTATATCTTTAAAAGTACTTATTTGATTGTTTTTTGCCCATTCTAGGTAAGCGTCAAATAGACCCTAGGTTAAATAAAATCCTTTTTTGATAGATAAT
>CAVESC010000158.1:0-3731 GCA_963618275.1 Bacteroidaceae bacterium
CTTGTTTTTAAGTCGTCTTTTTTTTCGTAAAAATGTTGATTTTATTTATACACTTAAGCTCCTTATAAATCGATAATAGTTGTTTAGCATATAAAATAAGTGATAACAACATTAATACAATACAAATAAAGATTGAAACAGTTGCAAAAACAGAATTTGGAATATGTATTCCAATTAATAGGATTGCGACAACATCAAAGATAGCAGTAGAAACTTTTCCCCACCAAGAAGCTCCTTGTACCTTTGCTCCTTTTTCATATAAATAAAGTCCACCTAAAGCCAGCATTCCATCTTTTAAAACAATGATAAGAAGTAATAACCACATCCATGAATACGTATAAACTAAAACAAATGCAACCGTAAATTGTGTCAATTTATCAGCAATTGGATCAATAATTTTTCCAAAATCAGTAATCATATGATAATGTCTTGCAATATAGCCATCTAAAAAATCAGAAAGACCCGATATAATTAAAATTGCAGCACATATATAATAATCTTCTTTTCTTCCTGCTAAAAAATAGCGATGTAAAAAAATAGGAATAAGTATTATTCTTAAATAGCATAAACAATTAGGTATATTAAATAATTCTTTAAGTCTTATTTTTTTCATAGTTTTCACCTTCTGTATTAGTACTATAATCTTACAGTCTAATGATTAAAATTTCAACCTAAACAAAAAAAGGGAGATTTTTCTCCCTCTTGATTTTAATATTCTTTTTCTAATAAAGCTGCAGCTGCTTTATCAATAATCACAGTTACATCTTTATGATTTTGTAATACACTAGCAGGTAATTCTGGAGTTACAGGACCTTCGATCATTCCTTTAACAGCATTTTCTTTATTTTTACCACAAGCAATTAAAACAACACTTTTAGCATCCATGATATTTTGAATTCCCATAGAGATAGCTTGTTTTGGTACAGCATCTTCATCTCCATCAAAGAATAATCTTGCATTATCTTTAATAGTACTTTCTTTTAAATCAACATAATGTGTTTTTGAATTAAAATCAGTTCCTGGTTCATTGAATCCAATATGTCCATTTGAACCGATTCCTAATAATTGAACATCAACTGGATTTTCAGCTAACATTTTATTATATTCATCACAATTTTCTTGGATATTTCCTTGTCCACATGGAACATGTACATTTTCATCTTTAATATCAATTCCATTGAATAAGTTTTTATACATAAAATAATGATAACTTTGTGGATGACTTGCATCTAATCCAAAATATTCATCTAAGTTATATGATTTAACATCTTTATATGATGTGTGATTTTTTTCATGATCTTCTCTTAATAATTCATACATTCTTACAGGTGTTGACCCTGTTGCTAATCCTAAAATACTATTTGGTTTTTCCTTTACTTGATTAATAAAAATTTTTGCTGCTTCTTGGCTTGCTTCTTCATAATTTTCTACGATAATAACTTTCATTGCAAACTCCTCCTCAATCACATCATATCATGTCTAGACAAACAATTCAATAAATACTTATCTTTTTTCTTAAAAAGTCCATTCGTTCATTGAAAATGTCTTTATTTTTCAATAAAAATAGGTTAGAATTGGGATGTAAATATGGAGGTGTTTAATACTATGATTAAAGGTATTGGGGCTTCTAGTGGTATTGCAATTGCTAAAGCATACAAACTAGTTATGCCTGATTTAACTGTAACACAAAACACTGTAGAAGATGTTGCAGCTGAAATCAAAAAATTTGAAGATTGTATGGCTGAAACAGCTAAACAATTAGAAGCAATCAAAGAAGCTGCTTCTAAAAACTTATCAGCTGAAGAAGCTGCTGTATTTGATGCTCATGCATTAGTACTTCAAGATCCTGAATTAAAAACACAAGTTTTAGACAAAATTAATAATGAAAAATTATGTGCTGAAGCTGCATTAGATGCAGTTGCAAATAATTTCATTGCAATGTTTGAAATGATGGATGATGATTATTTTAGAGAAAGAGCTGCTGATATTAAAGACGTTTCTCGTCGTTTATTAGCTAATTTACTTGGTAAACCATTACCAAACCCTGCTCTAATTGATGAAGAAGTTGTTATTATCGCTGATGATTTAACTCCTTCTGATACAGCACAATTAAATAAAAACTTAGTTAGAGGATTCGCTACTAATATTGGTGGTAGAACTTCTCACTCAGCTATCATGGCTCGTTCTTTAGAAATTCCTGCAGTTGTTGCTTGTAAAACAATTACAGAAGAAGTTAAAGATGGTGACTTAATCGTTCTTGATGGTATTGAAGGAACTGTTATGATCAATCCTGATGAAGCAACAGTTAAAGAATATGAAACTAAACGTGCTGAATTCATCGCTTATAAAGAAGAATTAAAGAAATTAGTTAATGAAAAAACAGTTACTACTGATGGACATCAAGTTGAATTAGTTGCTAACATTGGTTCAGCAAAAGATTTAGCTGGTGTTAAAGAAAACGGTGGTGAAGGTGTTGGATTATTCAGAACTGAATTCTTATATATGGAATCTGCTGAATTACCAACTGAAGAACAACAATTTGAAGTTTATAAAGAAGTATTAGAAGGTATGGAAGGTAAACCTGTTGTTGTTAGAACATTAGATATCGGTGGAGATAAAGAAATCGAAGCTATCGATTTACCAAAAGAAATGAACCCATTCTTAGGTGTTCGTGCAATTCGTTTATGTTTCCAAAGAGAAGATATCTTTAGAACTCAATTAAGAGCTTTACTTAGAGCATCAGTTTATGGTGATTTAAGAATTATGTTCCCTATGATTGCTACTTTACAAGAATTCCGTAAAGCTAAAGGAATCTTAATGGAAGAAAAAGAAAAATTAGTTGCTGAAGGTGTTAAAGTAAGTGATACATTACAAGTTGGTATCATGATTGAAATTCCTGCAGCTGCTGTATTAGCTCATAAATTTGCTAAAGAAGTTGATTTCTTCTCAGTAGGAACAAACGACTTAGTACAATATACATTTGCAGCAGACAGAATGTCTTCTGGTGTAAGTTACTTATATCAACCATTCAACCCATCAATCTTAAATTTATTAAAACATGTTATTGATTCAGCACATGCTGAAGGTAAATGGGCTGGTATGTGTGGAGAAATGGCTGGTGAAGCTATTGCTGCTCCATTATTACTTGGTTTAGGATTAGATGAATTCTCTATGTCAGCTACTTCAATCTTAGCTCAAAGAAAATTAATTAAGAGCGTATCAAAAGCTGATATGGAAGCTTTAGTAGAAAAAGCATTAGATTGTGCTACTTCTGAAGAAGTTGTTGAATTAGTTAAATCTACAGTAAAAATGTAATAATAAAGACCTCTTTTCGAGGTCTTTATTAATTGTATAAAAATTTGATATAAAGCTACTATATATTTGTAAAGAAATCTAATCTAATGGATGAGGTATTCTTTACAGTTTTTTTATTTTAATGTAAAAATATCTCGAGGAATCGAACCAAGAGCTACTTCTTTGGTAATAACATAATAATTACGAGTACATTCTAACATATATACGCTACCACTACATGAGCAAAGTAAATGAAAATAATTCCAAACAAAATCAATAAATCATTAGCTTATATATCACTTATTGAATATTTTTATAGTATATGAGGCATAAAGAAACCTATCATAAATTGTTAGGCTTCTTTACAGCCCATTTTTTATTGAATAAAAAAAAGAACTGGCAACGAGCTATTTTCGCACAATGTACTATCTTCGCCG
>CAVESC010000159.1:0-3370 GCA_963618275.1 Bacteroidaceae bacterium
ATTTCTCCCTTCACTATTTATATAGACAACAAAAATCATTTTTTCTTTAAAAAAATAAAAAAACTCACTAAATTGCATCAGCAATTTAATGAGTCTATAAATTAAGCTTCTTTTCTTTGTTTAAAGAAAACATATCCAGCTGCCGCAAACATCATGATCATTGCATAAATTTCACCATGAGCAGTATCTCCAGTTTTTACTGCTTGTGATGGATTATTTTCTGCTTTTTTATCATCAGTTGCAGGAACTTCAGATGTTTTTAGTTGTTGAGCAATCCAATCAAATGATTTTACACCACATTCATCACATTGTGCTTCATTGTTGAAGAAATAAATCCAAGACCAATGACCACTATAATTTTCATCTTTATAAAGACCAGAAGTATCTACAACATGTTCAGTAGTAGAAACATGTAAATTTGATGCTCCAAGAGCTTTTAAACGATTGATTGTTGGAATTTCATGAAGTGTAGGATCTACTGTATCGTCATCTTTTGAATAAATGAAATACATTGGTAAATCTTTAACACCTTGTAATTGTTCATCTGTAATATAAGAATCAGGAATTGCTTCACAAATAGGCACAATTGCATCATATTCTTGTGGATAAGCTAATCCCATTAATAAAGTCATATAACCACCATTAGAACATCCAGCTAAAACAACTTTTTTAGCACCTACTTTTTCTTTATAGGCAGCAATAAGTTCATGTAAAGATTCTTGATAATAAGATGTTCCATCAGCTTGAATGCTTGCATTGTTGAAGTTGCTTTGTTTTCCATCATTATCCATCCAATAAGTTGGGCATTGTGGAACTAAAACATGAGCACCACCTAATGTACTTTGGAATTCATCACCAGCTAAAGCAGTTACTTTATTTGCTAGAGTAGTTACATAAGGATCAGTAGTTCTATCAGCAATTGTATCAGCGTCTTTTCCACCTTCACCTAAACCATGTAACCATACAACTAAAGTATCACTATCATTTTGAGGTGTATAAGATGCATAAGAGTATTTAACACCATCTTTTGCTTGATAGCTACCTAAATCAAAAACATCCGCAGAAGTTGTTTTTGAAGTATAATCTTTTTCAATTTCTAAAGATTGCACAACTTGTCCATTTGATGTTAATTGAGTATCATTAGCAGAAATTTCTAAATAATAACCTTCAACATAAGTATTATATTGAGTAGCTAATGACCAAACAATTGGAGAAGGTGAATCAGCTCTTACTTTTAATTCTAATTCAACTTTATTTCCATCAACTTTTACACTTTTTACAGTACGTTCAGTTGGAGCAGCTTTAATAATAGTTCCAGCAGTACCTTGACTATAATCAAAAGTTTCTGAATTTTCTACAACTTTAAATGTATTTTCATCTACATTATCAATTGGATTATCAAGAGTCAATGTCACTTTATCAGTTGCACTTCCCCAATCATAACCACCAACATGAATACTGTATGTTCCATGAATATCAACTGTTCCATCAGCAAAAACAAGATTTGTTGATACAAGACACATCATTGCACATACAAATAAACTAAATATCTTTTTTAACATTTTTTTTCCTCCCTTTTTTGACAAGAAAAACTTTATCATTGAAAGAGCTTACAAAAATGTCAAAAACATACTTCTTTAATGTCATTTTCTAACTTTTTCACGATATTTTGCAGGTGTATCATGATAAACCTTTTTAAAAGCATTAATAAATGATTTTAAATTTGGAAAGCCGTGTAAATAAGCAATTTCTAAAATTGTATAATTTGAAAACAAAACATCCTGTCTTGCTTTTTTTAAACGAACAGCAATAAGATATTCTTTAACAGTCATATTTAAATGGCTTTTAAAATAACGTGATAAATATCCAGTAGATATTTTAAAATGTTGGGCTATATCATCAATTGAAATATCTTCATTATAATGTAAATCAATATATTGTGTCATTTTTATAATCCTTTTATCTTGTAGAGTTTGTAAATTCACATTTGTTTTTTTATCTAAACTATTTGAAAGTAGTGTATATAAAAGATGTAAAATATAACTTTCAATTTCTATTCTTTGAAATTGATTATTGTGATCGTAGGCCGTAATAATTTTAAAAATATCAGCTAATAACTTTTTTTGTATTCTTTTAGATGGTTGAGTAAATTGATAACTATCAATAGCTGGATAATATCTTTTTATAAAATCATAATTGATTAAAAGAGCATACCCTTTATAAATATCCGTATCTTCAGTATGATGCATGCCATGGATTTCCTGACTATTAATAATATATAGACTGCCTTGAGGAATAATTAATTCTTTATCATTAAGAAATAATTTAAGCTTTCCTAAAACAGGAATAAGAATTTCAATACTATTATGATAATGTTTAGCTGTTTTTGTATAATGATCTTCAAAGTAAATATCTAATAATTTAATAGGTAATTGGTAATCAAGTTCTATTTTTTCATATTGTATCATTTGTTTTTCCTCTATCTAAAACATTCTATAAATTCATTTAATAAAGTTGAAACTTCTTCGTTTTTTCTAGTAATAAAAGCGATTCCTGTATATAAATTTTTATCTTCTAAAATCGTATAAACAAGAGAATGATCATAAGGTAAAGCTAAACTACTCATTGGACAAATAGCAACCCCAATACCACTATTGGCCCAAATAAGAGATGTTCTACTATCATCACATGTTACTTTTAATTGAATTTGAATTTGTTTATTTAAACAATAATCATTGATTAAAGGCAGATATCTTTGATGAATAATTAAAGGAGTATCTTTAAAATCTTTTATTTTTCTTTTAGTATTTATAAAATATTCTTTTTTTCCAATAGCAATCATTGGTTCTTTTTCTAAATAAAAAGTATTTACTTGAGAAGTATCAAAAGGTGTTCTAACAATTCCTAAATCAATATTATGTGATAATAACAAATCAAGAATTTCATAAGTAGATCCTTCATGAATAGCATATTGAACATGTTTATTCTTTTTAATAAATTCTTGAATACTTTCTTGTTGAATTAAACCACTATTAGAAGAAGTAATACCAATTCTTAAAACATCTTGATAAGATTGTTTTAATTCATTTTTAGTAATTTCAGTTAAATCTAAGATTTGTAAACATCTTTTATAAAAACGATTACCAGCCTCTGTTAATTCAATTTGTTTATTACCTCTTTTTAAAAGAATTACACCTAATTCTTCTTCTAATTGTTTAAGTTGCATTGATAAAGGGGGTTGAGCCATGTGTAACTTTTTAGCAGCTTTAGAAATCGTTCCTTCTTCTACAATTGTTTTAAAATATTTCATTTGTCTAATATCCATCATAAAACTCCTTTAAACGGGAATAATATATATATTAAATATAAT
>CAVESC010000160.1:0-3280 GCA_963618275.1 Bacteroidaceae bacterium
AAGCGGGAAGAAAATTCTATATATATCAATAGGTTAGAGTTTTCGAACCGCCTGAAGATACAAAAAGGGGGATTTTATGTTTAAAGATTATATAAGTGACTTGAAAAATGAGTTTAGAGGCTATAATATGCAAACTCTTTTACAAGATATCTTAGCAGGATTAACAGTAGCGGCTGTTGCTTTACCACTTGCTTTAGCATTTGGTGTAAGTAGTGGAGCAGATGCAGGTGCTGGATTAATTACAGCAATCATTGCTGGTTTAGTAATTGGTGTTTTGTCGGGAGCAAGTTACCAAATTTCTGGACCAACAGGAGCAATGTCTGCTATTTTAATTGGACTTTCAACAACATATGGTTTACAAGGTGTCTTCATCGCAAGCTTTTTATCTGGATGTATGTTGATTATCGCTTCATTATTTAAGTTTGGAAAAATTGTTTCGTTTATTCCAACAAGTGTTATTACAGGATTTACGAGTGGAATTGCAATCATTATTGCATTAGGACAAATTGATAATTTCTTTGGAACATCATCAGTTGGTTCAAGCGCTTTAGAAAAATTATTTTCATATTTAAAATTAGGTTTTCCAGTATCATTACCAACTGTTTTCTTTGGAATTTTAGTTGTTGTGATTATGCTTATTTGGCCTAAAAAATGGGGAGAATATTGTCCTTCATCATTGGCTGGTATTATTATTGCTTTAATTTGTCAACTTTGTTTAAATTTACCAGTTCATGAAGTAGGAACTATTCCAAGTACTTTATTTCCAGAAGCAAGATTATCATTTTCTTCATTACATTTAAGTACAATTACACAATTAATGTTACCTGCATTAAGTATTGCTGCACTTGGAATGATTGAATCACTTTTATGTGGGGCAAGTGCTGGTAAAATGAAAAATGAAAAATTAAATGCTGATCGTGAATTAATGGCTCAAGGTATTGGAAATATGTTGATTCCTTTATTTGGTGGAGTTCCTGCAACAGCTGCGATTGCTAGAACATCAGTAGCGATTAAAGCGGGAGGGAAAACAAGATTAGTGAGTGTTTTTCATTCAATTGTTATTTTAATTTCTATGTTTTTACTTGGGTCACTTATGTCACGCATTCCTTTATCTGCATTAGCTGGAGTTTTAATGGTTACTGCTTGGCGTATGAATGATTGGCAAGAAATTAAAACATTATTTCATAATAAAGTTAAAACAAATATTTCACAATATTTAATTACAATGTGTGCAACAGTTGTTTTTGATTTAACAGTTGCCATTGTTATTGGAGTCATGGTTTCAATTATTTTATTTGTTTTAAATAATTCTCATTTACATATAGAAGTACGTGATATTGATAAAGATCGTGTAGGAAAAGATTTAAAACATCATCATCAAAAAACAAGAATTATGTATTTAAGTGGACCTATTTTCTTTGGAACACAAGAACAAATGACACATGTTTTAGATGAGTTAGATGATTCATTAGAAGCTATTGTTTTTTCAATGAGAGGGGTACCTTCTATTGATGATTCAGGTATTCATGAATTCTTTGATATCGTTGATCGTTTAAAAGCACAAAACTGTATCATTAAATTCAGTGGTGTTCAAGAAGAAGTGATGATTCAATTTAAACGTAATCATTTTGATGAATATGTTGGTAAAGATAGCTTCTGTTGGGATGCTATTATGGCTTTAGAAGCTTTAGATCAAGAATTAATTTCTGCTTAAAACAATTGACAAAGATAAAAATATTTATTAATATAGACAAGCAAATTAAATATTGCTTAGGTAAGCTATAGATTTCTCTATTTCTGATCATAAATAGACATCTATAGCTTTTTTTATGGAAAGGAGACTTATATGGAAAATAAAAACCCAATGGAATACAAGCCTGTATTTCCTTTATTAATGTCAATGGCAATACCGCCAATGATTTCAATGCTAATTCAATCATTATACAATATTATAGATAGTATCTTTGTTTCACAACTTGGAGAAGAAGCTTTAACAGCAGTATCACTAATTTTCCCTTTACAAAATTTATCTTTAGCGATTTCTTGTGGGATTGGAATTGCGATGAATGCTTTTATAGCGAGACATTTAGGAGCTAAAGATGATAATAAGGCATCTTATTATGCAACTCAAGGAATTGTGATGTCACTAGCACATTCTTTATTATTTTTAATTATTGGTTTATTTTTTATTCGACCATTTTTAAATATGTTTACAACAAATCAAAATGTAATTGATTATGGAATGCAATATGGAATGATTGTTGTCTCATTAGTTATTGGACAATTTATTCATTTAGCTATTGAAAAAATGTTTCAAGCAACAGGAAACATGATGATGCCAATGATCATGCAAATCTTTGGAGCGGTTGTTAATATTGTGTTAGATCCAATCTTGATCTTTGGTTGTTTTGGATTACCTGCTTTAGGTGTTGCTGGAGCAGCTATTGCGACAGTTATTGGACAATTTTCATCAGCTTCTTTAGCATTTGTCTTATTTAGAAAATACAATACACATTTACATATTTCATTTAAGAAATTTAGAGTAGATTTTCATGTTATTTCACAACTTTATAGTATAGCTATCCCTTCAAGTGTGATGATGTGTTTACCATCTGTTCTTGTTTCTTTATTAAATGGAATACTTGCATCCATTTCACAAAGTGCAGTGGCTTTCTTTGGTGTTTATTATAAGTTACAAACCTTTATTTATATGCCAACATCTGGAATTGTACAAGGCATGAGACCTTTAATGAGTTACAATTATGGAGCTAAATTAAAAGAGAGAATGCATCAAATTTTAAAAGTATCTGGTTTAGTTATTGCTGCTATTTTAGGAGCAGGAACATTATTATTCTTTATCGTTCCAAATGTTTTACTTTCATTATTTAATGCAAGTAGTGGAATGTTAGAAATAGGAGAAACAGGGCTTAGAATTTTATCTTTAAGTTTTATTGTTTCATCTTTTGGTGTATTGATGTCAGGTGTTTTTGAAGCTTTAGGATTAGGAAAATATTCTTTAACAGTTTCTTTACTTAGACAATTATTGATTACAGTACCATTAGCATACATTTTATTAAATATTATTGGTATTGAAGGTATTTGGATGTCATTTGTGATTGCTGAAGCAATCGCAAGTATTGTTGCTTATATCTTATATCGTAAAAAATTTAAAACGATATAATGTGAAGTTTAACGCTTAGCGTTAAACTTTTTAAATACAATAAATAGGCTATGTTAGACAAGGTTGCCTTTACTATGAATTCAAAAAGTTTTATCATTA
>CAVESC010000161.1:0-2854 GCA_963618275.1 Bacteroidaceae bacterium
CTACAATGTAAGTATGTTTCTGTTGATTTAAAAGTAGCAGGTATTGTTGATGGAAGTAAATTTTGTCAGTGGTCATGTAATAATAGTGCAGCAATTTTCGTATCAAATGAATTAATTAAAAATTATATGAAACAATATACGATCAAAGAGTCTACAACATATTATTTTGATAAGAGTCAATTTAAATATGTAACACAACCAAATGAAAATTGTGAAATAACAAATGTTTGTTATTCTTATCCATGGAGTCCAGATGCGTTAAAAATCAAAATAGGAAATATCAAGGATTACAGTACGATTGTTAAAAAGATTAAAAAATTAGGATTTTTTGTTGTTACTTCTAATAAAAATATGGCAGATCTAGATCAAATAGCGTATCGAACATCGAATTCATTTGTTATTTTTTCTGTTTCTATCACAATGGTTATTATTGCCATTTATCTTATTTTAAAATATATCGATCTTTATAAAGAAAAATCATTCAAGAAGTTTATGATCAATCTTAATTATTCTAAAAATAAAATAAGAATATTGATGATTGAAAAATATATGCTGGATATGTTTATTACCTTAATAACATCATTGATATTACTATTTATTTTTCAAAGATTATGTATTCAATTGCATTATGTAATTGCCCCGGTAACTTTTGTTGCAATTCTAATGATTGCTTTATTATCAATCATTATTGAAATCATTTTTCCAATTGTATTAGGAGGGTTACGCTATAATATAGATGTTTAAAAAGAAACAACGGATTAAATGCCGTTGTTTCTTTTTAATGATAGAAAGTAATTAAAAGGCTTAGTGATTGATCTATTTCTTTTGTTGAAAGATGACCATAGTTTTTTATTAAATTCTCTAAATTATTTAAATTTATTAGATTGTTAGAATTATTTGGATAAATCATTTGGATAATAAAATGATTTGCTTTTTCAAATGATTTTAAAATAACAGTTCTATTTTCAATAGGAGTTTTTAAACATGATTCAATACTCATATTAATTAAAAGTTCAAAGAGATTAATTTGTGTTTCTAAATCTAAAAATTCAAAATGATCAGATTCTAAAACAGTTTTGAAGTTTATATGATTTTCTTGTAGTAAATAGAGCTTATTATTAAGTAAGTAATTTAATAAAGCAGAATTGTTATAAATTGTATTAAATTCTTTAAATGTTGTTTCAGTCAATTGATTCATTTGTTGTTTAACACCTGTTAAATCATTTTGTTGTAAATGTTTATTGATTGTATTACAAGTATGTAATAAATCATGTAAAAAATTAAAGTTATATTGATAATGTTGTGATAATAGATTATATTTTGAATTTATATAGAATTCTTTTTGCTTAGCAATTTCTAATTCATTTTTCATTGATATATAGTTGATGATTGTTAAAGAAATAATAACAAGAATAATATTAGATAAAGCAATAATTATAAATCTAATAAAAGAAAGTCTATTGTTCATGAGTATTAAGTAATCATCAACTGATAAGAGTAAAAAGATAGTAATAATAGGAATTAGAAGTATTAAATAACTATATTTTGGTAAATAATCTTTTTTAAAATATTTAAGTATATAAATAAGTAGTAATGAAAATAAAATTAAAAATGTATTTGAAATGATAGAGCCAATCATAAATTCAAATGAAAAAATATCTAGAGATGATTTAAAGTGAAAAAAGTAGCCTAAACAGAAAATAGCTAAAATTTCTGAAAATAAAAGTAATGAAAAGAAAAATAAGGTAACTAACATCTTTTTTGAAAACTTTCCTTTAAATTGAAAATAAATATATAGAATAAAAATAATAAAAAGTTTTAAGGCTTTTAAAGAAGAAGTTCCATTATAATTAATTGAACTAAAAATAAAAAATGATATAAAAAATATAAGGATTGATTTATTTTTAGAGTATTTAAATGACAAAAGAGAATTTGAAATATAAGTTAATAAAGTAAATGAAATAAAGTTATTGATAATAATTGGCATCTTATTTATAAACTTTCATGTAAATATTTTTCATAAGCTTTTTCAAATTCTTCTTTATAACGTCTTGATAAAGGAATATCTTCATTATTTATAAGTTTTAAATTATTGGTTGTAAATTGCAAGATATGTTGCATATTAACAAGATAAGCCTTGTAAGGATAAGCAAAACCTGTATCTTTTAATTGTTGGTACCAGTGCTTTAAAGAATAGTTTGTTGATATTATTTTTCCATTAGTAAAATGTAAATCTGTTTTTCTATCTTTGAATTCAATGTAAAGAATATCTTTAAGATATATTTTTTTATGACTGATTTTTTCATCAAAGAATCCCAGTGAATGTCTTAAATATGTTTTAACAATAGCATTCATTTCAATATTAAATTCTTGTTGATTGATAGGTTTTATAAAGTAACGATCAGCATTTATTTTATAACCGTCAATAGCGTATTTAGCGTAGTTTGTAGTAATCATGATGCGACAATCATGATTATTTTTCTTTAATTCCATTCCTAAATCAATTCCATTATCTTCATCAAGTTCTATATCTAAAAAAAGTAAATCATATTGTTTGATTGTTTGAAATAATTCATTTTTGTTTTTACATCTATGGATCTGATAATCAATTGCTTCTTTTATAAAGTAATGTTTAATACAAGAGGATAGATGATTAAAGTCACTTTCATTATTTTCAAAAACTAAAATATTCATAATGAAAAACCTCCTTTTAATTATTTTATCAAATAAAAAAATGAATGACTATAAAGAGCTAAATAAAAAGATTTAAAATTAAATATGTGATATAATTTTGATTAGTTAAAGGAGCTAACTATATAAAATTCAAGTGATTTTATGAAAAAGTTTGAAAATA
>CAVESC010000162.1:0-2746 GCA_963618275.1 Bacteroidaceae bacterium
GATATGTGTGAAGGAATGGAAAGAATGGCGGAAGGATTTAGAAGTGAAGGAAGAAGAGAAGGTGAAAATAGAGAAAAGAAAACGACACTATTATCATTGTTGAAAGTAAAATTAGGAAATGTATCCAATCAACTAGAACAAGCGATACAAAACAGCTCGATGGAAAAACTCAATACATTAACACTTTCAATTTTTGATATAACAAGTGAAGAAGATGTTTTAAAGATTATTAATTAGATGAATAAATAATTAAAAAAAATAACTTCTATATAACGCAAAAACGGGTTCATACCCGTTTTTTGTATAATAGTTATTGATAAAAAGACTACTTATTCGTTATAGATTTTTTGTTTTTTTCCAATCAATATCTTTTATTTGGTTGATAATAGATTGAAATAAATTTCTTTTATCTTTTGGATAAATCGCATAATAATTTACATGTGCTTCTTGATCGGTAATTGGTATTAAAATACGATTATCTTCTGCCTCTTCTCTTTGAATTGTGATATCACTTCTAAAATTAGGTAAAGCAGACATCTTTGTAAGTTCATTAAAAACAGAAGGATCATCTTGGAATAAAAGATGTGATTCAGGAATCATACGTTGACAAACTTCATTCCAAAAACCAATACGTGAAAGAAGTAAAACACTTTGACCATTTAAATCAGAAAAAGATATTTCTTTAAAAGGTGCTAAAGGATGTGCCGGAGGCACAGATAAATAGAGTGATTCATTTAAAAATTCTTGTGAAATATATTTTTTATTTTGTAAAGGATGATTAAGAACAATTAAAGAGTAGTCCCCTTTTTCTAGTCCTTCAATCAATGTTTTTTCATCTTGAGAAAGTGTACTTTCAACTTGGGCTTCTGTATTATTTAATAAAGCATATTCAACACCCCATAAAGGCGCAGGAGCACAGGAACCAAAAGAAATATGATTTTGACTTAGTTTTGTAAGTTCTTTGATCATTTCTTCTCGTCCGTCTAGTAACTTTTTCGCAAATTCTACCGCAAGTTTACCATTTTCATTAAGTTCAATTTTATTTTTCTTACGATCAAATAAAGAAAGACCTAAATCATCTTCTAGCCTTTGCATGGATCTTGTAAGTCCTGGTTGAGAAATCAATAATTCTTCAGCAGCTTTTGAAATGGTTTTATTTTTCGCAATGGCAACAAGATGTTCAAGTTGGTTAAATTCGATCATAGTTTCACTTCCTTTTTCGTTATTATAACACACTATGACTTTGAGTTATAGTAAGATAATTGAATGATAATGTACTTTTTGTAAGCGGTATATTAAAATAAACATAGGAAAAAGGAGAAATGATAAAATGAAAGTATTAATAATTAATGGTAGTCCGCGTCCAAGAGGAAATACAAAGATTGCCTTAGATGAAATGGTTAAAATTTTTGACCAAGAAGGCATTGAAAGTGAAATTGTGCATATTGGAAATAAGGATATTCGTGGATGTATTGCCTGTATGTCATGTAAAACAAGATTAGGTCATTGTGTTTTTGATGATTGTGTTAATGAGATTGCTCAAAAGTTCGAAGAAGCAGATGGACTTGTGGTTGGAACACCGGTTTATTATGGTTCTGCTAATGCAACCTTGATTGCCTTTCTAACAAGACTGTTCTACAGTACGCCATTTGATAAAACAATGAAGGTTGGCGCAAGTGCGGTTGTTGCAAGACGTGGAGGAATTTCTTCAACATATGATGAAATCAATAAATTCTTTGCTATTTCAGGAATGCCAATTGCTTCTTCACAATATTGGAATTCTATTCATGGAAGAGAAATAGGAGAAGCAAATCAAGATGAAGAAGGATTACAAACAATGCGTGTTCTTGCTAGAAATATGTCATTTTTAATGAAATGTATTCATGATGGTAAAGAAAAATATGGTTTACCAGAAAAAGAAGAATTCCATCGTACAAACTTTATTAGATAATAAAAAGAGCTAACGCTCTTTTTCATTATCTAAATTAATTAAATTACTTACATAAGGCTTTTTACCACTTAAAACATCATTATAAAGATTTTGTTTCCAATCAATATAATCAATACTTTCTTCAAGTTGTTGAATCGAATCTTCAAGACTTTTTCTTTTTTTAGAAAGCATTTCTTGACGTATTTCAATTGTAGAAGGTCCTTGTAAACAAAGTTCTAAGTATTCTTTCATTTCTTGAATACTAAAATCACATTTCTTTAAACAAGAAAGATCTTTGATCCAATTTACATCATGTTCATCAAAAATACGACGATTATTTTTATCTCTTTTAACATTAGGAACAAGACCTTCATTACAATAATACTTTAAAGTTTGATAAGTCATATCGAGTTTACGACAAACTTGCATCATTGTGTACATAAAAATCACCTCAAAAAAATTATATTCTTCTTGACCGATAGTTACAACCGTAAATTATAATCACATTGTAATAGATAAGAGATAAAGGGGGCTTATAATCTGAATAAAAATTAAAAGAGAAAATAAGTTTTACCCTAAAAAAGTGTATAAAACCCCCTTTCCCCAAATGGAAGGCTATTCTATTTGAGGTGAGTTTGTAGGTTCTTTTCTGATGAATTGTAGAATTTCTGCTTCAGATAAACCAGTGCGGCTGAGCTGATTGAAAGCATTTCGTAAATTATTTTTAATGTATTCGATTCGTTGCTTCTTTGTTGTTTCAACATCTGCCATGAACTTTAGAAAGAATATCTTCACTTGTATATGGATCATTTGATA
>CAVESC010000163.1:0-2519 GCA_963618275.1 Bacteroidaceae bacterium
CCAATAGCCACGTAGAATCCTTTATAGCCTTCTTCTCTTAAATCATCAAGCGTGATATCTTTTCCTACGTGAACACCACATTTAATTTCTACACCCATTTGTTTTAAAACATTGACTTCTGCTTGTACAATATCTTTTTCAAGTCTAAATGAAGGAATACCATATTGCATCATTCCTCCAGGTAATGGATTTTTATCAAAGACCGTAACCTTATGTCCATAAACAGCTAGATAATAAGCACAAGATAATCCTGCTGGACCTGCCCCAATAATAGCAATCTTTTCACCACTACCTTTTTCATAATAAAAATCAGGTAAATATCTATTTTCCTTCTTTAATTCTCTTTCGGCAATAAAACGTTTGACTTCATCAATCGCTACTGGTGAATCAATATCTCCTCTAGTACATACTTGTTCGCAATATCTTGAACACACACGTCCACAAATTGCTGGAAAAGGATTTTCTTTTTTTATAATAGCAAGAGCTTCATCATATTTTCCTTGAGCTGCTTTTTTCAAATAACCTTGAACACTAATGTGAGCTGGGCAGTTTGTCTTACATGGGGCTGTTCCTGTTTCAGGAACAACATGATCTCTATTTGTTAGAAAATCAGGTTGCCAATGTTTAGGTCCAAAAACTAAATGATTATTAGGAATTTCTTTATTATGTATTTTTGTTGGTAATTTTTCACAAAGTTTTTGCCCGAGTTTAACAGCATTTTGTGGACATACTTCCACGCATCCTCCACAAGCCACACATTTTTCTTTATCAACGTGGGCAACATAATTTGAAGATGAAAGATTTGGAGATTGGGTATACCATGATGTTTTTAAAGCCATACATGTATCCCAACGACAGTTACAAATAAATAACGAAAAATCTTTTCCATCAATATTTGAAAGTTGGTGAACCGCTCCACGTTTTTCAGAAACCTTAATGATTTCTTCCGCTTCTTGACGCGTAATACGTCTTGCTTTCCCCATACGGATACAACTTTCTGCATAGTGTCCTAAGTTGATACAGTAATCTCCTTCAAGATCACCTGTTCCTTCATCAACCATGACTCTTAATTTTCGACATTCACAAGGTGCCACCGCAATACTATCCCCTGCTTTATCAAGCCAATAAGAGATTTCTTCATATTTAACTTTTCTTGTTTCGTGTTCAATTGCTTTTTCTACAGGAATAGCACGCATTAAAGCATTTCCCATTGGGACAAAACTTGAAATCTTTTTTTGTAAATCTAAAACATAATTTAAAAAAGCAGGCGCCATTTCTGGAAAGGCATCAGATCTTTCTTTTGTCATGACCGTTGTTTCCATTGCTCCTGGCGCAAAGACTGGAAGTTGAACCATATCTTCTCCATCAGGCGCACTACAATATTCTAAGATACCCACTTGACAAATATCATCAACAAACTTTGCTGTTTCAACTAAGTTTTTCCCTGTTAATTTTGTAAGATCTTTGACATAATAAGGTGTTCTTAACTTCATTTTAAGCAAGAAATCTACTTGTTCATCATTTAATTGACGATCAAAGAAAATGTACTCCCATGATTTTTCATTAGCAATAGGATTTAACATATTCATATGTTTTACAAGTTTAATTAAATTTTTTCTAGGTTTTGGATTTTCTTGTTTATAAGCATTATAAGCTTCTAAACAACGTTTTTCTCCTTCAGTTAATTTTTTAGCCATATTCACATTCCTCCATTTATTATTTTATCACTTGTTATAAAAAATAAGTGGGACAATATTGCAAATATGTCCCATAATAAATAAAATAAAAATGGTGATATAAATGAAAACACATAATAAAATATTTAATACTTTTAATAAACTTATTCAAACAAAAGCATTTGATGATATTACTGTTTTAGAAATATGTAATGAAGCGCATGTTTCAACATCTTCTTTTTATCGTCATTATAAAGATAAATATGATGTCATGAACGATAATTATAAAAGAATTTTAGATCAATATATG
The DNA here is from genome assembly GCA_963618275.1 of Bacteroidaceae bacterium. Taxonomy (GTDB): domain Bacteria; phylum Bacillota_I; class Bacilli_A; order Erysipelotrichales; family Coprobacillaceae; genus Faecalibacillus. The sequence goes on from CAVESC010000163.1 coordinate 1,987, forward strand.
CATAGCAAAAATAATCATAACTTTGAAGATATCTTTATTAATTTATTTAAAATGAGTAAAGAGCTTCATTATTTAAAAAATGCCTTTGATTATACCGGTATTAATTCTTTAGGAGATTTTATCTATCAATATTCTTATAATACTGTTATTGAGATGTGTAAAAGAAAAAACATCCAATTTGAAGATAAAGATCTTCTTTTATTAGATGTTTTTTGTGGTGGTGCTTCCATCATGTATCAACATTATATTCTTGGTAAGTTTGATTTATCTCCTCAACAAGCTGGTAAAACACTTTATCAAATGTTTCCAGATGTTTTTAAAATTTCATGGTAAAAAATCAATTACTTTTCATTTTCTTTTAAAATTTGATGATCTTTTAATAATTTTTCAATAACTGTTCCTTTAATACTTCTTATTAAAGGTTTTTTAATTATATTTAAAGGACCCAAATTCATCTCTAAAGGTGATTTACCATCCATTAATTTTACTGAACTGTCTAAAAGTTCTCGAATATCATAAACACTGCCCCATAC
>CAVESC010000164.1:0-2237 GCA_963618275.1 Bacteroidaceae bacterium
AACATAAATAAAACTGTCGTTTATACAATGTCGCCTTAACTTAATGACATTGACCATTTAGCCCTATTAATTTTTACTCATTTCATAAGCGGTAATAGCACCTACAACTATAAACAATAAAGAAATCAAACTACCATATTGAGACATAGCTATTTGAATGCACATCGATAATGATAACACTTGATGCCAAAAAGCATAGTACATCACTGCTGGAGCAAAAAAAGTTCCTAATACATAACAAACAACAGAAATAATGCCAACATTCTTATTTCCATATCGTGCAATTTTTAAAATAATAAATCCTGTAAAATATCCTGTAAGTATATTAAAAATTGAAAAATTCCAACCAATTTGTAAACTAATTAATTCAAATATAATTGTTGAAAACATTGCAACCAATATTCCAGCAACAATCATTTTTATATAATCAATTGTTGATAAATGGTAGTCATTGTTTTGATTAAAAAATTTTTTTGCTTCTTGTCTTTGTTTATATTCATTATATTTTTCTTGAAAATTCATCATACTCTCCTAATTTATTATTTTATTTTTGTTTATATTTAATTTTTCTAAAATAATAGTAGCCACAAATCCGCCAATCAACCCACCAATATGTCCTGTAAGTGAAATAGAAGGAATAGCTACTGAAATAAAAAGCATCAATAGCACACTTGAAGCTATTTGTTTAAATAAATAGCTATAAATATCTCCATACAAAACAGATAACGCTAAAAGCGAACCAATAAGTCCAAAAATAATACCAGAAATACCACCCATCACACTATTTGCTCCTATATTAAAAAATAAAAATAATATATATGAAAATAATGTCGTAGAAATCATTGAAGCAATAATAACTATAGTATATTTTTTTTCTTTCAGTATTCTTTCCATTAGCATTCCTAAATTATATAAAGAATAAACGTTGCAAAAAATATGCATTAATCCAAAATGAATAAAATTAGCAGTAATTAATCGATAATATTCATGATAATAATAAACATATAGCGGATTAAAACCACCTGTTTTTATTCCTTGCATAGCAGACATGGATAAACCATATTTTAAAGATGTGTATACATACACAATAATACTTATTGTCATTAATAAATAAGTTATTTTATACATTTTATGTTCTCGAATCATTTGCATCTCCTATAAATTCAAATATTGACATTTGATCAATATTAACTTCCTCAATATCTTCCTTTTTATTCAATTCATAAATCATTTCAAAACTCATATCTGAAATAATATTCTTTAAATATAAAGGTATTGTTTTCATTTCTAATAGTCTTTGATTTCCAAAGCAATCATTATCAAGAACTAATGAAATCGTCCAATTATGATGCATATTATGCATAATTGTAAACCAAGTTGCGCCACTGTTAATTTTACTTGAAACAACAATTTGGAACTTTGATAAACCACACACATAACTATTTCGATCTATTGCATGTGTAACAGTAAATCTTCTAACAGGATCAACAGCACTTAAAAAAACAATTCTCCCTAGTCTAATGATTTTTTTATATTCTTCTATTTTATCATACATATTTTCACAAACAAAACAAATTATTTTACTATGATGATGTATTCCATAATAAAAAGCTTCTTGATCCACTCCTTTACAATCATTAGAAATCAACCATTTATCTTCATCATTAATTTTGTCAACAAGTCGTTTTATGTAACCTTTTTCTTTTTTTGTCACTGTTTGTAAACCTGTAATAGAAATACCTTCAAAATCTGTAGGTAACTGACCCGCTACAAATAAATAAAGTGGTGCATTCTTTTTCATTTTTTTAATAAGTACTTGGGGAAAATCCTCATCATATTTAGTAATAATACGTATTCCTTGCTTCTCATATTCATGCAATTGTTTTAAAAATAAGTGTATCGATTTCATCCTGCGTACAATTTTATATGCACTATATTCAGAAATTTCTAACATATTCATCAGCTCATTGCTGTCTAAGCCAAATAAACTACTTGGTCCATTTAAACCATGTATTTTTAAATTTCTTTCAACATCTAGCCATTCTTCAGTTGTTAAAGCAACTTCATTATCCCTGTAAAAATCACACGTACATACCATCATAGCTAAACTATTTAAATTCAACATCATTTTTTCCATAACAATCACCTTTATTATCTATTATAGACTAATCTCAACATAAAAAAAAGCTGTTATGAAATGACGATTGTCAAGTGGAAATATCATATTTCTTTGATTT
>CAVESC010000165.1:0-2079 GCA_963618275.1 Bacteroidaceae bacterium
ACCTGCGACCCCCTGGTCCCAAACCAGGTGCACTACCAAGCTGTGCTACTTCCCGTTACTGCCCTTATAATTATACATATATTTTTACTTTAATCAAGCTTTATTTTAAAAAAATATTAAAATAAATTTTACTATCTTTTAATATAATCTAAAAAAGTGTGATAAAATGTATGTAATTTAAAATTTTAAGGAGTTGAAAAAAATTGGATAATTTATGGAAAATATATGAAAAAGAGAGTTTAGAATTTGTAAATTGTTTTCTTCAAGTACCATCAATACAAAGACTTAAAGATATAGGAATGAATTGTGGAGTTGAATATACTACTTTTGATTTCTTTTTAAACATTATTCCTTATTCACGTTATCAACATAGTATAGGTGTTGCTTTAATTGCTTATCATTTTACATATGATCTTAAACAGGCTGTTGCAGGTTTACTTCATGATATAGCAACTCCTGTTTTTGCACACACTATAGATTTTTATCATCAAGATCATCTAAAACAAGAATCAACAGAGTTAGATACAAGAAAAATAATCGAACAGGATGCATTATTAGTTGCTTTACTTCAAAAGTATCATTTAACAATTGATGAGGTTTGTAACTATCACTTATATCCTCTTTGTGATAACGATTCACCTAAACTTTCTGCAGATCGTTTAGAATATACATTAGGTAATATGTATAGTTATGGTTTTTGTGATTTAAATACGATACAAATAATTTATAATGATTTAGAAGTTAATGAAAAACAAGATGAATTTATTTTTAAGCATGAAGAAGTAGCAGTTCTTTTTACGGAAATGATGTTAAAGTGTGCACGTATTTATATTTGTGACGAAGATCGTTACGCGATGCAATATTTATCTTATATTATCAAAAAAGCAGTTGATAAAGGTGTTATAATAGAAGATAATTTTTATCTTCAAGAAAAGAAATTTATTGATTTATTAACAAAGGATAAAGAGATTGAAATGCTTTGGGATAATTTTCGACAATTAAATCAAGTTTATAAGGGAAAAAATAAAGACTTTTTTTGTAGACAAATTCCTGCTAAAAAAAGATATATTGATGTTTATGTAAAAAATAAGGGAAGGATTTCTAAAATCAATGAAACAATAAACCAAGAAATACAAACATTTTTAACAATAGATTTAAGTGAATATTTGTGGGGAAAATGTGCGTAGAGTGCACAAAAGGTGAATAACTTAAGTTATTCACCTTATTCACATGCTTGTTCACGTTTTGATGAAGTAAATGATGGATTATAAGCATAATAGTTCTTCTTATTTAATTGACTCTTGACATATTCAAGTCCTTCAGCAAAACGTTGATAATGCACGATTTCTCTTTCTCTTAAAAAACGAATGACTTTATTGACTTCTTCATTTTTACTTAAAGCAAGAATGTTATCATACGTTGTTCTTGCTTTTTGTTCAGCAGCCATATTTTCTGTTAAATCAGAAATAGGATCTCCTACAGATTGGAAAGTATCTGCACTGAAAGGAATACCCGCGCTATTTGTTGGATAAACACCTAATGTGTGATCGGTAAAGTAAGCGTCTAAACCACCATCTTTAATTTCTTGAGGTGTTAAACCGTTTGTAAGTTGATAGAAAAGAGTACTGATAATTTCAACGTGAGCAAGTTCTTCCGTGCCAATGTCTGTTAATAATGCTTGAATTCTTGGATAAGGCATTGTGTAACGTTGACTTAAATAACGAAGTGCTGCGCCTAGTTCACCATTAGGTCCACCAAGTTGTGAAATGACGATTTTAGCAGTTTTAGCATCCGGTTTTCTTACATTAACGGGATATTGCAAGCGTTTTTCATACAACCACATGTTGATCCTCCTTTCATCCAAGGAAATGGTTCATTAATATAATTTTCAATATTCTTCCCGTCTCTATTTGTAAGAGCACCACCATTTTTTAAATACGTTTCTTTCATCTTTAAAAGATGTTTCATCCCTTCTTTGTAATATTTTTTAGCTTCTTGATCATCAGGATGGGTATCTAAAAATAGGGTAACATCTTGAATACAAAAATCTAATTTACTTATTTGTAATAATGTATCATC